>JAJFLJ010000252.1 GCA_021772755.1 Candidatus Sumerlaeota bacterium
AGCCCGTCGATGCCCGGCAGATCGCAGTCCATCAGAACGACGTCGAAGTCGCGCGACAGCGCCGCCGTCACGCCCTCCTCGCCGGTCTCGGCGAACTCGACGTCCTTCGCGCCAAGACGCGCCAGCATGCGCTCCACGACCTTCCGGTTCACCGGATTGTCCTCGACGACGAGAATCGAGAGACTGGCGAAGGAGAACTTGTCCGAGGATTCGTCGAACCGGGCGGTCGATGTCATGTCCGGCGCGATCTCGAACACCAGCCGCACGGCAAATGTGGAGCCCTTTCCGCGCGCGCTTTCGACGGAGAGGGTTCCGCCCATCAGCTGGACGATCTGGCGGCAGATCGAAAGTCCGAGTCCCACGCCGGCCGAACCGCCCGGCGGGCGGTCGATCTGCACGAACGGCTCGAAGAGCCTCTTCCCGTCCTCGTCGGAAATGCCCCGTCCGGTGTCGCGCACCACGCATTCGACCGTCGCCTTGTCCTGCCGGGTCTCCGCGCACCGGAGTTCGAAATCGATCGAGCCCTCGTCGGTGTACTTGATCGCGTTGTCGACCAGGATGATAAGGACCTGGCGAAGCCGCGTCGCATCGCCGATCACGAGTTGCGGCAGGTCCGTCGCCACCTTCGCTCCGAACTTCAGGCCCTTCTCCGACACCCGCTTGCGGAAGTACGCGGGGACTTCCTCGCCAAGATGGGCGAGACTGAACGGGCGGGGTTTCAGATCGAGCCGTCCCGCCTCGATCTTCGAGAGATCGAGAATGTCGCTCACGAGGTCCAGCAGGCCCGTGCCCGCCCTGCGGACGATGTCCACGTGTTCGCGCTGCTCCCCGGAGAGCTGCGATTCGCTCAGCAGGTCCGACATGCCGACGATGGCGTTGATGGGCGTTCGGATTTCGTGGCTCATGGTCGCCAGGAAGTGCCCTTTCGCCCGGTTCGCGCTCTCGGCCGCGATTCGCGCCTCCTGCGCGGCGCTCTCCGCCCGCGTTCTCTCCTCGACTTCCTTTCGAAGCTCCGCCGTTCGCTCGCGAACCTGGCGCTCGATGCGTTCGGTGTGCCCCGTCACGATCAGCATGAATCCGGTCAGCAGGGCGCTGAAGCACATGCCGATCTGAAGCGTGAACGCCGCTTCGCCCGCCGTACGCCCCTGGAAGAAATCCTTCGTCGGCCGAAACCGCAGGCGCAGTTCGCGTCCTCCGAACATCATGCTGCCCGCGGTGAACTCGAACTCGCCCAGTCCGGCTTCCTCTTCGCCCATTCCCCCCAGCGCCGAGAACCCGTCACCCTCTTCCGTGGCGGCTTCGAACGCGACGTGCATCCATTGCGCCTCCCCGGCCGGAATGGCGCTGGTCAGGAACTCCCGCCCGCGCAGGATGACGCTCACCGTGCCGACAAGCAGCCGGTCGCGATCCGCCTCCGTCGCGGGAATCCGCCCGCCCGAATAGACGGGGGCGTAGCAGACCAGCCCGTATTGTTCGTCCTGCTCCTGGACGAGGCGCAGGGGTGCGGTCGCCGAAGCCGTTCCCGTCGAAGCGCTTCTTCGCCAGGCTGCATCGGCGGCGGGTGTTCCGCTGATGGCGTAGCCGAGCGCTCCCCTGTTGGTTTCGACCGGCTCGATATAGTACACGACGGGCCCTTCGCCTGGTGCATCCGATGGCGAAACGCCACCCGTCCTGTCGCGCCGGCTCCATTGAAAGTCCGCGACTCCCTCGAGTATCGCCAGTTCTCTCAGCGCATTGCCCTCCGCTGGCGAAACAAGCGGATTCCACGTCAGCGCCGCGACGCCGGGCAGGTCTTCCAGCACCGCCAGCGTGTAGTTCGCGAATTGTGCCCGCGACACGCGGTCCTGCGTCAGAAACAGCGCCTGGAGTCCGTCCAGGACCGTCTCGCAGGAGGCCAGGCGACTCTCCAGGTTGCGGGCCAGCGAGGCGGCATACCGGTCGAACGCCTCTCTCGCATCGACCAGCTCTCTTTCGCGCATCTGCGTGAACAGGAGCAGCACCACGAGAATCGACACGCCTGCCGGCGCCGTGACCGAAAGGAGGCGGCGGATGCGCGCCGCCGACTTCGGCAGAAGCCAGATGTGAAAGAGCGGCCCCAGAACCACGACGCCCAGCGCGTCGCCGATCCACCACGGCATCCAGACGCCCGGGATGTCGGATGCGCCGATCGCGCCGAGAAGATGCAGCGAGAACGCTCCGATCGTCGATGCCGTGAGGCAGGCGACGGGGCCCGCCAGAAAGAAGAACAGCAGGATGTCCGGACCGTGATCGAGGCGGGCCCTGTTGCCGAAGCGCTGGCGGATCAGCGTCGATGCCACCCATGCCTGAAGCGCAGTCCCCAGGGCGGGGACCCCTGCGTTGAGGAACGCTCCGATTCCGCCGGTCGCCCCGAACGTATGCATCTGGTAGAGGGTCGCGCTCAGCCAGACTCCGAACAGGGGCTTCCAGCCGAAGCGGATCGCGACCGCCACGGCGAATCCCGCCGCCGGCCAGAACGGAACGATCCCGACCGGCTCCAGCGTCAGGAACCGCACCGCCACCGCCAGGCCGTAGTATACGACGGCCACGACGACGTTCAGTCCGAGAAGTCCGCTGATACTGCGAATACCCATCGCGATCGGCTCCTGCCACGATCCACCGACACTCGGAAGGCTCCACCGCCAGCGCAACAGAAGCCGTGTCCGCCAGGGAGGCGCGCGTCCGGCTGCCTCTTTTCGTTCGACCCTTGGGGCCGGGCCCCATACATCCAGGTCCAGGATCGGACGGCGAATGGAAACGGACTATCTTCATCGCACGCGCGACTGGCTCGAAATCCGGTATCAACAGGGACTTGTCGGCGGGCGATACCGTCCCTTCGCCCCCGTCTTCGGGTTGTCGCGCCTTCGCGATGCGGAAGCGGGCGTGGCGCCGGGGTTCTATTACCCGCTCGCCTATCGCCTGCTGGACGTTCTCTCGCGCCTGAAGCCGCGCACGCTGCTCGACGTCGGATGCGGCGAGGGGTTCCTGCTCGACAAGGCGCGCACGCTTCTCGGCTGCCAGGTTCTCGGGACCGACCTCTCTTCGGAGGCGTGCCGCCGAGCGTGGCAACTCTGCGGCGTTCGGGCCGTTCCCGCCAACGCGAGCCTTCTTCCCTTCGCGGACGACTCCTTCGATGTCGTCGTCATCTCCGAAGTCGTCGAGCACCTTGAGTTTCCCCTGGAAGCCATGGCGGAATGCCGGCGCGTCGCGCGCACGGCCGTCGTCGTCACAACGCAGGAGTTCGCGCGCAACCGGTTCGAGCGCTGGGTCCAGCTTCAGTCCCTCAACCATGCCGAGGAACACGCCGAGCGGTACTGGAGCATGCGTTCGGACTGGGAGACCGTCTTCGGCCGCGACCGGATTCGGTTCGTCCCGCAGGGTTCCTACGCTCTCGCGCGGAGCGTCCCGATTCCTCCGGACGACCCGCAGGAGGCGGCGCGCGGGATTCACCGCATCGCGACGGATTCCACCGCGCGCTCGCACCATCTCGGCATGATCGGCGTCGCGGAGAAGAGCGATGGCGCGCTTCGGGCGCTGTCCGACAAGCCTAGCGTTTCGCGTGCGTGGATTCTCCGCGAACTCCTCCGGCCCGCCAGCGCGACACGCGCTTCCGTTCCGTCACCGGCTCCTGGCGGTCTGCCCGCTGCCGCACTGCGCTGTCCCGAAACGCTTCAGCCGCTGCGCGCGGACGAAGAGGGTGGAGTGTGGATCACCGTCGACGGAACACGCCGATATCCCGCCGGGAACGGCGTGCCGGACCTGGCCATCGCGGCCGGAAGCAGGCGCCTTCCCGGCGTGCTTCGCGATCATGCGGTTTCCACCGGCAGCGACGCACGCCGCCTGTTGGCGCTTCGTGCGCGTCTTTCCCGATCGCGTCCGAGCGGAGGCTGGCGAACGCACTTCGCGAAATGGGCCGCGCAGTCCCTCGTCGAATCGAAGGAATTCGTCGGACTGCGTCCGTCGGCGCGCCACTGGTTTCGGTCCGTCCTGCGGCTTGCGAAGGCCTCGCTCGCCGCGATCGGTCCGCATGGCGCCGTGGAGATGCGTGTCCATCCCCTCGAATGCGGGATGCGCGAGAGGAAACACTGCTGGCATCACGACGCGCGCCGCGTACGCGGAGCCACCACCGTCGGCTACGAGATTTCCGAGCCCGGCAAGGCTCTCCCACCCCCCCGGCTGCTGGACGAAACGACGCCGCGACTCGTCCTGGTCGCCGAACCGTTCATGGAAGTCGTTTCAAGGCCCTGCGACGGATTTCCGCGACCGGGCGTCTACGAAGTCCGACCACTGGCGGTGAACAGCTACGGCAAGATTCTCGGCCCGCGCGGAAAGACGCTGCGCGTGACGATCACGCCCTGATTCGCTCTCCGGAATCGTGCGAACCAGTCGCTATACCCAGCCATGCTTTCGCAGGTGGAACCGTTCCACCGCCAGATCGACCAGCGACGGGCGAACGGTCTTCCAGGTTTCCGCCCTCTTCTTCTGGATCAGCGCGAGACCGAAGCCCTCCGGCGAGGGCAGGTTCACCCAGTGGTATCCGGTTTCCGAGCCGCGCCCGAGCTTCTCCAGAAGATACCTCGGTCCGAGCCATCCGCACAGATCCGGCTCCGTGTCGTGCAGCAGCACAAGAGCGCCGGGTGCGAGCAACTCGTCCACCGCGCTCCAGTCCTTCAGGCAGCCCTTGATCGTATGGTCCCCGTCGATGAAGGCGAAGTCGATCTTCCCGGCGTGGAGCGAGAGGTCCTTGCGAATGCGCAGGGAGGAGTCCCCCTTGTGCAGCGTCACGTATCCCGCAAGCCCGGCGTGTTCCAGGTGTCCCCGGACGATTCGCGTGCCGTCCTCGCACGGGCCCAGTACCGGCGAAACGTATCCGGGGTGCTTCTGGAACAGATCGAAGGCGTGAAGGTGCCCGCCGCCGTTGTCCTTCATGGCCTGCGCGGTGGTGACCGTGGAGTACCCCTTGAACGATCCGGTCTCCAGCGCGACGCGCGGCCGCACCAGGCGAACGAGATCGTAGAGGATTCTTCCGATCTCAGGAAAGACGGAGCCGGGATAGCTCTCCGGATCGGCCTCCAGTCGCTCGATGACCGGGTTCACCGGGGGAGTCTGGAGCGCGGACGGAACGAGGCGTCGCGGATGCTTTCGAATGGAGGAGCGCCGCGCCTGGTACTCGGCGATCATCTCCACGGGTTCGGGCTGAAGCGGGTTCCTTCCCAGCACATCCAGCAGCGCTTCGATGCCCTCCTGGTCGCGACCGATCCGCAACAGCATCTCGCCGCGATAGGAGGCCGCCTCCAGGTTGTCCGGCGATCTCTCCAGCAACGCGTCGTAGTCCGCCAGAGCCTCCTCGTAGCGGCCCATCGCACGATAGAGGTACGCCCGGTGTCCGAAGGCGTCGGGCGCGTCGGCGGGGGACTCGGCAAGCCGGGCAAGATGGGCGAGGGCGCTCTCGTAGTCTCCCGCGTCGATCAGATCGTTGGCGTGCTTCAGCGTCATGGGGGAATCCCATGCGCGAGCCCCTTGCCGTGTGCAACCGCCAACTCGAACTCCGCCGCTACGGCTGGCGCGTTCTCAGTTCGCGCCGCGTGACGCTCTCGAACGCGTCGTGCTTCCGTATGCCCTGTTCGAGCACGTGGTTCGGAACGTGGCTGCTGTAGACCAGCACCGATCCCGCATCGGTGAACCGGCGTGCGAGTCCCGTCTGCGTGTCGAGAACGACGAACTCCGGGATACCGTCGAGCGCCACGGCCTGGTAGCGGCCCGGGGTGTTGGAGCCCTCCGGCGCGACCAGCAGCGGCAGGTCCTGCAGGTCCGTCTCCGCCGTCGCGAAGACGATGTCGCCCCGGACGATCTCGCGGGCCTCCTGTTGGCGGGGGAGCAGCGTCTCCATCACCGCCGGCAGACGCGTCCATTCCTCCTGCGTGTAGGCGGCCGTGCCGGCGACCACGATTCCGGCGACGAATGCCGCCGCCATTCCCGCATGTCTTCGATTCATGTGCGTGTCCTCTTTCCGCGTGGATCGTTCACTGAAAGCAAGAACGGCGCCTTGGGAATACGGCGGTCCGGGCGCCCGCCAGCCGCCATTCCGCGACTGCGAACCGCGCGAACGCGGTTCAATCGATCTCGGCCAGGACCGACCATTCGAGCAGCCGGATCGTATCCGGCGCATCGCCCTTCGACCGCAGCCGCCAGTATCGCGCGGTGACCGCCGGCGTTTCCACCAACGCGTTCGCTTCCTCCCCTCCGCTCGCGATCACCCCCGCGACGGGAAAGAAGTCCTCGCCGTCCTCGCTCGCCATCAGATCGAACGCGCCGGGCCATTCGTTTTCCTCCCACCGAACGTCCAGCCCCCGAACCGTTCGCGGGCGCCCGGCATCGAACCCGATCCAGGCATCCGTCGCGCTCGCGCTCCAGCCCGTAGCCATATCGCCATCGAAAGCGGCAGGCGCACCGCCGGCGTTCTCGCTCGCCGTGATGGCGCCGCCGGCCACCACCGGTTCCAGACGTCGGGGCAGGGCGAAGACATCGAGCGCCGACACGGGCGTCTCGGCCGAGAGACGGACGAACCGGGCGGGAGGCGAACTGCCCAGGTGAAGGAACGTCGCGCCGTCGCCCTGCACGGCGTCGAACGCGATGTCGCGCCAGACCGCACCGTCTGCGCTGAGCTCCAACATGATCGCGTTCGCGGCGTCCAGGGGCGCGCGAACGCCTTCGATGCCGTACACGCCATGCAGGTCGATCGCGAGGCTCGTTCCGTCGCCCTTCGCTTCGGTCGGAACCGTCGCGTCGTCCGCGACGTTCGAGAGCGGGCACCGTTCGCCGCGCACTTCCAGCTCGCGAATGCCGAACGCGTCCGCCCCGCCGGCGGCGCCGGTCAGCGTCATGCGAACGTACCGGGCGGGAAACGAATCGTCGAATGGATAGCGGAGGTACTCGATGGTGCCTCCGGAACGATCGGTCGCAAGCACCCAGTCCGTGCCGTCCGTCGAGACCTCGGCGAACCAGTCCGTCGCGAACCGTCCCGGCTCCCAGTCCACGACCAGGGACTTGGCCTCGAAGAGCCCGCCCAGATCCAGTGTCACGGTCTGCGTGTCCGTATCGTCCGAGGTCCACGCGGTGTTCGCGTCTTCGTCCGCCAGCAGCGCCGCTTCGGCCTGGTTGCTGGTGGCCGCGATCGTCGCGAGCGGCGAGAGATTCGGCGCGTTCGAGGGGACGACCTGCGGCAGCGCCGTGGGGCCGACCAGGAAGAGACTGCCGTCGCTCCGGAATTCCAGGCGGTCGATCCAGGCGCTGCGGGTGAAGTTCCCGTAGGGCGTGTGATAGGCGTGATAGATGCCCCACATCTCCGTCCCGTCGGGCGAGAGGATCATGTCGCAAACGCCGGGGCCGACGATGCCGGAATGGAACTTCTTCGAGCCGATCGGGTTCTCCGGAGCCATCGTCCACGGTCCTTCGACCGCTGGCGCTGTCGCGTAGCCGATGCCGTAGTCGTGCGTGTTGTAGGCGTTTCCGGCGAAGAGCATGTACCACGTGTCGCCGCGCTTGAAGGCGGCGGGACCTTCCATGATGGCGGCGAACCGGTTCGTGTCCGATGCCGTCACGTTGCCGGAAAGCGCGTGGTCGGCGCCTTCCCCGCCACCGAACGCCTCGATGCGGCCGATCGCCACCGACCCCGTCGGGGACTTCGCGATATCGATGCGCACATAGCGCGCCTCCTGCGGCGAGAAACGAACGCGTTCCCCGCGGCCGGTCGCGGCGGAGCGGCTTGCGCCAACGGATTCCCACGTCTCCGCGTCGCGCGAGACGAACGTCTGGAACGTCGCTCCCCCGGACGCCGCTTCCCAGAAGACGCGGACCTCGTCCACCAGCGCGGGTTCCACCATGTCCACGACGAGGGATTCCGCGCTGTTGCCCGGCTTCGACGTCCATCCCCATGCGGCGCGAAGCTCCGAACCCGCGGTCTCCGCCGCGATCGAAAAACCAATCGTGGCGCCGTCGGTCGAAAACGCCTGGGCGCGCGCTACCGTCAGTGGACCGGCGACCGCCTTCGTCATCGAAACGCGCAGCGTGCCGGCGGGAACCGGATCGAACTCGAACAGCGACGACCCGAAGGAAACGGCCGTTCCCGCCGCGACCAGCGGATTGCCCGCCGTCGTTCTCCTGATCTCGACGGGTGTGCCGTCCGCGTCGCCCAGATCGCCCCAGTCGATCCGCAACGTGTCGGACTCCGAAGGAAACGCGACGCGAAACGTGTCCGTTCCAGGCGTGTCGGAACCTCTCCACTGCCACCGCGAGCGAACCAGGTCGGGCAGTTCCGCCGAGCCGTACCATCCTCCGGCGACGACGTTCTCCGGCGCTTCGCGGGCCAGCGACGCCAGCGTCCACGGCGCGGCGTCGTCCGGCGCGACGACAGTCTCGGGGACGCCGGGTTTCGCGAACGCGAGATCGCTTTCGAGTTCGCGGATGACCGGTCGCAGTTCCAGCAGGTTGGGCGGATTCCCGTTCGTGAAGTTGCCGGACATAATCGCGTACGGCGTTCCGTCTTCGTCGAAGACGTAGTTCCCGTCGTAGATCATGCCCGGCCCGTATCGGTCGGGCGGATCGCTTGCGGCGGGAACCAGGGGCTCGAATGACAGGAACGAAGAAGGCGACGAGGCCACGCCGATGCGGGTCGCCACCGGTTCGTCCTGCAGCCCTGCGCCGTACATCATGAAGAACCGCCCGGTTCCGTCCGGATTGGTTCGCACGACCATGTCGGCTCCGTAGAACGACGTCTGGGCCCAGTGCCCCTGCCAGATCATCGTGTGGCTGCCATCGAGAATCAGTCCGTCCACCGACCAGTTCACCAGATCGCGGGAGGACCACCCAAGGTATCCCTTCAGTGCGGAGGTGGTTCCCGACAACACGTACCGCCCGCGAAACCAGGTGATCATCGGGTCGCCGAGTCCCGATCCGGGAAAGCCGTCGCGAACCGGATTGCGAAAGAACGTCGTCGGACAGTCCCCGCAGGAATCGACGAGGCCGTCGCCATCCGCGTCCGCGAGCGAAGTGCCGATCGGCGCCCCCGCGACGATGCGCGGGCTTCCGTGCGCGACGAACGCCGATGTGGCGCCGGCCTTCTCGTTGCGAACCGTCGGGAGATTGCGGTCGCGGTCGAAGCGCAGCCACGTCGTCATCCCCGCCTCGTTGCCGGTCTGCTTCGATTGCGCCAGCGTGTTCGGCACCAGGCCCGACGACTGCGCGCCTCTCCACATGGTGATGTCGTCGAGCATCCCCTGGAACATCGGCCGGTTCGCGTCGGGCCAGCGCCCGATCAGGAGCGGATACGTGCCGGCCGTTCCGAGACCCGGCGTCGGGCACGGTTTCCCCAGGTCGGAGATGCACGACGCCGCCTGGCGGCCGTTCAGATGGAACGAAACGTACGGGGTGCCGAAGGGGAGCGTGTTGTCGCGCCGCAGCGTCACCGCGATATGGTACCACCGGTCGTAGACGAGATGCGAACCGGCGTCCGTCGAGCGGATGTCGAGGATGCGGTACGTGTCGCCGCCCGCGTTCGTCGTTTCGAACAGGAGCGTGTAGTAGTTCCGGTCCGTCGTCACGGCGGAGAGCGCGTACTCGAAGTCGTCCGCGTCCGGATCGCCCTTGACCAGAACCGGCAGCGACTCGTTCCGGGGCGCATCGCCCGAGACGTTGATGCGCAGCGAGATCAGAAGATCGCCGTCGAGACGGAAGTCGGGATGCGTGCCGCCCTCCAGCCAGTCGTCGACGCCGTCGAAGAGCATCGCGCGATTCGTTTCCGCGCGGTCGGGAACGCCGTTGCCGTTGCAGTCCGCGACCACTCCCGCGGCGATGGCATCCCCGTCGTCGACGCCGTCGCAGTCCGCGTCGCCGGGTTCGCACGGCGCCGTCGATTCGCGAAGCGTTTCGCCCAGGGCGAACCAGTTCTCCGCGCCGGCGTCCGCTTCGTCGAGTCGGGCGGTGACGCGATCGCTCTCCGGGGAACGCGTCGTCGGAAGACGCCGCCACGGGCCGTTCGCGGACGTCGCATGAAGAACCTCGATGTCCTCCTCCGCGAGTTCCAGCGGCAGCTCCGCACTCAGGTACTTCAGTTCGACGTCCAGCGTTCCAAAGCCCGTGCGCTCGCTCTGCAACCGCCACGCGACCGCGGCGTGGGGAACGGGGAGGTTCGATACGCCGTTCGCGCCTCGGTGCAGCGTCACTTGCTCCAGGCTTGTGTCCGCTCTGAGGGAGGACCATCCGCCGGCGAAGTCCAGCGCGCACCGCGTCCACGAGACGCCCTCGCGCGCGGTGCCGGTGGTGCCCATCGGAACGGAAGGCGCGTCGCCGTTCGGAACGAAGAGCGTCACGGTCGAATCGGCCGCCGGCGTTTCCGTGTACGAGAAGAGCGTCGCTTCGTGATCGATCACTGATTCGCGCCGCACGGCGACGAGGAACTCGCTCAGTCCGTCGCCATCCACGTCGCCCGCCACGTCGGACGAACCTCCGTAGCCGTCGAGTCGCGAACCTCGCGCCCCGCCTCCTCCGTCGATCCACGCGTCGATGTCGTCGATCGCGTCAGTCGTCGCCGGGTCGATCGATCCGCCGAGAATCAGATAGGTTCTCGCGACCTGTTCGAATCCCGTGTCCGGAAGCGTGGCGCTCGACCGGAAACCGAGCAGAAAGTCCGCGAGTCCGTCCCCGTTCACGTCCCCGGCGGGGGAGACGGAGGTGTTGTGGTCCGAGTTTCTTCCCGGCCAGAACGTCTGGTGTCCGATGCGGACGACGCGTTCCGCCGCCAGCACCGGCGCGGGGTTTCCCGCCGCCGTACCCACGGAGAACGACTCCGCCGGATTCCCGTGGCCGAAGACGAGATACGCCGACTTCCCGCCCGCGACGATCATCTCGGCGTACCCGTCGCCGTTCGTGTCGCCAATGCCTGCCGCCTGTTCCGCGAACCAGTCGAAGTCGTACCAGGTGTCGGTGTGGAACTTCTGAACGTGAATGGTCGTCGTGCGCCCGATGGCCGACGGCCCTCCGTAGCGAATCGCGGCCTTCGGCGAAACCTCGTTCGGCGAGGACGCGCTCACCGCGTAGTCCCCCCAGCCGTCGCCGTCGAAGTCGCCGATGCCCGACGGCTCGATGCCCGCATGGCGGATGCCCGGAAACAAAGGCGCCGGTACCGGATCGTTCAGCTCCGCGAGGTCGATCACCGGCGGCCAGGCGCCGTGCAGACCGTCGATGCGGTTCAGGAACGTACCGGAATACCCGACGACGAGCGATGGAAGGCCGGATGAGGCGATGCGCTCCGAAGGCCCGGCGATCATCCCCAGAGGACGGTTCGCGAACACGTCGCCGAGCGTGCCGTTGCCGTCGATGCGCGTGCCCGCGATTCCGTCGGGGGTGGAGAGATCGTGCGCTCTCGTGCGAAAGTCCGCGCCGCCGAACACGACGTGAATCGCTCCGGGACCGTGAGTGTGACCCGGAAACGTTCCCGACAGGGGCACCGCGATCAGAAAATCCGAATATCCGTCCCCGTTCAGGTCGCCCGCGCCCATCGCGTCGCTGCCGAACCCGTTGGGGCGCCGAAGTCCGTCCTCCCGGCAGGCGGTGTCGGGGCTGAAGATGCGGATCGTGCGCGGGTCGGACTCGTCGAGTTCGGCCGGAATCGTCTCGCCGCCGAACACCACCCACACCCATCCGGCCAGGCACTCGGGGCATTCGCACTGGCCGAAGTAGCCGGCCACGAACTCGCCCGGTTCGCCGATGGCGAAGTCGTCGTACCCGTCGCCGTCCACGTCGCCGATCCCGGCCACCGTGCGCGAACGGTCCACGTTGCGCGTGGAGCCGCCCTCGTCGAATTCCGTCGAACCCGACGGCAGGTTCCTCGCCAGCGCCCCCTTCGCGGCCTTGAAGGCCGGCGTCTGTTGGACGTGGGAGGGCAGACCTTCGCCATCCAGCGAGACGATCGAGACTTCGCAGAACACGTTGGAGGCCGAAACCGCGCTTCCGCGCACGCGGTCGATCTCCACGACGAAGGACTCGTCGCCTTCCTCGATGCCGTCGTCCCGCAGGCGAACGGACCAGGCCTTCGGACCCGACTCGCCCTTTTCCCATTTCAGGATTCTGGTCTTGCCGCGGAAATCGCGGCGCCGCTCCGCCGACAGTTCGCGAGTTCGCAGCCGCACGACCGCACTGCTCTCCGACGCGCCGGTCCGTTCGACGACGACCAGCGCCGATCCGTCGCCCTCGTACGCGTGGACCGTGTCCTCCGCGAACCGCACGGAATCCGCAGCACCCGCCGAGACCAGTCCCGCCGCCGCGAGCGCGGCGATCGGATACCGGATGGTTCTGTGCCCTTCGGGTCGCTTCCCGTCCATACCCCGTCCTCTCGCGTCGCGGAACCGCACCGCATGGAACCCAATCCGGCGCGCATTCGCAACGCCTGACAATCGAATTCCCCGGATGGGGGAGTCAGAGCATCATCGGTGCCCCGCGTGTTCGCGCACCGGAACGCCGCGTCCGCGCAGATGTTCGCGCGCCTGGCCGATGGTGTAGGTGCCGAAGTGGAAGATGCTCGCCGCCAGGGCAGCGTCCGCCTTCCCCGCGAGAAGAGCCTCCGCCATGTGGTCCAGGTTGCCGGCTCCGCCCGAGGCGATGACCGGAATCCCGACCGCTTCGGAGATCGCCCGCGTCAGCGCGATGTCGTAGCCCGCCTTCGTTCCGTCGCCGTCCATCGACGTCAGCAGAATCTCCCCCGCGCCGAGTTCCTCCACGCGCTTTGCCCACTCCACCGCATCGAGTCCCGTCGGCGTACGCCCGCCGTGAGTGAAAACCTCCCAGCCAGCCTCGTCCGCAGCGTGCAGATCGGCGTCTTCGCCTTCCGCCGGACGGGTTCGCCGCCGCGCGTCGATCGCAACGACGATGCACTGCGCGCCGAACCGCTTCGACGCCTCCCGCACGAACTCCGGGTTCTGCACCGCCGGCGTGTTGAGCGAGACCTTGTCCGCGCCGGCCAGCAGCATCGCCCGTATGTCGTCGATCGTGCGCAGTCCCCCGCCCACCGTCAGCGGCATGAAGCAGTGCGACGCCGTTTCGCGCACCACGTCGCGCATGATGCCGCGGCGCTCGTGGCTCGCCGTGATGTCGAGAAAGACCAGCTCGTCCGCCCCGGCCGCATCGTACGCTTTCGCGCACTCCACCGGGTCGCCGGCATCGACGAGCTCCACGAAGTTGACACCTTTGACCACCCGCCCGTCCTTGACGTCCAGGCAGGGAATGATCCGTCGAGCAAGCATGGAAATCTCCCGTCGCGAACTGAGGGCAGGCTGTCCGTCGGAGCGGGGGCGGTGCTATCCGAATCCGCTTCTTCCCGCCGGTGCGGAAAGGCGACGCGGGGGCACCGGTTTTTTTGGGCGTGTTCCGTCGGCCACACACCGCTTGCCCGTCGTCGTCGGACTTCTGCCAATGGCTCTTGCTTCGAAATCAGGGGTCCGAGACATGGCACAGAGGGCATCGCAAGACCGGTCGGCAATTCTCAGGGCGATCTTCTGCGTGGCGCTCCTCGTGCCGATGGCGGCGCTCGTCGGCGCGCAGCGGCTGAACGGCGAGGAACCCTCCTGGTGCGGCAACACGATCTTCGATCCGACGAAGCCCAAGGGGCTGACGGACTGGGCGCGGGGCCAGCTCGAGAAGTCCGCCAGGACGCCTAACGCCTTTCCCAAGGGGCCGGTCTTCGGCGAGGCCGAACCCAACGACACGCGCCAGACCGCGAACCTGGTCTCCCTTGCCACCGGAGCCGCCACGATCACCGGTTTTCGCGACACTCCCATCTCTCCACCGGCGCCGACGGATTTCACGGCGCCGGAGAACAACGACTCCATCGGCACGGCGACTCCGATCGGGCTCGCCGCATCCGTCACCAACGGCCGCCGCGTCGTCAGCGCGCAGATCGGCGACGGCCAGTTCGGCGGCACCAGCGGCGACTTCGACTTCTACTCCTTCACCGCAGAGCCTGGCGAACTCGTACTGTTCGACGTGACGACCACCGACGGACTCGATCCCATCGCCGCAATCTACAACGCCGGCGGGCAGCTTCTCCTCATCAACGACGACGAGGTGCCCTTCTCCAAGTTCGATCCCTACTTCACGACGACGCCGGAAGTCGCCGGAACGTACTATCTCTGCATCGCCGGCGTCGCGCGCAATCCGCAGAGCGCGAATTTTCCGCAGAACCCCCAGCAGCCCGGCACCGGCCGCGGCGCGGGATCGACCGGCGCGTATTCGCTGACGGTCCACCGCCTCACCCCGCTCGTCTCCGCCTTCGAGAACAACGGCACCATCAGCGAGGCCATTCCCATCATCGGCGAGGCCAACGCTCTCGCCGAATTCATCATCGAGGGATTCATCGGCGACGCGCCGGTGTTCAGCGGCGACTTCGACCTGTTCCGCTTCCAGGCCGCCCAGGGGCAGCGATTCACCTTCGACGTCACGACGCCGGACCCCTTCGCCTCCGCGTCCCTCGACCCGGCCATCGGCGTCTACAACTCCTTCGGAACGATCATCGCCGCCCACGGCGACGAGGACCCCATGGGAACCAACAAGGACGCGCTGCTGCATTTCACCGCGCCCTCCGCCGGCACGTACTACCTCGTCATCGGCGCCCAGCTCATCGGCGAGCCCTTTCTCGAACTGAACTTTCCCGACAACCCGTTTCTCGGAATCGGTTCCGGCGCGGGCTCGACCGGATGGTACACCATCATCGTCACGACGGGAAACAAGGACCCCGACTGGCTCCAGTTCGATCTCGTCGAAGGCCAGGTCTTCAGCGCCCGCGCCCTGGGCGGCGTCACGTCGCTCGGCACCGTTTCCCCCGGCGGCGCTCCCCGCGCCTATTCCGCCTTCGACGTCAATTCCCTGGGCGCGCCCGGCTCGCCGTTTCCGCGCGGCGGCTCCTCCCACGCGTTCGTCGTGCCCTCGACCGGCCGCTACGCGATGGAACTGCGTTCCGACGGAGTTCTTCTTCCCGACGAACCGTGGCAGGTCGACATCGTGGTTTCCGATCCCGGCATGACCGCCAAACCGGTCGGCTCGCGCCAGATTCTCTTTCTTGACTTCGACGGAGCCACGCTCAACGCCAGCGTCGTGATGGGACCCGACGAATTGCGCGCCCTGACGCCTCTCGCCGGCTTTCTCGCCAACTGGGGAATCCCCGCCCAGCAGGAATCGCAGCTCATCGACAAGATCATCCAGGTCGTCGAGGAGAACCTCTCCGCCGACATGAAGGCCGTTGGCGGCAACGGCGACTATGTGGTCACCGGAGCCGCCGGCGACTTCGCCCTCACGATTCTCAACAGCCGCGACCACCCCGACCCCTTCGGTCTTCCCAACGTGAGCCGCGTCATCATCGGCGGCACGATGGCGCAGCTCGGCGTCGAGACCATCGGCATCGCGCAAAGCATCGATCCCGGCAACTACCAGTCCGAGGAAACCGCCGTCGTGCTGCTCGATCTCGTCAGCAGGGAGGCGTCGGACCCCAACTCCTTCAACCAGTTCGCGATCACCGGTGGAAACACGAAGGTCGATCTCGTCGGAGTCGGTATCGGAAACATCGCCTCCCACGAGGCCGGCCACTTCTTCGGGAACTGGCACACCATCAACGACAACGCCCAGCCCAACATCCAGGACAAGGGCGGCATCATCGCCAATTCCCTCGGGGTCGGTGCGGACAATATCTTCGGGTCGCCCGACGACATCGACCTGGATTGCGTGCAGGACGAGTACGATCGCCAGGAAGTCTACACCAGCGGCACGGAAGACACGCTCAAGGCCACGGTCTACGGCCTGTCCACCGGAACGCTTCCCGGCATCTACCGCGACATTCTCGCGAACGACGTCTTCTACACCGCCGGTCCGGGGGGAGACGTTATCTCCATCGCGCCTGGCGCCGCGCCCAACAGCATTCTTCTCGACGACAACGGCCTGACGGGTTCCGGACCACAGGGAATCGCCGGGGTCCAGTCCCTCGTCGTCTCCGCCGGCGGCGGCAACGATGCGGTCACCGTGTCGCCCTCCGCCAGCGTTTCCATTTTCGTGCGCGGCGGGACTCATACCTCCGCCGACACGCTCGTCTATATCGCGCCGCCCGGTTCCAGCGTGCCGGACGCGCAGCCGCCCAGCGGTCTCATTTCCGCCTTCGGATTCCAGAACGTCAGCTACGAGGGATTCGAGCAGGTCGTGATCGAGCGCCAGGCGAATCCCCTGGATCTGTGGATGATCCGGTGAGCGCGGTGCGAAGACGCCGCAGACCCTAAACGGCTTTACCCGCCGCGACAGCCGTTGCCGCAGCGGGCAAAGCGCCCGTGCCGCGATCCGCCCCCGCACGTCCGGCGGGAAGGAATGGGTTGCCTTCCCGGAGACCCGGCACGCCTTTCACCGCCCCCGCCGAAACGAGTCCGGAGGGTCGGCGCCGGTACGCCGCATCTGTTCGACTACGGAAGACCGCTCCACATGCTGAACATGTTCACGAAGAAGCGCGGGACCTGGAAGGACGACATCCTTTCGGGCCTCACGGTCTCCATCGCCCTCGTGCCCGAGGCCATCGCGTTCGCCTTCGTGGCGGGGCTTTCGCCGCTCGCGGGGCTTTATGCGTCCTTCTTCGTCGGACTCATCACCGCCGCGTTCGGCGGTCGTCCCGGCATGATCTGCGGAGCCACCGGCGCCCTGGCGGTCGTGATGGTTTCGCTCGTCAAGGCCGGCGAGGTTCGCGGCGGCGAGGGGGCCGGACTCGAGTACCTGCTGGCGACCGTGATCCTCATGGGCGTTCTCCAGGTGCTCGCCGGCACGTTCCGTCTCGGCAAGCTCATCCGTCTCGTTCCCCATCCCGTGATGATGGGTTTCGTCAACGGACTCGCCATCGTGATCTTCCTTTCGCAGCTCGACATGTTCAAGTCGCGCGAGGGCGCGGCCGTCGGCGGCTGGCTGGAGGGCGGCGCCCTCTGGACCATGCTGGGGCTCACGGCGCTCACCATGGCGATCATCTGGCTGCTGCCCAAACTGACCCGAGCCGTCCCCTCCTCGCTCGTCGCCATCCTGGTCGTGACCGGCATCGTCGCCTTCGGCGTCGATACCCAGTCCGTCGGCGATCTCGCATCCGTGAAGGGCGGCATTCCTCTTCCGCATCTTCCCACCATACCGCTGAACCTCGACACCCTCGCCTTCATCTTTCCCTACGCCGCGATTCTCGCGGCCATCGGCCTCATCGAGTCGCTGATGACGCTTCAGCTCATCGACGTCGTCACCGAAACGCGCGGCAAGGGCAACCGCGAGTGCGTCGCGCAGGGCGCCGCCAACGTCGTCGCCGGATTCTTCCAGGGCATGGGCGGCTGCGCCATGATCGGCCAGAGCCTCATCAACATCGAGTCCGGCGGCCGCGGGCGCACATCGGGCATCGTGGCGGCCGTCTCGCTGCTGCTCTTCATTCTCTTCGGCTCCCCCTTCATCGACCGCATTCCCATCGCAGCCCTCACCGGCGTCATGTTCATGGTCGTCATCGGCACCTTCGAGTGGGCCACGTTCAAGACCTTCGGCAAGGTCCCCAAGAGCGACATGCTCGTCATCGGCATCGTCACCGTCGTGACCGTCTGGCACGATCTGGCGCTCGCCGTCTTCGCCGGCGTGATCGTCTCCGCGCTGGTCTTCGCCTGGAAGAGCTCGCGCCACGTCACGATCTCGACGGTCGCCGAGAGCCCCGAAGAGCGCGTCTATTCCATCAGCGGACTGCTCTATTTCGGATCGGTGACGGACTTCAACAACCACTTCGACCCCGCGAAGGACCCGGAGAACGTCGTCGTCGATTTCCTCGACGGCCGCGTCTGCGACATGTCGGGCCTCGAAGCCATCAACGTTCTCGCCGAACGCTACCGCAAACTCGGCAAGACGCTCCACGTCCGGCACCTTTCCTCGGACTGCCGCGCGATGCTCGCGACGGCCGGGTCCCTCGTGGACGTGGAGATCCGCGACGACGACCCCGAGTACCTCGTCGCCCTGATCGGCGAGGCGGCCACCCTGGAGCGCACCGGCAAAGCGAGCGCCGAACTGCCCGACGCCCCCGCGCCGACCACCGCCTGACCCGATCGCCAGCCCCCGCCAACCCCGCCCGGCTCCTGCGAGCCGGGCTTTTCTTCGGGTTCCGTCCGTTGATTCTTCACGACTTTGCCTCCGGACGCCGCCTCCCCGCTCTTCCCCGGGTATCGCACCTGACGATTTCCTGTTGCCGGACTCCGTCGATTGACCTATGAACGATGGTGTACTTGGGGGAGTACGATTCACATTCTGGAGTGGGAGGGGATTATGAAATCGGAAACGTGTATATCCGGTCCTTGTCGGGTTGTGGGGCTGGCAGGCTTGATCGTGCTGGCGGGGAACCTCGTCCCGGCCATCGACTACGATATCGACCAACTCGTCCCGTACATCGATCGGGTGGATCTTCCTGCTCGCGAGTACGCGATCGGTGCCGGCGATCTGACGGGCGATGGCGTCCCCGATGTCTTGATTCGGGCGAATCCCTTGTGGATGGCAACCCTCACCAACAGCCCGGTGCCGAACTTTCCGAGGGCTTACCCACTGCTGACGACCCGTACCCTCGACGTCTTCGACATGGAGGGGGTCGGCGACCTCAACCTCGACGGCTTCGACGATCTTGCCTTCATGGGCACCCAGGCGCCTGACGAGACGGAGTTTGGCCCTCCGACGGGGACTTATGTCTTGTTCGGCGGCCCGGGACTGTATCCGACCCCCGAGGCCAGGGACATCGCCATGGATTCCGATGATCGTGGCTTCCACATCTCGGAGGCGGGGAGCGCTCTTTCGTCCACCGGAGACCAGAACGGGGACGGGCGCCGGGAAATCCTAGTCTCCAGCTCCGTCAAGAACCGCGTCTGGGTAATCTTCGGCAAGGGCGATGGCGTGGCGATCGACGCGGCGGCCCTCGAGGTCTCTGGAAGCGGCAAGGGCTACGCCATCCTGTCCGGTGGCGACGACTCCTTCGGCGATGGCGTCGCGGGTCTCATGGATTTCAACGGCGACGGGATCGACGATATCGTCGTGGGCTCCGGCGAAGACAGCTACATCGTCTATGGCAAGAGCGACGACGCGCCCGTGCTGATCTCCGAAATCGCGGCGGGCAACACGGAAGCGGGCTTTCGCGTCGCGGAGGGGAACCTGCCGCTCGCGACTGCCGGAGCCAGAGTCGCTTCGGCCGGCGACGTCAACGGGGACGGTCTCGGCGATGTACTTATCGGAAGCCGAAACCACGTCGGCACCGAAGAAGGTGCGATCCATCTCCTCTTCGGCTCCGGCCAGAATTCGAACATCACGATCGGGGAGGGAATAGCCACCGGCAGAATCCTGAAGCTCAACGCCTTCGCCGACGGCCCCTGGATGCCCGAAGGGCTTGGCGATGTCGATGGCGACGGGTTCGCGGACTTCGCCCCCACGCAGCATCTCGAATTCAGTCCGGGTTTTCCTCCTTCCCTGCCCTCCCAGCTGGCCGTTTTCTATGGCCACCCCTCCATCGCATCGCACGTCGATTCGGAAACCCACACCCTGGACGAAAGCCTCATAGACAGGTTCCTGGACTTCCAAACGCTGGACCTGGGGGCAGAAGCCTATGCCACAGGCGATCTCAACGGCGACGGCATGACCGAGTTCTCCATGTCGCGGGACGATCAGGACTTCTTCGTTTTTCTGAATCCCTACAGCCCCCCCGCGTCCGCGACCTACCGGCGCTATGTTCGCCCCGGCACCACGAGTCCCGAACCCGTCGGCCACAAGGGCGATGCTCTCGACACGGTGCCTTATTCGCGCCTTTGGGTCGGTTTCGGAGGAGGCGACACCAGCCTGGTCGAAGTCGATCTCCTTCGCGACCCGCCCAACGAATTGCTCTCCGGACTCGACACCCCCATCGCGTGGAACATCTCCACCGACCGGACGGACTGGTCCGCTGCGGATCTCAAGTTCAAGTTCACGCGCGCCGAATACGAGGCGGCCGAGGGCGACGACGAGATCACCCTCTTCAAGTCCCTTTCCGAAGCCGGTCCCTGGACCCCGATCGACGAAACCGAGTACGACCCCCAGCAGCGGACCATCGCCATTACCAGCGATTCTCTCGGCTACTTCGCGCTGGCGGCGCGCAACCTGCCTCCGGCGATTTCCATTTCCGAGCCAAGCGTCGGCGAGACGTCCGCCGGCCCTGTTTCCTGGCAGGTGATATACGCCACAACGGACGCGGTCGATCTCCAGGAGTCGGACGTCGTTCTGAACACCACCGGAACCGCGACCGGCGACGTTATCGTTGCCAACGGGAATTCGTTCGCCCCCACCGTCACGGTGTCCAATATCACGGGTGCCGGAACGGTCGGCATTTCGATTCTCCCGGGAACGGGAATGGACTTCGATGGAACCATCGACGAGGGCGCCGGCCCCAGTCAGACGACATCCATCTGCGCCATCGCCGTCGCGCCCCACTTCATCACCTTCAACGACGAGTTCACGCCCTTCGACGCCCTTGTTTCCGTCGATGCGTCCACTGCATCGTGTTTTTGGTCCGCAGCCACGACGACCCCGTGGATATCCTTCGTCGGGCCCATGGTCGGCACCGGCGACGCCAATCTGACCATCCGGGTCGAGTCGAACACCGGGCAGACAAGGTTCGGGTCCGTGCAGATCGGCCAGTCCGTCGTCCAGGTTCGTCAGATGGCTTCGACGCCGGGAGTGGACACTCTGGGACTCGAGGCTCCGGCAGGATTCTCCGACGTGTCGAGCCCCGTTGTCGTCAAGGCCGGCAAGGCCGTGCAGGGCGCCGTCGAAATCGACGACCCGAAGAGCGGGCACACCTTCGAACTGGACATCTCCTCCCTGAGCGTCGACTCGAACGGTCTCGTCGGCGGTCTCGTCGACGGGACGCTCCGCGACAGTGGCGGTGCGGTGGTCGAAACGCGTTCCATCCCCGTGACCGGCAAGGCATCCTACGCCGCGAAGGAATCCATTCACATGGTCGCGACGGACTTCTTTGGCGGCTACATGACGACCGGAACCGTCGATACGAAGAACAAGCTGGCCGTGAAGGGTGGAAGCGGCGACAAGACCTGGAAGTTCGCCCTCAAGGGAACCGACCGTTCCACCCATCCGCCCTACAGCCCCCCGGAAAGCGGCACGCCCGTCGCCTCCTTTGACGCGAAGATCGCCGCGTCCGTGAAGAAGCTGGCGAAGGCGAAGGGCGAAATCGAGCTGACCAACTGGCGCACGGAGAACGCCGAAGTCGGCTTCGACCGCTCGACGACGACGCCTCAGGACTCCTTCGGACGGAAGTGGCTCGGCGCCAGCGTTCTCTACAGTCCCTTCCATGGCGCACCGGTGGGTGGCGGGTCGGCGTCGATGAACGTGAAGTTCGCCGACGCGGCGAAGGGCAAACTCGGGAAGGCATCGATCTCCGCCCAGGCGGACAACGTGAAGGTGAAGGCCGGCGGCATCGTCGTCGGAACCCAGCCCGGCAGCGTCTCCGGACTGCGTCCCGACCAGATTCCGATCCGGATGACGAAGCTCTCCATGACTTCGCCCGCAGCGAAGACGACACGCAAGATCACCTGGGACCAGTCGCTCCTGCTGTTCGAATAGGCTGTCCGCTTCCACGAAGACCCCTGCCCGGCTCCCCCGCGAGCCGGGCTTTCTCTTTGAGTCCCGCCCGCTCCTCCCTCCCAATTCCGGTCGTGAAGCGTCGAACGGCACATTCTCTCCTGGTCTTCTGGCTGCTGCTGGTGGCGGCGGTGCTGTCGCCGCTGGTGTGGGGGGCGGGGGCGGTGGAGAGCGCGCCGGACGCGCCGGGCGCCGACTTCGGGCGCATCGCCGATCTCGCTTCCAACAGCGTCTTCATGTCGCTCCTCGCGACCTTGCTGGCCTGTGCCGTCGCGGTGCCCGTCGCCGTCGTTGCCACGCGTCTGGAATCGCGTCGCGGGCGGTTCGTGTTGCTGGTCGTCGCGTGTCTGCCGCTCTTCGTGCCGCCGCCCGTCATGGCGGTGGCGGCGATCCGTCTGTTCGGGCCGGCGGGGCTGCTGACGAAGCTGCTCACCGGCGGCGCGGCCGTCTTTCCCGTCACCGAGCAGATTCGCGGTCCCGCGCCGCAGCTCGCCGCCGCGCCCATCTACAGTCTCGCCGGCGGAGCCTTCACCATCGCCTGGTGCTTCGCGCCGCTGGTCGTGCTGGCGGTGGCGTCCGTGCTGGCGCGCGCGGGCAGTTCCGCCGAGCGCGCCGCGCTTCTCGACACCACGCCCGTCGGAACGCTGCTGCGCATCACGCTTCCGCGCGCCTTCGGAGGCATCGCCGCAGGCGCGGGTCTGGTCTTCCTTTTCGCCATGACGGAGTTCGGCGTGCCCGAATCGCTGCGCAGTCTCCCCGTGCTCGTGTCGGA
This sequence comes from Candidatus Sumerlaeota bacterium, assembly GCA_021772755.1. GTDB lineage: Bacteria > Sumerlaeota > Sumerlaeia > SLMS01 > JAHLLQ01 > JAJFLJ01. The sequence continues at coordinate 22,481 of JAJFLJ010000252.1, forward strand.
GGTCTACGTCCAGGCCGGCGTGTTCTTCGACATGCGGGCGTCACTCGCTGCGGGGCTTGCGGCGTTCGCCATCGCCTCCGTGCTGATCGCGCTGCTCTGGCCCCTGCTGAAGCGAGCCGCCGGATCGTTCGACGAGGACGATCCCGACGACGGGCACGCGTTTCCTCCATCGGCTCCGATTCGCGTTCTTCGCGTCGCGGGCTGGTCGCTGGGGACTCTTCCGCCGCTGTTCGCAACGGCCGTTCTCTTCTTCACCGCAGGCGGACCGCAGGGGCGCTTGGCCGTGTGGAGCGCGACCTGGAGCACCGCCAGCGACGAGTTCCTCTTCACGCTGCTGCTCGGCGGAGTTCTCGCGCTGCTGGCGGGTGTCCTTGGAACGCTGCTCGGCGTCGCGCTTTCCCGCGCGCGAACGCCGGGGCCGTGGCGCCTGGCGTGCGCGCTGCCCCTGGTGCTGCCTGGGCCGCTGTTCGGCGTCGCCTTGCAGATCATGCTGCGCCGCCCGCCCGGATCGCTGCCGATGAATTTCGACGACGCCCTGGCCGCGCTCTCCCAGACGCACGTGCCGCTGCTGCTCGTCTGGACCATTCGCTACGCGCCCATCGTCGCCTTTCTTGCCGAGCGCGCCCTGCGCGGCGTCCCCACCGTGCTCGTGGACTCCGCCCGTTCCGAGGGCGCCGGGCCCTTCGCCCTCTTCGCGCGCATCCAGTGGCCGTGGGTCTGGCCGGCGATCGTGGCGGGAATGCTGGCGGCCTTCGCTCTCTCCCTCGGCGAGGTCGGCGCCGCCGTGCTTCTGCTGCCGCCGGGCGTGACGACACTGGGGGTGCGCCTGCTGACCCTGATGCACTACGCCCCCACGGGCCAGGTCAGCGCCCTCTGCCTGCTGGTGCTGCTGCCGGGGACGATCGCCGCCGCCGGCGGAGCGCTTCTCTTGCGGCGCCCGGGCCCTGTCGCGTATCGGACCCTGCGATGAAGATCCAGGTCCTGCCGCAAACGCTCATCAACCAGATCGCCGCCGGCGAAGTCGTCGTCAACATGGCGAGCGTCCTGAAGGAACTCGTCGAGAACTCCATCGACGCCGGCGCCACCCGTCTCGACATCGAACTGGGCAACGACCTGCGCGACCTGGTCATCGCCGACGACGGAGAGGGCATGTCGCGCGACGACGCGGAGCTGGCCCTTCAGCGCCACGCCACCTCGAAGATCCGCACCCCCGGCGACCTCTTCGATCTGCGGACCCGGGGCTTTCGCGGCGAAGCCCTTCCCTCCATCGCCTCGGTTTCGCGCCTGGAAATCCAGACCCGCCCGCCGGCCGAACTCTCCGGCACCCGCATCGTCGTCGAAGGCGGCCGGATCGAAACCATCGAACCCGTCGGCTGCCCGCCGGGCACGCGCATTTCCGTTCGCGACCTGTTCTACAACACGCCGGCGCGCCGCAAGTTCCTCAAGGGCACCGTCGGCGGAATGAACGACATCATGCGGACGCTGACGCGCCAGGCTCTCGCTGCGCACGACATCGGGTTCCGCGTCTCGCGCGACGGCGAACCGAAGCTGCTGCTCAAGTCCGGCGAACCCCGCGACGAGCGATTCCTCGCCTTCGCCGGAAACGTCGGGCGCCAGGACCTGCTCGACCTGCACTTCGAGCGCGAGACCTCAGGCGGCAGCGTCTCCGTCACCGGATATCTCGTTCACCCCCGGCACAGCCGCGGCAACCGCTCCTCGCAGTTCCTCTTCCTGAACGGGCGCCCCTTCGTGGCGAAGTCCGTTTCCGCGGCCATCGAGCAGGCGTGCCGCGGCTTCATCATGACCCAGCGCTTTCCCGTCTTCTGCGTCTTCATCGAGGTTCCCGCCGGCGAAGTCGACGTCAACGTCCATCCCACCAAGGACGAGGTTCGCTTTCGCGACGAACGCGCCGTCGCCGGAACATGCTACCACGCGGCGCGCAACGCGCTCGAAGGCAGCGGCTACGTTCCGGAACTCGGGATCGGTGCGGAACAGTCCGAAGGCATCGCGCCGGGTCTGCCCAATCCGCAGACGGCGTTCGTTCCCCCCGCCCGCGCCGCGACGCAGGAGTCCTTTCTCACGTCGCCGGACCTGCTCGTTCGCCGCGCGTTCGAGAAGAAGCGCGCGCGCGACCTGCAATCCGCGGACTGGGCGGAACTCGCCGGCAAGCGACTCGACGCGCAACCCGCCTCGCCCGCGTTCGCTCCGGCGGTGACCTCTGCCGGCGAGGATCTTCGCCCGCGTCTCGATCACACCACCGGCGAATCGCGCGTTCCGTCGCGGGGCGAACCGGTCTCCGCAGGCCCCGGCGAGAAACCCGACCCCGGTTTTTGGGACAAGCCCTACGACCCCGAGCCCCTCGGTCAGATCGCGTGGACGTATATCGTCGTGCGGTTCGGCGACGATCTGCTCCTCGTCGACCAGCATGCCGCCCACGAGCGCATTCGCTATCTCGAACTCGCCGCGCGCCAGACGCGAACCGCCTCGCAGCCGCTCCTCGTTCCGCAATCCATCGAAGTCTCCGCCGGACGCGCCCACCTGATGGAGCGCCTGCTCCCGGTCCTGCGCGATCTCGGCTTCGATGCAGAGCCCTTCGGCGGCCGCACCTGGCAGATCACCGCCGTGCCGGCCGACATCGCCAACGCCGACGCCGCGTCGCTGGTCGCCGATCTGCTCGACGACCTGGAGGACGACCGCAAGGCCGCCTCCGTCGACGATCTCCGCCAGCGCATTCTCGTTCGCGCGGCGTGCCATTCCTCCATCCGGGCCGGTCACGACCTCAGCCTCGCGGAAATGGCCGAGCTCCTCCGTCTCATGCGCGCGCACCGGCTTTCCTTCACCTGCCCCCACGGCCGCCCCACGGTTATGCGTCTGGCGAAGGGCGAACTCGACCGCAAGTTCGGCCGCCTCCACTGAATTCGACGCCATCCCTCCGCGACTCACCCCTTGTCCGCGTCTCTCTTCGCAGGGCATACACGCCAGACCGCGAAGAGGCATCCGGGATTCCCACGTGACGACCGACGACCGCGAACACCGCTCCCACGACCCCTTCGACCCCGATTATGTTCGCGGTCGCAGAAAGACGGGGCCGCGTCTCGTCGATCTGGCCAGGCCGCTGCCCGAACCCGATCCCGGTCCCGCCGTGCCCCGCCCCTACGCGCCCCAGGTTCGCATTCGCCCCGAGGCCGTCGTTCCACCCTCCGACAATCCCATGCGCGGATGGCGCTGGCTCGGCGTGCGTCTGCTCTCGCGCAACCTCTGGCCCCGCGACGTCGTCACCAATCCCGTCATGGCGTACTACAGCGGACGCCAGCGTGGGCGCCTCGCGGAAGACATGCTCGGTCTGGCGCCGTGGATTCTCTGGCTCGCGTTCGACTTCTGGTTCATGTTCGCCCACGCGAAGACATACCACGACATCTTCGTTCTCGGGCTCTGGGAGTTCGTCGCCGCAGGCGTCTTCGCGCCGGTCTGGTCGGCGGTCGTCACCGCCATGCATCTTCGCCGCAGCACCCAGAACCTGCCGGTCGAGGAAATGCTCCTCACGCGTCTCGGTCCCGCCGACATCGTGCAGGGACTTTCCGTGCGGCCCATCGGCGTCCAGTCGGCCGCCCTGTTCTACTGGTCGCTGGCCACCATGGTCTTCGCTCTCGTCGCCGACTACGCGATTTCCGGCGGAGTCGGGCGGCTGGCGGCGACCACCGCGTTCGTCGTCGTTCTGCTGCGATGGCTCTACACGGGCATCGCCATGGAGGTCGGCGCCTCCTTCGCCATGCGCGCCCATCTCTGCATCCGGTCGACGCTGACCGCGAACCTGCGCATGCTGCTCGACACCGGACTCGTCCTGCTGCTGTTCGCGGTCACCTGCGGACTGCTGGGGGGCATCGTGGCGATGATCGATCACGTACTCGGCCGGTCGGCGGGAACCGCACTCGGCCTGGTGTTCAGCCTGCTGTCGCTCGTTACGTTCGCGGTCGTCGCCGTACTCATGTTCGCCGGCGTGTCCTTCCTCTTCGCGAGCATCAGGAACGTCGGCGGCGAGGCCATGGACTGGTGCTGCAACTATCCCGGCGAATGGTGGGTCAACCGCAGCGAGCAGGAAGCCGAAGGCGGCGAAACCCGCACTCTCCTCACGCCCTGGCGCCCCCTCGGCAGGAACAAAGTCGTCTACAAGGCCGACGCGCCGATGAATAGAACGTGAGTGGCGAGTGGCGAGTGGTGTGTGGTGAGTGAGGTGTGACTGGGAGGGGGAAACGTTGCCGGTTGTCTGTCGGGCGTACGAACGAACTGTCGCGAATCCATCGCGGAGTTCCACCGGGATCATGCGCAACCCGCAGAGGACGACGCCGAACCGTCGTCGCGCCACCCGCCACTCCCGACTCTCTTATCCCTTCGGCGGCGTGCGCACCACCATCAGCCGCACTTCCGTCATGTCCTCGATCGCCCAGCGGATGCCTTCGCGTCCCAGGCCCGAATCCTTCACGCCCCCGTACGGCATGTGATCGACGCGCCAGCTCGGCACGTCGCCGATGACCACGCCGCCAACCTCCAGCTTGTCCCACGCCTTCTGCGCCTTGTACAGGTCGCGGGTGAAGATTCCCGCCTGAAGCCCGAACACCGAGTCGTTCACCTCCTTCAGCGCCTTGTCGAAGCTCTTGAACGGCGAGAGCACCGCCACGGGGCCGAACGCCTCCTTGCAGCACACGTCCATCTTCCGGTCCGCGCCCTCCATCAGCGTCGCCTCCAGCATCGCGCCCTCGCGCTTGCCGCCGCAGAGGACCTTCGCGCCTTTCCGCTTCGCCTCGAGAATCCAGCCGTGCAGCCGTTCCGCCTCCTTCTCGCTGATCATCGGCCCGATGAACGTCGACGGGTCCTTCGGGTCGCCCGCCTTCAGCTTCTTCGTCGCCGCGACCAGCTTGCGCTTGAAGCCGTCGTAGAGCGACTCGTGCACGAGGATGCGCTGCACGCCGATGCAGGACTGTCCGCTCTGGTAGAACGCGCCGACGATGATGCGTGCCACGGCGTCGTCCACGTCGGCGTCCTCGTCCACGATGCACGCCGCGTTGCCGCCGAGCTCCAGCACCACCTTCTTCTTTCCCGCTTTCGCCTTCAGGTCCCAGCCCACTTCCGGCGAACCCGTGAAGCTCAGAAGCTTCAGTCGCTCGTCCGTCGTGAACAGGTCGGCGCCGTCGCGGCGGCAGGGGAGAATCGAGAACGCGCCCTTCGGCAGGTCCGTCTCCGCCAGCACCTCGCCGATGATCAGCGCGCCCAGCGGCGTCAGACTCGCCGGCTTGAGAATGAACGGGCAGCCCACCGCCAGCGCCGGCGCCACCTTGTGCGCCGCCAGGTTCAGCGGAAAGTTGAACGGCGAAATGAACGAGCACGGACCCACCGGCACGCGCTTCCAGTATCCGCGATAGTCGGCCGCGCGCGCGCTGATGTCCATCGGCATCACTTCGCCGTAGATGCGCACGCTTTCCTCCGCCGCGATGCGGAACGTGTCGATCAGGCGGCTGACCTCGCCCTTCGAATCCTTGATGGGCTTGCCGGCCTCGATGCAGAGCGCGTCCGCCAGTTCGTCCGCCCGCTCCTGGAAACGGTTCGCGCAGTGCGCCAGCACCGCCTGGCGCTGGTACGCCTTCAATTCCGCCATCGGCTCCGCCGCCTTCACCGCCGCGGCGATCGCCTTGTCGATGACCTTCGCGTCCGCCAGGGCGACCTTCGTCGCCACCTTGCCGGTGAACTTGTCCGTGACTTCCAGGTCCGTGTTGGCCTGAACGGCTTCGTTTGCCAGGTAGTAGGGATACTGCTTCTTCAGCATGGTGGGCGCTCGCAGGGGGAATGGACGTGACTCGCCCGCCAAGGGCATCCAACGGCCTCCCGCCGGGGCAATCGCCTTTGTGTCGGGCCCTCGTGCGCCTCAGTCGATCCGGCGAAACTCCACGTCCACCGCGTCCTTGTCCCCGCCGTCTTCCGCGCGGGCTTCCTGCGAACCGTAGCTGCCCCGCTCCGCGTCGAACGTGCTCTTCCCGGCCTGCGGGGCGAACGGCGCACCCGAACCCATCACCCTCACGTTGCGCCGCGCCCATCCCGCCAGCCACTTCGCCCACAACCGCCTGCACGGGGGAATCAGCGTCGACAGCCCGGCCAGATCCGTCAGCAGACCCGGCGTGATCAGAAACGCCCCGCCCACCAGCAGCACCACGCCTTCGGCGATCGCGCCGGCGGGAAAGCGGCCCGCCTGCAATTCCGCCTGTCCCCGTCGCAACACGCTCAGGCCCTCGCGCTTCACCATCGCCGAACCGATGATTCCCGACACGACCGCCAGCGCGATCGTCACCGGCCATGTGATCAGCTTCGCCATCTGCACGATCAGCCAGAGTTCCGCCAGCGTGACCGCCGTAAACAGCACGAACAACGTCAGCATGATCGGCGGGCCGCCGCGTCTTCGGGCGCTCATGACGTTCCTCTCTTCCAGTCGACCGGCTCGAACGCGACGTCCAGCGCGTCCGTCTTCTCGTCCCATTCCAGCACCGCCACCGACGGCCGGTCGCGAAAGCGCGGCTTGCCCGACGGTCCCGGGTTCACCACCAGAACGCCGCCGTGCGACTCGCACGATTGCAGGTGCGTGTGTCCGTACACGATCACCCGCGGCGACTTCCCCGCGAAGTGCTCGGCCAGGCGCGAAGGCGGTCCGGCTCCTCCGCCGATCATGTGGCTGTGGGTCAGGATCGCCGTCCCGAACGGCGCCTCGATCACGCGAAGCATCGGCAGCCGGACGGACGGCACGTCGCAGTTCCCCTGAACCGCGAGCGTCGGAGCGATGACTTCCAGCTCGTCCAGGATGTCCTCTCCGACCACGTCGCCCGCGTGCCAGATCGCCTCCACGCCCTCGAACAGCGCGAAGACGTCGGGATGCAGGTGACCGTGTGTGTCGGAGATGAGGCCGAAGCGCTTCATGGGCGGACCCTGCCGCCGCGCCGGACCGGCCCGCAAAAGAAAACGGACCGGTCGCGTCTCCCCGCGAGACCTCCTTTCCCAGGCGCTTTCTCGCGAGATTCGTCCGCGAAGGCATGCTCTGGGCCGGTCTGCGGGCTTATCCACAACCCGGCGGATTTTTCTCCAAAACTGTGGAAAAAGCTGGCCCCGCCCCCGCTTCTCTCGCCTATGCATTGCGGTTGACACTGTTTCCTCGGAACGCGAACCGTGCGAGTACCCTTCCGGGCCGACCTTCCCGTTCCTGTTCTCGAGAAACCTCCCACTTCCTGAAGGAATCCGCCTCCCATGACAGATATCGTCGATCAGCTCGAAGACCGTCTAACCCGTTTGATTTCAGAAGTCCGCGATCTGCGCGGCACGAAGAACCGTCTTGAGGAGGAGAACGACACCCTCCGCATCACGGTCGCCGACCACGAGAAGATCACCACCGAACTGGACGAGACCCGCCGCCGCATCGCGGACCTCGAAAACGCCAACGGCGAGATCGAACAACTGCGCGCCGCCGCCGACGATCTGGAGACCCTGCGCAACGACCGCGAAGCCACCGCCGAGGCCCTCGCCGCCGCCCAGGAGGAGCTTCGCGCCGCCACCACCGAGCTGCAGGCCGCCAGCGCCCGCATCGAGGAACTCGAGGAGCTTGCCACCGCGCCCGGCTCCTCCAACGGAACCGCCGATGCCGCCCTGAAGAGCGAGAACGAGGAACTCAAGACCCGCATCGAGGCCGCCGACGAGCGCGACGGACGCATGCGCGAGCGCCTCACGCGAATGATCGACCGAATTCAGGCCGCGGAAGTGGCCCTCGAACAACTGGAGCTGGTCAATGGACACGCCTGAGACAGTCACCGTCAGTGTTGCCGGACACGAAATCCGGATGGAGATCCAGCCGGAGGAGCGCGCCCACGTCGAATCGGCCGCGCGGTCCGTCACGGAACGAATGAACAAGCTTCAGCAGCGCGCGGCGAGCCAGCCCCAGGCGAAGGTCGCCTCGATGGTGGCGTTCCAGTTCGCGTGCGACCTGAACATCGCGAACGAGCTGCTCGACGAGGCCGAGAAGCTGCACGAGGAGCTCCGCCGCCAGCGCGAGGCGATTCGCCGGCTCGAGGACCTCGTCAAGCAGGCCGACGAAGTTCTCACCGCATAGCCCCCGCACCAATCCGCACCGCCGCGACGGCCGCGCATGCGCGCGGTCGTTTCACTTTTCGTGCGGCAGCTTCTTCTTCAGGCGCACCCGCTTCTTTCGCTTCTTCTGCATCTCCCGCGCCGGGTCCTCGACCGAGAACTTCTTCCGCACGTTTCCCGACTTCGTGAAGGGCGACTCCTTCTTCTCCGCCGAACCCTTGCGCGAGGAAAGGCTGCCGTGCGCGGCTCCGCGCTTCGGCGATGGCACGTCTCCTCTGTCCTCGCGGTATTCGAACCCCTCCAGGCGCTCGACCTTCAGGCGCTTGCCGATCAGCACCTCGACGCGCGCGATGTGAACGAGATCGCCCTTCGCCATGAACGTCCACGCCGCCCCCGTTCGGCCCATGCGGCCCGTGCGGCCGGCGCGATGGATATAGTCCTCCGGCGTTCCCGGCATGTCGTAGTTGACGACGTGGGAGACGCCGCTGATGTCCAGGCCGCGCGAAGCGAGGTCCGTCGCCACCAGGTACCGCGTTTCCCCGCGCCGGAACGCTTCGAGGGCCGCGCGCCGCTCCGTCATCGGACGGTCGCCGTGCAGAGCCTGCGCGTTCAGGCCGGCCTTCGCCAGCGTCTCCGCGAGGCGGTCCGCCTTTTCGCGCGTGCGAACGAAGATCAGCGCGCTTCCCACGTCGCGCTGGCGAAGCAGCGCACGCAGCAGTGCGATCTTCTGGCGGTTCGGAACGGGCCAGACGACCTCCTCCACCGGCTCCGGCGTGGTGGCGAGCTCCGCCTCGATGCGCACGGGGTCGTCGAGAATCGCGCGGGCGAGGTCCCGCATTTCCCTGGGCAGCGTCGCCGAGAAGAGCAGCGTCGTGCGGCGCTCGCGCGCGAAGCTGGCGATGCGGCGAACGTCGTCCACGAATCCCATCTCCAGCAGGCGGTCCGCCTCGTCGAGCACCAGAAACTCCAGCGCCAGAAGGTCCATCGCGCCGCGCATCGCCATATCCAGCAGACGGCCCGGCGTGCCGACGACCCAGTCCGTCCCCTGGCGCAGCGCGTTTTCCTGCACGGCGTGATCGCCTTCGCCGCCGGTGACGGCGACGCCCTTCAGGTCCGTGTGCTTCGCCAGGGCGCACAGGTGCCGGTGCGCCTGCGCGGCGAGTTCGCGCGTCGGTTCGATCACCAGCGCGCCGACGCGCTTTCGCGCCCCGCGTTGCAGCAGCGCATGCAGAATCGGCAGACCGAACGCGGCCGTCTTGCCCGTTCCCGTCATCGCCTGGCCCAGGACGTCGCGGCCCTCGCGGATGCGGGGAATCGCAAGCTCCTGAATGCGCGTCGGCTCGCGGAATTCCATTTCGCCGATGGCGCGGATCAGTCGCCCGTCGAGTCCGAACGGTTCGAATGTCAAGGTTTCAGCTCCCCTTCGTCGGCGAACGAGTAGTAGCCGTCCGTGCCGGCGATGATGTGGTCCAGCACCTGAATGCCGAGATGGTCGCCTGCCTGGACGAGGCGTTTCGTCACGGCCCTGTCGTCCCGGCTCGGTGCGGGATCGCCGCTCGGATGGTTGTGAACGAAGATCACCGCGTGAGCCAGGTCCCGCACCGCTTCGGAAAACGCCTCGCGCGGATGAACCAGGCTCTGGTTCAGCGTTCCCGTCGTCACGACGACGCGTCGCATCAGTTCCAGTTTCGTGTTCAGCAGCAGCGACACGAACCGCTCCTGCTTTACCCCCGAATAGAACGGCTTCATGTACTCGAAGACGCGCCGCGATCCGTTGAAGCGGCGTCCGGCGAGACTCGCGTTCTCCGTCTGCAGACGCCGCCCGAGTTCCAGCGCCGCCTTCACCGTGATGGCCTTGACCGGACCCATGCCGTCGAAGGCGGACAGCTCCTCGACGGACATCGCCGCGAGGCGCTCCAGGGTCTCGGCGCGCTGAAGGACGCGGTTCGCGAGGTCCACCGCGTTCTGCTTCGCGTTTCCCGTCCGCAGCAGAATCGCCAGCAGCTCCTCGTCTCCCATTCCGCGCGCGCCGTGCGCCGCCAGTTTCTCGCGCGGACGGTGTTCGCGGCGCATCGTCGCCGCCAGGCTGCGGTTCTCGCGGTGGATCGAACCGCGGTTGTGGCGGTAGTGGACGCACTGCGGCGAGAGCGGGCATTCCGTACAGCGCGGAACCGGCAGGCACCGCGCCGCGTCGCGGGCGGACTCCGGACCGCTTCCGGAAAACGCGCCGACGACCGCGCTCAGTTCCCGCACGTCCGAACCCGTATCGCGCGCGAGTTCCTCCATGCGTCGCGCCGCGTCGTTGCGGCCGGCGACCGACTGCCTGGCTTCCTCCAGCCAGCCGAACCGGTGGAGGAACCTCATGCGCGCGCCGTCCGGAATCGGCGCCGGATAGCCGATCGCCACCAGCCACCGCCAGGCGCGCACGCCCTTCAGGGCGGGGGCGTGTTTCGTCACAAGCCTGGCTGCGGCGACGGGGCCCGCGACGTCGGCAAGCGACGCCGCCGGAGGCGTCTGCGCGATCCAGGCGACCGTCTTCGCGAGGGCCGCCCGCTGGTTCTCCGTGATCCGGCCGTCGAATTCGCGCCGCCCCTCGCGCACGCTCAGGCCGTTGGCGGCCCCGGCGTCTTCGCTCTCCAGTTCCTTCAGAAGCGCACGCGCCTTGCGGCGCA
>JAJFLJ010000253.1 GCA_021772755.1 Candidatus Sumerlaeota bacterium
CTGCACGAGCGCGAGTTCATCGAAACCCGCCGCCATTGGTTCGAGAAACCGGTCCTGCACAGGAGAACGGGCAGCGTGGAAGTGCTCAATCTCGTGGAGGGCGGGGAAGCCGTCGTCGAATCCCCCGACGGGCGTTTCGATCCGTTCGTCGTGCACTATGCGGAGACGTTCATTCTTCCGGATGCGGCCGGCGCCTACACGATTCGCCCGCACGGCGCGGCGGAAGGAACCCGCTGCGGTACTCTCAAGGCCTACGTCCGGCACACCTGAGGAGCGCCCGTTCCTCGTTTGTCGCGGTCTACGACGAAGGCTTCCGGTCGAGCCGGGCCGCGACCGGCTCACTGACGGGAACTCCGCCGCCGTAGCTGACGGCGGCGTTCGTCAGCTGCATGTCGTCTTCCAGCGGGCGGAACGGCCTGGTGCCGGACTCCTGCAGCGCTCCGTGGTATGCGCGCACTGCCTCCTCCGGCCCGATTTCGTCGTCGGCGATTCGCCGGAGCATCTCCACGAAGAGGAGCTGGTTCTCCGCGTTGTTGATCTTTCGTCCGAAGAGCGCGGCGCGCGCGCCATACTTCTTCGCCTCGGCGAGCAGCTTGAATGCGTCGTAGGTCGTTCCCGACGCCCCGCCGAGAATCCCCGGCACGAGCTCTGGATCGTAGGCGGCGAGCTCCTCCATGAACTTCGGCCCGTGATAGACGATCTTCAGAAAGAGCGGCCGACCCGCCTTCGGCACACCGGCCAGCATCCGCCCGATGTGATCGTTGACGAAGTGGCCGAGGAGCTCCGGATCGACGCGCCCGGGCAGGTTCGGATCGAAGACTTCGAGAAAGTGGCGGAATCCCCTGGCCTCGGCCTCGATGCGAAAGTCGCGGTATGCGGCGAGAACGCGGCGGTCGGCTTCCGTGTCGTTGTTGAACGTGCAGGAATAGAGACCGAGATTCGCCCCGATGCCACGCTCCGCAGGGGCGCACTCGGCCTTGCCGCACTGGATCTGGTCGATGGTCGCGGTACGAAAGGGCAACGAGAGGTCGGACGTGTAGCGTCCGCCGCGAACGACATGGATGTCGGTCGTGTCGTTCGCACGGGCTGCGGGCGTGACGGGACTGTCGTCGAAGAGACGCTCCTCGATGGCGAGAATCTCGCTGCTGGAAGCCGACATCAGCACGATGTCCACGAGACCCTGGCGGGTCACGGCGCGGATCGACTCGCGGTATTCCGCCAGGCTCCGGAAGCGCCCCTCCTGGCCGTGGCACTCGGGCGGACGCCCCGGCGCGGCCATGCCGAACGCCATGTCCGCGTCCTTGGCGTCGGCGAGAACGAAGTCCCCGGACTTCGCGCGTCCTTCGCGGATGCGGGCGATCTTCGCGTCGAGTGTCTTTCGCATCGTCACAGGAAGGGCAGGAAAGCCCGGTGGAGTTCCGGCGGCAGGTCGATGATGCCGTAGTCCTTCGACGAAACGAAGAGGATCACCTGCTTGCCCTTGCCGAGCATCTTCCCGGTGCTGTCGCGAATCTCGTGCTCGAGCGTCACGAACTTGCGGTTGAACCCGCCGACCCGCAGGCGAACCTCGATGTCCTCGAACTCGCGCGACTCGTGCAGGAACTTGTGCTCGATGGAGCGCGTGAGAATGTACCAGGGCGTCGTCTTCAGGTCGAAGGAGGGAAGCGCGTGGCGAAAGAAGAGCTCGCGCGTCTTGCCGACCCAGAGAACGTACTGTCCGAAGTAGACGTTTCCGACGGAGTTGGTGTCCTGGTAGGTCGCGGTGAGCTTGTGGAAGAACCACTTGTCCTCGATCCAGCTCGACGCGCCGCCCCCCTGCACCGCGGACACCCGCGGGGCCGGGGACGCATCCGCCGCGGGGGCCGCCGGAGACTCCTTTTCCTCTTCCCGACTTTCGTTCATGTGGCGAATCGAGGAAACGGCCCCGGCGATGTCGCGCTCGGCGAGTCTCTCCACCAGGCCGGTTCGCCTGACCTCCTCGACGGCCTTGCGCGTCGCGATGCAAACGGACGCATGGATCACCGGAATCACGGCTCCGGCCATCATCATCAGGGGGTACTCCTTGAAGTACCCGATGCCGAAGATCCCGAGGCTGAACGCGGCGAGGGAGACGAGCGTGGTCTGCGTAAAGGCCGTGAAACGCGGCTCGAAGAAGGAGCGGAAGAGGTAGACGAGCGCGTAGCCCACGGAAAACGAACCGTAGAACGCCATGAAGTATTCGAGTTCGAAGCCCATGGGAATGGCGACCAGCGCGACGGCGGCGGCGAGGGCGAACGGCGGGATCGGCGACTCCAGGAAGCTCTTCGGCACGAGGGTCACGAGAACCGACTCTGACTTCTTGAGCGCGTCGGTCTGGAACCACTTGAGGGCGACGTATCCACTGTCGAGCGTCGAGATGATGCAGAGGCAGAGGAAGACGACGTACATCGCGCGGAAGAGAACCGGCGTGTCCAGGCCGCTCAGGAAGAGGAAGCGGATGACGAAGTCCTTCGCGTGGAAGAGCCCGTCGGCGGACTGCTGAAGGAGGGCGGTCTCGATGCCGAGCGTCCGCGCCTCGCTCCACAGGGAGAGGGCCAGGGTTCCGTGGAAGAACAGCACCAGAAAGAAGAACGTGCCGCCGAACAGATAGGCGGCGCGGACGTTCGTCTTCTCGCGCTTGATCTGGATCGCGCGCTGCCACTGCTGGATGTCGAGCCACGGCCCCAGCAGAAACCCGACGATCACGGGAACGAAGTAGCCGCAGAATCTCCAGGAGAAGACGCTCTCGAAGCCGTGAAGCGGCTTGGGGTTCCTGCTCGCCGCGTTGAAGTACGACGTGCCGCCCCAGCCGATGAGAACGGCCGACGCGACGATGACGCAGGCCATCGCGAAGTGCGTCCACTTCAGCTGGCCGATGCGGAACTGCTCGCCCAGCAGCAGCCCCGCGCCCAACACGATCAGCGCGATCATGTAGCGGTCGACGTGGAGCGGAATGAAGACGTACTTGAACAGGGCGAAGAACGTGAGCGAAATCGCCACGACCTGGTAGAGCAGGAACATCCAGCGGAGGCTTCCGACGGTCTGGAGAAAGTGCCGCTCGAAATCCCGGCCGGAATCGAACCGGCGCGCGATGGACTGGGTCATCCAGCCGAAGCCGGCCAGGCCGATGGCGTTGGGGATCGCGAAGGCCAGCAGGCCGCCCAGGCCGAACTGGATCGCCATCTGGACGGAGAAGAAGAGCCCCAGGCCCCACGTCCACGAAAGGGCGATGGAGAAGCCCCACAGCGGGACGTTCAGTTTGCGGGTATCGAACAAGTCAACGCTCCTGACGAGGGGGGAGAGGGATCGCCGCGCGGCCTCGTGAGAGACAAGGCGAATTCTCGCCCCCTGCCGTCACCGGGTTTCGCAGGCGGCGGCGGTCTCCTTCAACGGATTTCCGCATCCGTCTACTGGCCGAAGAGAATCCACACGTCGGAGTTGAACGAGGTCTCGGGGTCCAGAAAATCCATCGAAGCCGCCATCAGATCGTCCCGCGTCTGGGCGCCCTGAATCGTCTCGAAGGGGAATCCGAGAAACACCACCCGCCCGCCTCCCGCGCTGCCGTCATAGGCGGTCGCTGCGGGAAGACCCGGGGACGTGCCGCCGGAGTAGGTCATGACGGGAAATGAGCCGGAGCCCACGGGCGCGAGGACATCGGGAAACTCGACGGGATAGGAATCCCCCGACCCGTCGTCGAACGCGACGGAACCGATGCCGTCGAGGAACGTCCCCGGCACGACGGATGCCTGGAACGTGGCCGCGTCGTCGTTCAGTCCGTCGCTGCGCGTGTCGTCGTATTCGGCGTGCAGAAACTGCTGCGCAAAGGCCCGGTCGTCGGCCGTGGGGCCCGAGGTGCGGTCGAGGTCCCAGAGGATTTCCGCTCCGCTGAGGAAGAGCCCTCCTCCGCCGCCAAGGAAGGAGGATACCAGGCTTTGCTCCGCTGCGGAGAACGTTTCGTCCGCAGTGGATTCCTCGCCCAACACCCACACCGCCGTACGGTACGAACCGAGTGCGGCGATTCCGTCCGTCAGAGCCTCGTTGGCGACCGAGTCGAATGCGCGCCGGGGAATGCTCGCCCCGGTGCGCGCGGCGAACGCGTGGTTCTGGCGGTCGGGGTTCTGGGACTGGACGGTCCAGCGGTCGTAGCCGTCGACGACCAGACAGGTCGGGGTGATGCCCTGGCGAATCGCGTAGACATCGGAGGTCTCGCCGCCGATCCCGCGCGGCCCGATGCCGGACACGCCGTAGTGCCGCACCGTTCCCGCCGCGACCGGCGCGTCCGCGAAGAAGAGCGGAGTGAAGCGAACCGCAGCGGGATTCATGCGGTTGGCGTCCGCCGTCGCGGTCTGGGCGTTGTTGCGGAATTCGACGCGATGGTTCTGTCCCGCGACGAAATCGATCTCCCCCACGACGCGCCAGACGTCGCCGGCAGTCTGTTCGGAAAGCTCGAAGAACGAACTGCGGCTTCCCCGGCGGTCGACGATCGTCGCCTGCGTGTTCGGCGCCTCCGCCGAGAGGAAATCATAGCAGGTGACATCGACCCGGTAGCGGCCGGAAGGAAGCGCGGAGGGCGCGAAGACGGCCGTGCCGGTGCCGTTCGTCGGGCGGATGAAACGCGAGCCGATGCCGACGGTCAGGCCCGGCGCCGCGCTGTGGGACGCGCTGTTCTCGAAGGCGCCGGTGTCGCTGTAGTCGGAGTTGTTGAGGCCGAGCGAGGTGTCGTCGCGGCCGGACTCGATGATGTAGACGGGCAGAACGGTGCTCTGGTTCGGCAGCGAAACCGGTGCATCGCCCCATGCCACGCGAAAGCCGTTCAGGTTGTGGGCGGGATCGGCCCATTCGAGACGCGCGGCCTGGGGCCCGTCGCTGCGGGCCGCGAGAAGCGCCGGCGAGAAGGGCGGAATGCGTTCGCCGATGACGCGAATCGCGTTGTCCATCGCGTTGCGGGAAAGCGTCGTGTCGATCGCCTGGCCGCCGCTGTCGGCGCCGGGCGTATTGACGTAGATCGAAAAGAAGTAGCGCGTTCCGTCCAGCGGATGGTCCATCAGCCCGGAGAGCGAAACCGCGCCGGTGGAGGGCAGCGTGCCCGTCTTGGCGCGAACGTCGCCCGTCAGCGTGCCGCAGAGCCGGCCGCCGATCGTCCCGTCGACGCAGCTGATGGGCAGCGTCGTAACCCACGACGGATACGCCGCCGCCATATAGCGGACCAGATCGACGGTCTGGCGCGCCGTGAACCGGTTGCCGCCGGAGATTCCCGAACCGTCGTTCATGTTCATGCCCGCCGTGGAGACGCCGGTCTCCGCAGCCATCCAGGCGAAGACCTGGGATTCGCCGGTACCATAGGAATCCGTTCCCGTCTGTACGTATCCGATGTGGCGCAGCATCAGGTCCGCCATGACGTTGTGGCTGACCTTGTTGAGCGGAACGCATGCCTCCTCGAGGAGGAGCGGCCGCCCCGTGAAAAGGTAGTTCGCGTCTCCGGAGTAGTGCGTGTGCAGAGAAATCCACGCGGGATTCGGCGTCAGCCCCGTGAATCCCGCCGAGTTGATGACCGACGTGAACGCCAGACCGTTGTCGATCAGCGCGGCACGAAACGCGACGGCCGCCTGGCGGTTCAGCTCCGCGATATTCGACGCCGACAGACTCTGGTGCCCCAGATTCGTCGAACCCAGGTTGTACGCCATCGCGCCGTAGCCCTCCACGCGGCCCGTGACCTGGGTGATGCCCTGGGCGTTGAGCGCCTGAACCGTCGCCGCCGCGGCGATCTGAAGCGCGGCGTCCGAGTTGCCCGACCCGAACGTCGAGGTGTTCCAGGTGGGATCGTGCTCGCCCAGCAGGACGATGTTGCCGGTGAAGACGCTCCCGACGACCGAGCCGGTCGTCCGGTAGATGCGGGTGCGGAACTCGTAGTCCGTTCCGAGAATGCCGAATGCGGCCGCCGTCGTGAAAATCTTCGTGTTGGATGCCGGTATCATCGCAGCGTCGGGATTGCGGCTGTAGTACTCCGTCGAGCCGGACTCGTCCTCGAACAGGATGCCCCATTCGTAGGGCCGGATCGTGGCGGACGTGTCGAGCGCCGCGTCGATGTCCTCGGGAATAGTGCCCGCCAGGGCGGACGAGGCGAACAGGCAAAGAAGGATCGCGAGTGTGTAGCGCAGAGTGCTCAAGGCCCCCTCCAGGAAGCGAATGGCTGCGCCGCCGTGTCTGGCAGGCCGCCGGGGGGGAGTGCCAGTGGAAACTCGCCTGTCAGCCCGCCGGGGCGCCTGTCGCCACGAGGGCGCTGGTCTCGCGGGCGATCATGAGCTCCTCGCGCGTTGGAACGACGAGTATGCGGACCGGCGAGCCCTCCGCCGCGATATCGCCCTCGCCGTCGATCGTCCCATTGCGGGATTCGTCGAACACCAGCCCCAAATGGTCCAGGCCGGCCGCAATGCGATGGCGCATCTTCGCGCCGCGCTCCCCCACCCCGCCGGTAAAGACGACCGCCACCGGCCTGTCGAGAACGGCCAGGTAGGCGCCGATGTACTTGCGAACGCGGCGCGCGTAGACGTCGAGGGCCAGCCCGGCGCGGTCGTGGCCGCCGGCTGCGGCTGCTTCGAGTTCCCGCACGTCGTTCGTCAGACCCGACAGCCCCTTCAGCCCGCTTTGCTTGTTGAGAATCCTGTCGAGGTCCTTGAACGAGAGGTCGCGCCGCGCGGCCACGTGAAAGACGATGGCGGGATCGATGTCGCCACAGCGCGTTCCCATCACCAGACCTTCCAGGGGCGTGAGGCCCATCGAGGTATCGACCGACCGGCCGTTCTGGATCGCGGCGCAGGAACATCCGTTTCCCAGATGCAGCGTGATCCCCGTGAAATCGTCGGCGGCGATTCCGAGCAACTCCGCCGCCCGCACCGCGACGTAGCGGTGCGACGTGCCATGGAATCCATAGCGGCGAACGCCATCCTCCGAATACCACTCCCACGGAAGCGCATACGCCCAGGCCTCGCGCGGCATCGTCTGGTGGAACGCGGTGTCGAACACCGCGACGTGGGGAATGTCGGGAAAGGCCTTTCGCGCCGCGCGAATGCCGACCAGATTCGGCGGATTGTGCAGCGGCGCGAGAAGCGCGCACTCCTCGACCACCCGTTCCACCCCGTCGTCGATGATGGCGGACGTAAAGAACGTCTCGCCGCCATGCACCACGCGGTGCCCCACGGCGGCGATTTCCGAGGCGTCGCCGACTCCGCCTCTCGACGGGTCCATCAGCGCGTCGTGGATCGCCCTCATCGCGGCCTGGTGGTCGGGGGCGGCGACCGCTCCGCTCGCCTCTCCGCCCTCCCAGGAGTGCGTCATCGCGGGCGACGACTCGCCGATGCACTCGACCTGGCCCTTGATCACGGGCGTCTCGGTATCGGTCTCGAAGAGCCGGTACTTGATCGACGAACTGCCGCAGTTCAGGACCAGGACTTTCACGCGAAACCTCCGGGAATCGGGTCGGTCGTCACTCGCATTGCAGCGCGGCGATGGCGGAGACGGCGACGATGTCGTCGACGGACGCGCCCCGCGACAGGTCGTTCACCGGCTTGCGGAATCCCTGCATGACGGGACCGATGGCGGCCGCCCCGGCGAGGCGCTGCACGAGCTTGTAGCCCATGTTGCCGGAGTCCAGGTCGGGAAAGACCAGCACGTTGGCGCGTCCGGCGAGCGCCGAATCGGGACACTTCTTCGCCGCGACGCTCTCCACGATGGCCGCGTCCACCTGCAATTCGCCGTCGATGGCGATCCCCGGCGCCATCGCGCGGGCGATCCGCGTGGCCTCGGCGACCTTGTCCACGCGCGCGTGGGAAGCGCTGCCGCGCGTCGAAAAGGAAAGCATGGCGACGCGCGCCTCCACGTCCAGAAGCTTCGCCGCGTTGCGTGCGGTGATGACGGCGATCTCCGCCAGTTCGCGCGCGGACGGGTCCACGACGACCGCGCAGTCCGCGAACACGAGCACACGGTCGGGATCGCCCGGCACGACCATCACGAAGTAGCTCGACGCCTGGCTGACGCCCTCCGCATAGCCGACGCAGAGGCCCGCCGCCGAAATGACCTGCGCCGTGGGATTCGACACGCCCGCCACCATCGCGTCGGCAACGCCCGCGCTCGCCATCATCGCGCCGAACATCAGGGGCTTGCGAAGCAGGCGCCTGGCGATTCCCAGCTTCACCTGGCGCTCTTCGGCGTACGCCTCGGCGTATCGCTCGACCCGTCCGTCGGAATCCGGAGAAACGACCTCGATCCCGTTCGGCACGGGAGCGGCGGGCTCTCCCACCAGAATCGGAATCGCGATGCCCCCGCCCGCCAGCCTTCCCGCCGCCTCGATCATGCGCGGATCGCCGGCTTCCGGAAGGACGACGCGGCGCGGATTCGCGCTCGCGCGCCGAATGAAACCGTCGATCAGCGTCATGGCGAATGGTCCCCCTTGCGGCCCGGCGCCCCCGGGACGGGTCGGTCAGAAGTTGAGTTCGCCGATCCAATGGCGCTTGATCCACGTCGCGAAATCGTCCCAGTGCCGCGCGGTGGAACGCGACTCGTGCAGCCACGAAACGACGCGGTACTCCGGCCCCTTCGATTCCAGATCGAAGCAGAAGTACCCGCCATCGCCCTCCGCGAACGGGAGATACCGGCGCGGAAGACCGCAGTCGTTCCAGGCCGACTCGACCGCTTCGACGAGATTGATGGGACCGTGGGCCGTGACGACGAGCGGTTCGAGATCGCCCGCGTTGATGTTGGAGTGCTTCAGCTCGAAGAGGCGGAAGGAGGGCGGCAGCCGAACGCCGAGCCGCGATTCCGCATCCGCGATCTGCTCCTCCGTGGGAAGCGGAAGAGGCCGCGGGACGGGCTTCTCCAGAGTGTGCAGTTCGTCGAAGACGCGCTGTGCGTTCATGGGACTGCTCCCGAGAGGGGTGCGGACCGCCGATGCGGCCCCGTGCGTCAGCCCAGATGGCCGGAGATGAACTCCACCGCGTCTCCGACCGTTTGAACCTTCAGGGCCTTGTCCTCCTCCATCTCGATGTCGAACTCCTCCTCGAAGCCGGCGACCAGTTCGAAGGATTGGATCGACTCGGCGCCGAGATCGGCCGTAAACGCGT
>JAJFLJ010000254.1 GCA_021772755.1 Candidatus Sumerlaeota bacterium
AGTGTGCGTTCAGCGTCGTTCGTGTGTCTATCGACCAGGTCGCACCGGGGAGAGCGCGATCCCGTCGGTCAGGATGGCGGGTCGGTCGGGTACTTGATGCGGAAGACGCGCCAGACGAAGGCGTCGTCGCGGGCGCGGACGGCGTCTTCGATGTGCCGGCGGCGATCCGCGTCTTCGGCATAGAGCCGCAGCACCTTGACGGCTTCGGCGGCGCAGGCGGAGTCTTCGGTTCGCAGCACGTCGAGGAGGAAGTCGTACGCCGCATCGGTGCGGAGCAGCGAGACAGGCAGCAGGACGCCGCGGCGAAACTCCTCGTCGACGCGGTCGGCGCGGACGCGCAGCAGCACATCGAGGTACTCGGGCTTCGCGGCTTCGCCAAGGGCGAGGGCGGCGCCGAGCGCGACCTCCGTCGAAGCCGTTTCGAGCCGTTCGACGACGAAGTCGCGCGCGGACCCGCCACCCGACCGCATCAGCGCGGAGAAGCACTCGCTGGTGAGGGCCGGATCGGCGTCTCCGGCAAGGGCCTTGTAGCGAAGCAGCAGCGCGCCGACGCGTCCGCCGAGATGACCGGCGCACTGGATGGCGGCGAGACGGACTTCGGAAAGCGGATCGTTCAACAGCCGAACGAGTTCCTCCGGCAAGGCGTCGTAGCCGATCCCAAGAAGCCCGGCGAGCCCTTCGGAGCGCAGCGGCCCGGCGACGTCCACGGCGGGGCCGTACACCGCCTCCATCTGGACGTGGCGGATCGCGCGAAGAAGGCGTTCGGCGTCGGCTTCCCCAAGCGCGTCGAGAGCGGCAAGGCACGCGGTCTTCGCGACGCAGCCCTTGTCGCGGTCGGAGCGGTCCTCGAAGAAGCGGTCGAAGGCGTCGCGCATCTCAGGCGCGAGTTCGCCGGCGCCGAGCGACTGCGCGGCCCTTGCAGCCGCTTCGACGATCAGACTGGAGGAGTCGCCGAGAGCACCGCGAAGTTCCTCGACCGCGTGGGCGGTCTTCTCCCCCGCCGCGATTCGCGCGACGCGATCGAGTCGCTCTTCGAGCCGGTCGCGGCGCGCCATCCTCCGGGGCTAGTCCGGAGGAAGGGTGGGGCGTTCGGCGGGGAAGGGCGGAAGGTCCTCGATGGGGAAGTATCTCGCCTCCACCCCGGCGGGGGGAGTGATGACCATGCCGACGCCGCCTTTCATGCCCATCCAGACCTTCTCGAAGTCCGGGGCGAGCCACTGGCAGCGGAGCGCGTCGCCGCGCCTGCAAAGGGCGGAGTCGGTGACGATGACGCGACCGTCCTCGGTGATGCCGTTGAGGGCGACGATGTGGCCGCCGATCTTCGGATAGGGAGGGCTCTCGTAGTCGCCGCCGGCGGGCATGCTGATGGAGCAGAGGATGACCTTGTTTTCGGCGAGGGCCTTGCTTACGTCGTGCCACGAGCGAAAGCGGTCGATGTGGGCCTCGTATCCGAGCTGGGTGGCTGCGCCCAGGGTGCGCGGCCAAATGCCGGGATAGTCGTACTCGGGGTCGAAGATCATGCCGACCAGGTCCTCGGTCGGCACGGCGGTTCCGTAGTATTCGAGCGCGGTCGCCATGGCGGCGGACTGGCAGCGGTCGGGAAGACGCTCGCCGGTGGAACTGACCTGGCATCGGAGCGGGAGATCGAGAATAACGGGGGGATAGTAGATCATGGGGCGGATGGTCTGAAATCGCCTGGCGATTTCCGGCGCGGGCTCGTTGTCGGTCGTGATGACGTAGAGGTCGGGAAGAACGGTCGCGGGGATTTCGCCTTCGCTGACGACCTTGAACTGGACGCGCGCGGCCTTCTTCTTCAGGAGCAACTGGTCCATGGCGATGTAGCCGTGTTCGAACCGCGGGTTGGAGCGTTCGGCGACCAGGGGCACTTCGCCCCAGAATCCGCCGTAGAGCCAGGGCGACTCCGACCCGTCTTCGAAGACGACCTGCAGGTAGAGACGGCTGCCTTCGTTTTCGGGAACGGCGATCTGCCAGGAGTAGATCATCTCGTCGAAGGCGAAGGGTGTCTCGGCGACTTCCGTGACCCATTCGCCCTCGCCGGAGGGGCGGAAGTTGGTGCGGCTGAACCGCATGCGGTGGTCGATGGGATGAACAGTCTCGGAATCGGTGCGGGTAGCGGCCTCCGCCGTGGCGGAGGCCTTGCTCGACGCGCAGGACGCGGAAAGGGCGATCATCAGGGCTGCTCCGAAGAGGGCGGCGATACGGGCGAATCGAATCATGGTCTTGTCTCCCAGTTGTTGGAGGGCATGACTGGCCCGCGCAGGGAGAGGAGTCAAGAGGGCGAATGGTGCCGGAAACGACGAACGGCGGCGAGCCCCGAGGGACCCGCCGCCGCCGACGACGAATGTCCGGTTTCCGGGTACGCTACGCCACACCGGCCGCCTTCGCGAGGAGCTTGTTCATGCGTTCGACCATGTTGCGCGGGTCGGCGAGCATCCCGGCTGCGATCAGCGCGTTGTCGAGGAGCTGTTCCGCCACCGTCTTCGCGAACTCCTCTTCGGAAGCGCGAAGAGCGTCGAGCCTGTGGACGAGCGGGCTGCGAGGGTTGATCTCCAGCTTGAGCATCGCGCCGGAGGCTTCGCCGCCGTTCTCGCGGTTCATGGCCGCGAGCATGCGCTGCATGGTGCTGGTCATGCCGGCCTCGGTGGTGGCGACGGCGGGACTGGAGACGAGGCGGCGGGAGACCTTCACCTCGCCGACGCGGTCTCCGAGGACCGTCTTGAGCCAGCCGCAGAGTTCCCCTGCGGCGTCGGCGGAGAGTTCCTCGCCCTCGCCCTTCGGGTCGTCGCCGGGAAGGGAGAGGTCGCCGCTGTCGGAGGAGACGATCTTCTTCTCCTGGAACTCGGCGAGATTGGTCAGAACGAAGTCGTCGATCTGTTCGAGGGCGAAGACGACCTCGATGTCGCGGGCGCGGAAGGCCTCGACGTACGGGCCGGCTTCGATGGCTTCGCGGGAGGGGCCGTTGATGAAGTAGATTTCCTTCTGCTCCGCCCCCATGCGCGAAACGTAGTCGGCGAGGGAGACGGTCTCGCCGCTCTTGGTCTTCGACGTTTCGAAGCGCAGGAGCTTCGCGAGGTCGTCGCGGTGGCGGAAGTCCTGGATGACGCCTTCCTTGATGTACTGGCCGTGGGACTTGTAGAACGCGCGATAGCGTTCCGGCTCCTTTTCGGCCTCCTCCGCCAGATGCCTGATGAAGCGGCCGGCGACGACGTTGGAGAGCTTCTGGACGAGACGGTTGTCCTGGAGGGTCTCGCGGGAGATGTTGAGCGGAAGGTCCTCGCTGTCGATGACGCCCTTGGCGAAGCGAAGCCACTCGGGCAGCAGTTCCTCCGGCGCCTTCATGATGAGCACCTTGCGGCAGTAGAGATCGACGCCGGGCTTCATGCGCCCGAATCCGATGCGCTCGAGGTTTTCCTTCGGAACGAAGAGGAGGGCGTTGATGGCCAGGGGCGCGTCGGCGGTGAAGTGCAGGCGGGTGTGGGGCTCGTCGTGCGCGGCAGCGACGAACTTGTAGAACTCGGTGTATTCCTCGTCGGTGACCTCGTTGCGGTTGCGCGCCCAGATGGCCTGGACGGTGTTCACCTTCCCGCCGCCCAGCAGAATGGGGAAATTGACGAAGTTGGAGAAGCGCTGGATGATGTCGCGAATGCGATAGTCCTTCGCGTACTCCGCATCGTCCTCCTTGAGGTCGATGACGATGCGCGTTCCGCGCGCCAGGCCGGCGGCTTCGGCGATGGTGTAGGAGCCAAGGCCGTCGCTTTCCCAGCGCCAGCCCTGTGAGTCGGAATGACACGAGCGGGTTTCGACTGTCACCTTCTTCGCCACCATGAAGGAGCTGTAGAAGCCGACGCCGAACTGGCCGATGAGGCTGAGATCGCGCTGGGCGCCCTCCTGGAGTTTCTGGAGGAAGGCCTTGGTTCCGGAGCGGGCGATGGTGCCAAGATTCTCGGTCAGCTCCTCGCGGGTCATCCCGATGCCGTTGTCGGAAATGGCGATGGTTCCGGCCTCTTCGTCGAGGTCGATGCGGATCGCGAGCTCATCGTCCTTTCCTGATATGTCAGGATTTACGAGAGCCTCGTGGCGGAACTTTTCGAGCGCGTCGGCGCCGTTGGAAATCAGCTCGCGAACGAAGATTTCCTTATGGGTGTAGAGGGAGTGGATGACGATATTGAGGAGCTGCTTGATTTCCGCCTGAAAGGAATGGGTCTCGGCGGCGGGCTCCTGGACGGCTTTGTCGGACATCGTGGTGCGACTCCTTGTGGGGACTGCGGTCTGATTGTCGAAGCCCAGAGTTGCAAAGGAGGGACCACTACGGGGCGGGAAGGAAGATCACGTAGGAATGGCGCACGATGTCGGGCTCGCGGCCGTAGAGACCGGGGTACCGCTGCCGCAGCCAGGGGAGCCGTCCGATGCCGGCGACGGTGGGGAGCGCGGGATTCGGCTGGTGGACTTCGGAGGTGAGAGGCGGCATGAGTTCCTGCCCGAGGACGAAGCGGTAGCGGTCCTCGCCGACGCCGAAGAACTGGGGCGGGGTCAGGACCCAGGGGGCGTAGTCGAACGGCGTGCCGAAGGCGAGGGCTTCGGAGAGCATCTCGCCGGTCTGCTGCCCCCAGTCGGTGTTGCTGTCGGAGAGAACCTGCGAGTAGCGCAGCGGCGGGCCGGCGGCGGCGTTGAACCACGTCGCGAAGTGAGGCGCGCCGGCGAGTCCCTCCGCGAGAAACAACGCGATGGCCAGCGCGACAGCCCGCGCTGCGTTCAGCGACCGCCGCGACACATGATCGAGGAGGACTCCGCCGAAGACGGCGATGGGGACGTAGGCGAACAGGATGTAGCGGTGGCCGAGGTTGAAGCGCGAAAGAATCGCCGAGACGATCATGGCAAGGAAGGGAAGAAGAACGAAGAGGGAGCGTTCGAGCCGGTAGCGCTGCACGGCGGAGAGTCTTCGCGGGCGAACGGCGCCCGGAAGTGCCCGCGCCGCCGCGACCGCGAGCAGACACGTCAGTGCGATCATCGTCAGCGGAGTCTTGAGAAGAAACGTGACGAGAAAGTAGCGATACCATCCGGTGCGGCGCCACTCGCCGGAG
>JAJFLJ010000255.1 GCA_021772755.1 Candidatus Sumerlaeota bacterium
GCCCGTGGAAATCCTCTTCGAGGCGTCGAGCATTGGCATAAGCGGGTCGGACTCGGACAGCTGCGTGCTGAGGATCAACGTCGTGTCGTCGGTCGCCGAGAACGACGAGTGCGGCTTTGTCGTAAGAGGCGTCTTCGAAGCGGTATCGACGGAGGGCGGGACGGGATCGGTCTCCGTATCGACGCCCGACTGCGAGTGCGAGTGGACGGCGGTGTCCAACGATTCATGGATCCACATACTGGAGGGCGAGAACGGCATCGGAAATGGAGAAGTGCTTTATGCCGTTGAGCCCGTGAACAATAAGTCGGAATCTTCCAGAGAGGGAAGCATCACAGTCGCCGACCGAATAGTACCGATTACGCAGGTGGAGTTCTGCAATAGAGTGTTTCCAGGCTACTTCTTGCTTGTCCAAGAAGGCACCGAGACGTCCCTCGAGATCCCATCGACGGGCGACTCGTGCCTGTTCCGGGCTGTTGACGATGCAGCATGGATGGGAATCTCCGACAGAGATCCGACGAACCCGGGGATTATTTCACTAGGGAATCCGGGATGGGCACGAAGCGCTCATGTGACTATATCGGGTGTTCAGGAGATTTCTCAGTCACAGGATATCTGGATTTTCCAGCAGGGTCTTCTCGATGAAGGTCCCGATTTGCTGTGCCTGGCCAGTTCCGGAGGACTCTGGGTGGCGGAGATCTCGGCAGGGGTTTTCGACTCTAGGGGTCAAGTGCGCTCGATTGGCTATGTACACCGTCCTTCTGACGGACTTCAAGCTATCGCTCTTCGCCTGAATGGCGACAATTTATACGACGTCATCAACATCGTACCCGGTGGCTACGTCTGGCGCGTTCTCGCCACGGGCGACGGCGGATTCGGCGAGAACGAACATATTCTTACCACAAGTCTCGAGGTCGATTCCCCTGCCGGCAAGGGCGTTCTCTCGGCGGATATCAACGGCGACGGCTTCGACGAGCTCGTGCAGGTCGGACCGGAGGAAATCTTCGTTCTCAGGAACGACGCCGGCACGCTGGCGTCCCAGCCGACCGAAACTTTCGACGGTGTGATGTGGAACTTCGCGACGGGATACGAAGTCCTCGTCGCGGACTTGGACGGCGACGGAAGCCAGGACCTGGTCGCCATCGAACCCAACGGCGACGTGACGCGCATCCCCCTCGACGGCCCAAACGCCGGCGAACGGACCGCCTTCGGCAACATCGGCCGCTCGACGGAGAGTCCTGCGGAAGGCTTCACCTGCAGCGGAGTGCAGATCGTCGCCGCCGATTTCAACGGCGACGGCATGGACGATCTCTGCGCGATCTTCGAGGGCAGGCTGGAAACGGCGTACTCCAACGGCACGTCGCTCGACGCGCCCATGCTGCACGGGAATCTCGGCTTTCGCTTCGCGCCCTACGACGGCGAAGGATGGTTCGTGCTCTCGGGCGACGTGAACGGCGACGGCATGGACGACCTCGTGCAACTCTCCGGGAACGGCGACGTGTGGACGGCCCGCTCCACGGGCACGGCCTTCAGAGCACCCTTCAAGAACGGCATCACCGGCTTCCACCACCGCCCCGAAGGACCGTGGCAGACGTTCCTCGTGAATCTGTACGAGTAGCGGAGAGAACGAACGCCGCTTCGATGGGAAGCGGCGTCGGTTGGGGAATGCCTTTGCGCTCAGAAATCCGTGCGGCCGATCCGGTCGCCTGCGCCGAACGCGTCCGACTACCCCCGCAGTTCCTCTTCATAGGTGTCCGCCACCTCGCCGGGGAGGAGGCAGGCGCGAAGTGCTGCGTCGTCCGCCGCTTCATGCCACGCCTCGTCGAAGCCCACGCGAGAGACGCTGCGCGCGATGGTGGAGAGCGCATGAAGGTGGATGTCGCGGTCGGTTTCGCCGCCGAGCAGGAGGAAGATGGTGCGTACGGCTTCCTCGTGGCCGGGGAAGACGATGCCGTCCTTCGCGCGGGCGACGAGCATGACGAACGGCCGGTCGCCGGGGAGCGAGGCGTGGGGAATGGCAAGCCCGGGCACGAGAACGGAGGAGAACTCGCGTTCGCGCTCGTGCAGCAGGTTGTAGAGGACCTGCGGTTCCTCGCCGGCGGATTCGGCGATCGCCGTGGTTGCGAGCTTGAGGAAGTCCGCCCACGACTTCGACCCGTCGATGTCGAGTACGGACGCGTCGCGAATGGCGGCCGAGAAGCGGTCGGCGAGTTCGCTTCTTCCGGGCGGGCGCCTGAGGCAGAACACGCGGTCGCCCGCGCGCCATTTCGCGGACGCGGGAAGCAGCACGCGCCTCTCGCGCAGAAGAAAGAGCGGCAGGCGCGCGCCGGTCGCGATCATGTCGCGCGTGGCCTGGGCGCCGGCGACGGACTCCACCGGTTCGTGCCATTCGGTTTCGCCGGCATGGCGTTCGGCGCGGTGTTCCCAGATCTTCTGCTCCACCTCGCTGCTGTCGAGGCTCCACAGGGAGGGAATGCCTTCCGGCGATTCGGCGGTGCGCTCTTCGGCGTGCTCGGGCCACCCGGTGGCGACATGGGGAACGCCGAAGAGTTCGCGGGCGGTCTGGCAGACGAGCTGGTTGATGCTGACGTTCGGGGTGAGGGCGATGAGCGACGAGGCGTCGCGCGCGCCGGCGAGAATCAGAACCTCGTCGCGCATGGCGTTTCCGCGAATCACGGGCAGCTTGTCCTTGCGGGCGCGAAGACAGCGCTGCGGGTTGGAATCGACGAGGCACACGGGTTCTCCGGAGCTTTCCGCGACGGCGCGCGCGATCAACCGCCCCAGCGCCGTCGCGCCGACGACGATCACGCCGCGGCGGTCGGCGTCGGCGCGGACGAGCTGGTCGTGCTTTTCGAGCCAGCGCACGCCGAACTTCAGGGAGACGGGAACGGTGAGGGTCGTGAAGAAGGCCATCAGCACGAGCATGGAGAAGAGGGGCTTGTCGATGAGGCCGACGCCGAGCGCGATTTCCGCGATGATGATCTCGACGGCGCCGCGTCCGTTCATGCCTGCGCCGATGACGAGGCCTTCGCGCCATCCGTTGCCGGAAAACGCGTAGAACACGGCGGTGCCGACGATCTTGGTCAGCGTCGCGGCCACCAGCACGAGCACGACCGCGAAGGGGCGCTCGGCAACGACGCTGAGCGTGACGTGGAAGCCGGCCGTGAAGAAGAAGATCGGGGCGAGGAAGCCCACCGCCATGTCCTTCACGGCGTGCGCGATCTCGAGCGAGAGCCGCTGCTTCAGCACTCCGTGGCCGAGGAACGTTCCCGCCAGGAAAGCGCCGATGATGGGGTGCAGGCCGAGGAGGTGCGCGCCTTCGGCGTAGACGAGGCCGATCAGCAGCACGAAGGTGAACGTGCCGGTGCGCTGGGCGAGCTTGGTGCGCTGCAGCAGCGACGCGAGCGCCGGAAGCAGTTTCAGCCCGCACACCGCCGCGAGCACGAAGAACAGCGCGCACTTGGCGCCGAGCAGGAGGAGTCCGCCGCCCTTCCCCGCGCCGGCTTCCGAACCGGACACGCCGAGCACGAGCGCGAAGACGAGCAGTGCGCCGACATCGGCGAGCAGAGCGCCGGAAAGCAGCACGTTGGCGATGCGCGTTCCGAAGAGGTTCAGGTCGACCAGGATGCGCGACTTCGTCGCGAGCGAGGTGACGGCCATCGCCATGCCGAGGAACGAACCGGCCTCGTTGCTGTAGCCCATCCACCGCGCGATCGCCCATCCCGCGATGAACGGAACGACGAAACCGCCGACCGCCGCGAGAGCGCCGGCCTTTCCGTTTCGCACGAGATCGCGGTAGTTGACCTCCATGCCGATAAAGAGCATCAGCGCGAAGATTCCCACCTGCGCGAGCATCTCGAGACCGGGCACGGGGCCGGAGAAGCCGAGTCCCATCGAGCCGAGCACGGCGGGCCCGAAGACGATGCCGGCGGCGAGCTCGCCAAGAATGGAGGGAAAGCCGATGCGAACCGCCAGCAGGCCGGCCGTCCACGCGATCAGGAGTACCGCAAGGAGACTGAGCAGCGAGCCTTCCATCAACGGGTTCCTTCCGGCCCGCTTCGGTGCGGGCCCCGGGATGCTGCGGAAGAACCGACAGTATCAGTCTTCCGTCGTGCCGTGCCTTGCGGGACTTTCGCGATACAGGTAGAGCGGGCAGTTCAGCCGGCCCATCCACGGGTCCGTCGACGGGTCGAAGAGGTGTTCCCAGAAATCCGCGCCGGCCTGCGGTGCCGGCATGAAGAGCATGCAGGCCTCGTCGAGATTCGTCCAGGCGAAGATTCCGCTGCCCTCCTCGCCCATGACGCAGTCGAGCGTGACATCGCCTTCGACCGCGACGACGGGTTCGACGAAGGAGCGCAGCATCGCGCGTTCGTCGTTCAGCGCGTCGGCGGGATCGCCCGGCAGGCGGCGGTCGGGCGAGACCTCGTGCACGATGGAGAACGTGTCCGCACCGCTTCGGCGGTAGAACGCGTGGGCCTTCCCGAGGAGGGACTGCGACTCGTCGCCGTAGCGCACGGCGCACACCACGCGGCCGCCCCGGTTGTATCCGGCGGGTTCTCCGCGCGAGAGAAGGAACGAGCAGGGGCCCTCGGACACGATGCGGCGGAGAAAAGCGGTCGAGAGCCGCGCTTCCCCGTCGCTGTCGAGAACGA
This sequence comes from Candidatus Sumerlaeota bacterium, assembly GCA_021772755.1. GTDB lineage: Bacteria > Sumerlaeota > Sumerlaeia > SLMS01 > JAHLLQ01 > JAJFLJ01. The sequence continues at coordinate 4,650 of JAJFLJ010000255.1, forward strand.
ATCCCGGGACGATGCAGTCGGACGCGCGCGAATGCGTCCGCACCAGCTCCGCCGGCGACAGGTCCTCGATGACGAGGTCATCGGCACCCGGCGCCTGTCCGTCCGGGAACATCGAGGCGATCGCGTCGCGAAGGGCGCGGTGGTCTTCGCCCGCGAAATAGAAGCGGGGTTTGGCGTCGAGCAGCGGCGCGAGGTGGCATGTCTGTCGGATGAGCGTGCGGGCGGAGGAACTGAGAGGGATGAAGACAGCCAGCCGGGTCGTTGTGGAAGTCGCGCCGATCATGTGCCGGGTCCTGCCGCGTGCGAACGCGGGTATGCTCGGTCGGAATCGTCGCGTCGGAAAGTTCCCCGGTCAACCCCAATCGGTAAGTGGGCGAACGACCGGAACCACCCGCCGGGCGATCCCGGCGATGTGGTGTTGTGTGCAGCGGGCTGAATGGGTACGGAACGTTTGCCGGAGATTCGGTCCGGGCCTGTCGGAGACGGGCGCGGCGGGTGATCGCCCGCCGCTCAGAAATCCGTGCGGCCGACCCAGTCGCGGGCTTCGAAGCGCTCGCCGCTGACGCCCTTGCTGGCGTCGCTGGCGAGGTAGACGAAGACGTTCGTGATGTCCGCGGGGGCGGGAAGCGCTGCCTTGTCCTCGCCGGGACGCGCGAGGGCGCGCATGTCGGTGCGCGTCGCGCCGGGGTTGACGACGTTTACGCGGACGCCCTGGTCCTTCAGTTCGTCGGAGACGACTTCCGCCATGCACTCGATGCCGGCTTTCGACACCGCGTAGGCGCCCCAGTTCGCGCGGCCGGCGCGGGCGACGCCGCTCGAAACCATGATGACGGAACCGCTCTTCTGCGGCACCATCTTGCCGAGCACTTCCTTCGTCACCCAGTACGTCGAGTTCAGGTTGGTATCGATGACCTTCTCCCACTGCTCGTCGGGGTATTCCATCAGGGTCTCCATCGGACCGAGGAGACCGTGGTTGTTGACGAGGACGTCGATGCGGCCGAAGGCGCGGTGGACGCCATCGACGAGCTTGATGACGGACTCGTAGTCGGAGAGGTCGATGCGGACGGCGCAGACTTCGGCGCCCATGGACTGGAGTTCGTCGCTGACGGCGACGAGATCGTCCTTCGTGCGCCCGCAGATCGCGACCTTGGCGCCTTCGGCGGCGCAGGCGTGGGCGATGGCTCGGCCGATGCCGCGGGTGGATCCGGTGACGAGGACGACTTTGCCGGCCAGGCGGTTCGCCGGCGGAGCCGCCTTGGTGGTGTCTGCGGCGGGGGTGGCGGTTTCGGTCGTCATCTGCGGTCCTCTCGGTGGGTGCGAAAATGAAAAGGCCCGCCTTTTTCGGGCGGGCCAAAACGCTGGTCGGCGGGCGCGGGTGCGGCAACCGGATTCTGGCGGGCGCGGACTCAGCCGGCCGCCTTCTTCGCCGCCGCCAGGGCCGCGTCGTAGTTGGGCTCCTGCGCGATTTCGGGGACGTACTCGGCGTGGACGACCTTGCCGTCCTTGCCGACGACGAACACCGCGCGGGCCAGAACCCCGAGGTCGGGAAGCTCCACGCCCCAGGCCTGGCCGAAGCTCTGGTGCTTGTAGTCCGAAAGGCAGACGATGTTGGTGGCGTCGGCGGCTCCGCACCAGCGGGCCTGGGCGGGGGGCAGGTCGCGGCTGACCATCAGAACGACGGCGCCGTCGCCCAGGGCGGCGGCTTCCTTGTTGAAGCGCTTGGCCTGCAGGTCGCAGACGGGGGTGTCGAGGGAGGGCACGGCGTTGACGACGAGAACCTTGCCGGCGAAGTCCGCCAGGGTCGCCTCGTCCTTGAGGCTCTTGCGCAGCTTGAAATCGGGGGCGCTGTCGCCGGGCTTCAGTTCCTTGCCCTCGACGGCGATCGGATTTCCCTTCAGTGTGACGGATGACGGCATGGTGGGGGCTCCCTTTGGGCGATTGAGTCCCGTGATCGGAGCGGGGGAGGGCGGGGAGAGCAAGGGGGGAAGGGGGCGGGCGGCAGGGATCGTCCGAAACCGGGTTGAATAGGGCCGGGGCGGGGCCGTAGGAGGGGGGTATGCGAAAGTCACGATAGGTGCGAGCGGGGAGGTCTTCGCGCGATGATCCGCGTTTCGATGACACGAGTGCTCACGGCACTGGCCCTGGCGGTCTCGTGTCTCCTCTCTCCGGCCCAGGGCGTTGGAGAGGCGGGAAGCGCGGACGGGGATTTCTCGGAATTCGCCTCGTCTCTGATGGAAAGCGAGATGGAGAGGTTCAAGGTTCCGGGAGCGGTGCTCGTCGTCGTTGCGGACGGCGGGATCGTATTGGCGCGCGGCTATGGTTTCGCGGACATCGAGGGGGAAACCCCGGTCGATGCGGAAACCACTCTCTTTCGGGTGGCCTCGATCTCGAAGCTCTATACCGCCGTGGCGGTGCTGCAGCAGCACGAGCGGGGGAACCTGGACGTGTCGAACCCCGTCGGGACATACCTGGAAGACGTCGTGCTTCCACTTGGATTCCCCGAGCCGGTCACGATTCACCACCTGCTGACGCATACGGCGGGCTTCGACATGACCGACATCGGCGATGCCGCACCCTCTGCCGAGAGAATCGTCGGCATCGAAGAGACGGTTCGAGGGGGAATGACTCCTCAGGTCCTTCCCCCCGGACGTTTCTACAGCTACTCCAACCACGGATTCACTCTGGCGGGGTATCTGGTCTCCCGCGTTTCCGGCCGGTCCTTCGAGACCTATGCGGGAGAAGAGATATTCGAACCGCTTGGAATGACACGGAGCAGCTTCGCACAGCCGCCTCCGCAGCACATGGAGAATCTCCTCGCGAGTGCCTACGACTCCCATTGGAATGGGAGCCGGACGAAGCTGGAACGGGACTATTCCAACATTCTTCCCGCCGACGGAATGGTGACGACGGGTGCGGACCAGGCCAGGTTCATGCTGGCGATACTCGGCGGCGGAGCTCTCGACGGAGCGCGGATTCTCGAACCCGAAACCGCGGTCCTGATGACGACCCAGCATTTCACCAGGGCAGGATCGCCCCGCGGAATGGCGTACGCGTTCCACGAGGAGGCCTACCGGGGGCGACGGGTCCTGGAGCACACCGGTGGCCAGCTCGGCTTTCTGACGCTGCTTCAGATTCTCCCCGAGGAGAACCTGGGCGTATTCATTTCCCACAACAACAGAAGCATCTCATCGGCTCTTCGGAAAAGGGTCTCCGAACGGATTCTCGACCGTCTTCTCGGAGAAGGCGAAGCGAAAGCGGAAGAGTGGATCGCTCGGCCGGATGCAGGTGCGTTCGGGAACGCGGCTTCTGATGCGGGAGACTTCGCCGGCGTCTACCGCCAGGTCGACCACCCCCGCAGCAGCTTCGAGAAAGTGATGACCCTGTTCGGCATGTTCGCCACCGAAGTTCGCGTTCGCGAAGGCGGAGAGGGAACGCTGTCGATCAGGGACGCCTCGTACGAAAGGGTCGCCGCCCGCCTGTTCCGGAGGATCGGCGAACCGGCGGAATACAGGGAATTCCTTCTCGACGAAGAGGGAAGAGCAACGCACCTTGTCTATGGAAGACGCGCGTTCGAACGGACCCCGTGGTACTGGCAGAACCGTTTCAGGCATGGAATCCTGGCGACTTGCGGCGTCTTCATACTGGTACAGGCGCTGGTTCCCCTCCGCCGACTGTACGGAAAGCTTGCGAACAAGAAAGCCGTTCGGGCTCCCGGAGACAGGATGGCGAAGGTCTGCGGAGCGGTGCACTACTGGTCGGGAACGTGCCTCGTCCTCTTCGGGGTCTTGCTCGTCGCGCACCTGAGCGTCTCCAAGGACCAGCTGTCGGACTACGGGGTGCCCCTGACCTTCAAGGCGGTACTGCTCGTCGGTACCATCGGCTTCCTCCTCTCGGCGGCCCTGCCCGTGACCACGTTCGCGATATGGCGCCGTCGGCACCCGCGGTTGTACGTTCGCGTCCTGCAGACGGCGACGAACGCCGCCACGATCATCGTGTGCGCCTATCTGTACGCGCTGAACGTGGTGGGGTGGAATTTCTGACGGTAGCGGACAGTGCCTGTGGCCCGAGAGAACCGCCCGAAACCGACAATGCCCCCAAGGCCCGGATTCTCCCGATTTCCGGCATTTGGGGGTTGCATCTGGCGTCGAGCCCTGGAATCTTTCAGGATTATTTTTCAGCAAGCCCCTTGACAGGGTCCGGCGGGACGTGCCCTGCTCTCGACATTAAACATGGCGCCCACCGATCGGCGCCCGCTTAGGCGTAAGCTGTTACCCATCGATCTCTTGATCCATCGATCTCAGTCTTTACTCCAAGCAATAGCCTCCTTCCGCCTGGATCGGCCCGGCGAACCTCTGCCGGGCGGGCTGACACCGCAAATGGATAACCCATGCGATTCGAAGACCTCGGCCTTCGCGCCGAAATCCTGCGTGCATTGCACGCGAAGAACTACGACACGCCCACGCCCGTACAGGCGCAGGCAATCCCTCTCGTACTGAACGGCCACGACGTCCGCGTCAGCGCCCAAACCGGAACCGGCAAGACCGCCGCGTTCTCCCTCCCCATCCTCCACAAGCTCTCCCAGACCGCTCCCAAGGGCCAGCGCAAGCCCCGCGCCCTGGTGCTGACCCCCACCCGCGAACTGGCCCACCAGGTCGGCGACAGCGTGAAGACCTACGGCGCCCAGCTCAAGCTCGTCTCCACGATGGTCTACGGCGGCGTCGGCTTCCAGCCCCAGGCCGACCGCCTGCGGCGCGGCGTCGATATCCTCGTCGCGACCCCTGGCCGTCTTCTCGACCACGCCAGCCAGCGCACCGTCGATCTCTCCTGCGTCGAGATGCTCATTCTCGACGAGGCCGACCGGATGCTCGACATGGGGTTCATCCCCGACATTCGCCGCATCATGAAGCTGCTCCCCGAGCAGCGCCAGAACATGCTGTTCTCGGCGACGTACTCCGACGACATGCGCCGGCTCGTCGATACGTTCCTGAACGACCCGAAGATCGTCGAAGTCGCGACGCGCAACAAGCCGGCCGACCTCGTCAGGCAGGTCGTCCATCCCGTTTCCAAGGGCCGCAAGCGCGACCTGCTGTCGCACCTGATCGGCGAGGGCGACTGGAGCCAGGTGCTGGTCTTCACGCGCACGAAGCACGGAGCCGACCGCCTGGCGCGCCAGCTCAAGCAGGACGGCATCGCCGCCGACGCCATTCACGGAGACAAGAGCCAGGGCGCGCGCATGAAGGCGCTGACGGCGTTCAAGGCGCGCAAGATGCGCGTTCTCGTCGCCACCGACGTCGCGTCCCGCGGACTCGACATCGACCAGCTTCCCCACGTCGTGAACTTCGACCTTCCCCACGTCCCCGAGGACTACGTGCACCGCATCGGCCGCACCGGTCGCGCGGGCGCGGAAGGCATCGCGGTCTCGCTGGTTTCCGCCGAAGAGGACAAGCAGCTGCGCGACATCGAGCGGCTGCTCAAGAAGTCCATCGATTCCGAGGAGATCGCCGGCTTCGAAGGCGAGCGTCTTCCCGGCCAGGGCTTCGACCCCACGGCACCCGTTCGCCGCCATGCCCCCGGCACCCGCCGCATGGGCATGAAGCGCGGCGCGGCCGGTGGCGGCGGAGGCCGTCGCGCGGCCGTTCGCTGGTAGAGCGGACCTTCACCCACGAACCCAAACGAACGGGGCGCCTTTTCCAAGGCGCCCCGTTCCCGTTTCCGGCATTCGCGTCCGCTACTTCATGGCGAGGCCGCTGCGGACTTCGGCATAGCGGTCGATGAGCGCGACGAACTCCGCACGGCGGCTCTTCGGGTCGGCGCCCTTGGCCGAGGACGCCAGGCGGCGCAGCGTGTCGGGCGTCAGCAGACCGGCGTCCTCGCTTTGCCGCAGCAACAGCCCGAGCCCCGCCACGGACGCGGCGAAGACGAAGTCGTCGCTGCAGTTCTCCAGCGTCGAGTCGGAGTCGGTGACGGTACGCGTGACGAGACGGCTGACGTCGCCGTCGGGTTCCTTGTAGCGCAGCTTCACCGTCAGCAGTTCGCCGCTGCCGGTCGTTTCCGGTGCGCGCTGGTACTTCAGCGCATCGACGTCGGGCGCCGCAGCGCCCATGTCCACCGATGGCGGCACGATTTCATACAGGGCGGTGACCTGGTGGCCGGCGCCGATCTCGCCGGCGTCCTTCGTGTCGTCGTTGAACTCGTGGTGCTGCATCAGACGGTTCCGGTATCCGACGAGACGCCATGCGCGGACGCGTTCGGGATTGAACTCGACCTGGATCTTCACGTCCTTCGCGATGGTGACGAGGGTCCCGCCGGCCTGCTCCACCAGGACCTTCTCCGCCTCGCGCTCCGAGTCGATGTAGGCGTAGTTGCCGTTCCCCCGGTTGCTGATGTCCTCCATCATGGCGTCGTTCAGGTTGCCGGACCCGAAGCCGAGCACCGTGAGGAACACGCCGGACTTCGCCTTCTCGGCGACGAGGTCCGTCAGCGCGCCGGTGTTCGTCGTGCCGACGTTGAAGTCGCCGTCGGTGCAGAGAATCACGCGATTCGCGCCGCCTTCGATCATGTGTTCGGCGGCGGTCGCGTAGGCGAGTTCGATGCCCGCGCCGCCGTTGGTGGAGCCGCCGGACTGGAGCCGGTCGAGAGCGGCGGAGATGGCGCCGGTGTCGGAGCCGGAAACCGGCGGGAGAACCAAACCGCTCGCCCCGGCGTAGACGACGATTCCGATCGTGTCGCGCGGGCCGAGTTCCTCCGCCAGACGCTTGAGCGACTGCTTCACCAGCGGCAGCTTGTTCCGCGCGCTCATCGAACCGGAGACGTCGACGAGGAACACGAGGTTGCAGGGGGGCCGCTCCGAGCGGGCGATCTCGCGTCCACCGAGGCCGACGCGCACGAGACGGTGGCGCGGCTCCCACGGGCATTCGCTGGTTTCGAGATTCACCGAGAAGGGATCGGCGCCCGTCGGCTGCGGATAGTCGTAGTGGAAGTAGTTGACCATCTCCTCGATGCGAACGGCGTCGGCGGGGGGAAGGCGCCCCTCGTCGAGGAAGCGGCGCACGTTCGCGTAGGAGGCCGTATCGACGTCGATGCTAAACGTGGAGAGCGGGTCGGCCGTCGCGAGCCTGAATGAGGAGTCGTCGATGCGCGAGTAGCGTTCCGTGTCGAACTGCGGGGCGGTCTCCGTCGTCACCCAGATGGCTGCGGCGGTCGGATCGCCGTTCTTCACGCGCCAGACATCGCCTCGCGAAACCGTTCCGTTCGCGGGGTCGTAGCTGTAGGGCGCCTCCCCCATCCAATCCACATACGTCTGGAGGCTCATCGCGTCAGTATATCTGTATATCTGCCTTCCCTGGGATTGCGCGTCGCTGGCAGCGACGGAACCGGGCGTTCTCGTGTAGTCGGTGATGATGACGTTCGGGATGCCGTCGATGGGCGGTCCGTGACCGCGCCGGGGAGCGGGCGTCGGTTCGGGAGCAGGCTTGGCTTCGGCGATCGTCGCGGGGAGTTCGGTGGCGGGTGCGTCGGTGGTCGCGACGGATGCGGTCTGTTGGCGGTTGGTTTCGCAGGCGGCGAGCAGAATCGCCGATGCGAAGAGGGTGGACAGCGTGCGGCTGTTCATGGGCGTGTTCCTCCGGACGGAAAATGGACGGCCCCGCACGGCAACCGCGCGGGCACGGACAGCCGACCGTGGAACCGCGGCTCGCAATGTCCGATGCAAGTCAGACATCCGGCCAGGCGAAAAGGTTTGCGGGGAGTGGCGCTTTTATCCGGCTGGCGCGGCGAGAGTCGGCACCATTGCGGCGGCGATGGCTCCGACGACGCCGGGGACCACGGCGTTTCCGAACTGCTTGTAGGCCTGGGTATTCGATACGGGGATGCGAAACGGCGCCCTGCCGGCGGCATCGAACCCCATGATGCGGGCGCATTCGCGCGGGGTGAGACGGCGGGGGTTCCTGCCGCGCTGCCGGACCAGGATTTCGGAGCCATCTTTGTAGTACCGCGCCGAGAGCGTGCGCGCGACGTCGTCGGGCCCGACGAGTCCGAAGCCGAAACCGTTGCCCGCCGCCTTGTGCTTCGCGGCGTACGCCTGAAGATAGTCCCAGAGTTTGTCGGAGAGCGTGTACTTCGCCGCGACACGCGCCTGCGGTCCTTCGGTGAATCGCGGCTCCGGCGCTTCCGATCCGTCCTCGGGATGCAGGGCCGCCTTCATGCGCGGCCCTGCGTCCGGCAGCTTCACGTCGTCGAAGGAGAACGCGGTGTCCTCGCGGAAACCGACGATGAAGACGCGCTCGCGGTGCTGGGGCACGACGGTGCGCGCGTCGATCACGCGCCAGTGGACGCGGTAGCCGAGTTTTTCCGCGAGCGTGCGGCGGATGACCTCGAACGTGCGCCCGCGGTCGTGGGTGGCGAGGTTCTTGACGTTCTCGAGAAGGAACGCGCGCGGGCGGCGCTTCGCCAGAATGCGCGCCACGTCGAAGAAGAGCGTGCCCTGCGTTTCGCAGAGGAAACCGTGTGGCCGGCCAAGCGAGTTCTTCTTCGAGACGCCCGCGATGGAGAACGGCTGGCATGGAAAGCCGGCGGCCAGAAGATCGTGTTCCGGAACGGCGTCCTCGCGGACGTCCCGAATGTCTCCGACGATCCCGTGCCCTGCGCCGAAGTTCTCCTCGTACGTCTTCCGCGAGTACGGATTCCATTCGCTCGTGAACACGCAGCGCCCGCCTGCCGCCTCCAGTCCCAGGCGCATGCCGCCGACGCCCGCGAACAGGTCGATGAAATCGAAGCGCTGCCGCGCCCTCACTCCTCGTCCTCCTTCGCGGGGAAGGTCTCGAGGAACTCGCGGATGACGAAGTTGGTCACGCTCTCCACGCCGACGAGCGTCGAGGGGCCGTGGCCGACGTGGCAGCGGATGTGCTCGGGCAGTTCGACGAAGCGCCGCAGGCTGGCCGCCATGCGTTCCGGGTCGCCGCCGGGCAGGTCGGTGCGGCCGACGCTGCCGGAGAAGACCAGGTCGCCGCTGAAGGCGAGCTGCTCCTTCTCGCAGACGATGGCGACGCTGCCGGGAGAGTGTCCGGGGAAGTGATGGACGCGCCAGAAGAGGCCAAGCGCGCGCTCCGTCATGCCGTCGGACCAGACGCGGTCGACGGGACAGGGCTCGATGTCGAAGCCGAAGAGGTCGCTGCCGTTCAGCATTCCGTCCTGCGTCCACTTGCGTTCGTATTCGTGGATGGAGACGGGCGCGCCGGTTTCGCGTTTCACGGCGGCGAGCGCGCCGATGTGGTCGAAATGCGCGTGGGTGAGCCAGATGCCTCCCACCTTCAGGCCGCGCTCGCGCACGAACCCCATGATCCGGTCGGCGTCGTCGCCGGGATCGACGACGATGGCGTCGTTCGTCTCCGAATCGAAGCAGATGTGGCAGTTGGCCTCGAGCGGACCGACGGCGAGGGTTTCGACTTCAATCATGACCGACCTCTTGGATTCCCAGTTCGGCGCTGTCGAGCCAGATGGTGACAGGACCGTCGTTGACGAGATGCACCTGCATCATGGCGCCGAACTCGCCGCTCTCGACGGGTCCGGCGTGGCGCTCCCGCAGGCGAGCGAGAAACGCGTCCCAGAGCGCGGCGGCCGGTTCCGGCGGCATCGCGTTCGTGAACGACGGGCGGCGGCCCTTGCGGACGTCGGCGTAGAGCGTGAATTGCGACACGGCGAGAATACCGCCGCCGACGTCGTCGAGCGAGAGGTTCGTGTTACCCGCGTCGTCGGCGAAGAGCCGCA
>JAJFLJ010000256.1 GCA_021772755.1 Candidatus Sumerlaeota bacterium
TCGCCGCCGGCGCCGCCGCGATTCTTCCGGGTCTCGGCGGACCGGAAGCCCGCGCCCAGGAGGGCGGCGAATCCACTCCCGACGTCGATTTCACCGGTTCCGGCGAGCGCCAGATCGTTTTGCACGTCAACGGAACGCCGACGCCCGTGAAGGTGGAGCCGAGAACGACGCTGCTCGAAGCCCTGCGCGAGCGCCTCCACGTCACCGGCGCCAAGGAAGTCTGCGACCGCGGATCGTGCGGCTGTTGCGGCGTTCTGCTGGACGGCAGGACCGTGACGTCCTGCATGATGCTCGCGGTCGATGCCGTCGGGCGCGAAATCCGGACGGTCGAGGGAATCGCCGCCGATCCGCGCTACGCGAACCTGATCGACAGCTTCTGCGAACACGACGGCGCCCAGTGCGGCTATTGCATTCCCGGCTTCGTCGTGCGCAGCGCGGAACTGATCGAAACCATGCCGGACCCGTCGCCGGAACGGATTCGCGAGGGGCTCTCGGGCAACATCTGCCGCTGCGGAACGTACACGAAGATGTTCGAGAGCGTTGCCGGCGCGATGGCGAAGGGAGGCCTAAAATGAAGGTCGACAACGACGTCGCCCTGGAGAACCGGCTCTCCCGCGTGGACGCGCTGCTGAAGGTCGCCGGAGCCGCGAAGTACGCCTCCGACCAGTATCCCGCGAAGATGATCTACGGAAAGCTCCTCCGCTTTCCCTACGGCGCGGGAACCGTTAAGTCGGCCGACGCCGACGCGGCGCGCGCGGTGCCGGGCGTGCTCGAAGTCGAGATCGACCTCGCGGAGACGGCGAAGTATCCCGGCTGGGTGATCGGCCACATCGTCGCCGAGAACCGCGCCGCCATCGGCGACGCGGAAGAGGCGGCCGCCCTGGCATTCGACGCGACGTCGGCGGCCTCGGTCGCGGACCGGCAATACGACGGCGCGGGCGCGCTCGACGCGGAGGCGAAGCAGCGCGTCGACGACGTTCTCGGGCGCTCCGCGGCGGTCGTCGAGGGAACCTGGCGGACGCAGGTGCAGACGCATTCCTGCCTCGAAACGCACGGCACCGTCGTCGATTTCCATGGAGACAGCGCGGATGTCTGGGGCAACAGCCAGTCGACCTTCTCCATGCTGGACATGGCGGAACCGCTGGGGATCGACCGGTCGGCGGTTCGCGTCGACAACGAATTCGTCGGCGGCGGTTTCGGAAGCAAGTTCGGAATCGGCGCGGAGGGGCGTCTCGCGGCGCAGATGTCGAAGAAGTACAAGCGGCCTTGCAAGGTGATGCTCGACCGCCGCGAGGAACATCTCGACGCGGGGAACCGCCCGGGCTCGATCCAGTACATCGCGCTCGGCGCCGGCGAGGACGGCAGGATTCTCGGTGGCCGCATCGACGGGGTCAGCATCGTCGGATTCGGTCGCGGCGGTGGCGGCGTCACGAATCTCGGCGACAAGCGGTTCGACAACTACGATCTTGGCGCGTACGAGTTCACGCAGTCGGAAATCAATCTCAACTTCTCCAAGCCGCGCGCGTTTCGCGCGCCTGGCTGGCCCCAGGCGGTCTTCGCCCTCGAAGGCGCCGTCGACGAACTGGCGGAGAAACTCGGCATCGATCCCGTCGAGATGCGCCGGATCAACTACCGCAGCGCGCGCCGCCACAAGCAGCTGGGCATCGGCGCCGAACTGATCGGCTGGAATCGCAGAGCGCCGACCGGTTCGCAGACGGGCCGCGTGCGGACCGGATTCGGCGTCGCTGGCGCGATGTGGCCCGTGTGGAACACGGAGTGCGGCGCCGAGGCGGACATCCACCGCACCGGCCAGGTCGAGGTCCGCGTCGGCGTGCAGGACATCGGCACGGGCACATTCACCCTGGTGACCGACGTCGCGGCGCACGAACTCGGGCTCGACCGTTCCCTGGTGAGGGGAAAGGTCGGTCGCAGCAGCTATCCCCAGGGCCCCGGCAGCGGCGGTTCGCAGGTCAGCCGCGCCGCGGCGCCCGCGACGACGCACGCCGTTCGCGCCGCGCTCGCCGACCTGACGAAGATCGTCGCGAAGGAATGGAAGATGAAGCCGGAGGACGTCGGCTATTCCGGCGGCGTCTTCACCGGCGGGGCGAAGACGCTGGAATGGAGAAAGGCGTGCGCGCTGATGTCGGGCGACAAGATCACCGCGTCGGGCCGCACCGAGACGGGCCAGGAAGGCGACGGCACGAGCGACTGCGTCCAGTTCGCGGAAGTCGAAGTCGACACGGAAACGGGCATCGTGCGGGTGAAGCGGATCGTCGCGGTCCACGCCGCCGGCGTGATCGTCAACCGCATCACCATCGAGAACCAGATCTGCGGCGGCGTCGTCCAGGGGCTGAGCTACGCGCTCTTCGAGAACGTGCGGCTCGATCCCAACACCGGCGCGATGGTGAATCCGGAGTTCATCAACTACAAGCTCGCCGGACCGGTGGACATTCCGGAGATCGTCCCCGTGCTCGACGTCGAGGAGGGCGACACCGGCGTTCGCCCCATCGGCGAACCGGCCACCATTCCCACCGCCGCGGCCATCGGCAACGCCATCGCGAACGCCATCGGCGCGCGGGTCCGCGAACTGCCGATGACACCGGAGCGCGTTCTCGCGGCTCTCGACACGAAGGGGGCCGGAACATGAAGGCATTCGAATACGCGGTCGCGAAGAACGAGAAGGGCATCCACACGGCGCTCGCGCGCGGCTACACCGTAAAGGCCGGCGGCATCGACCTGCTGGACATGCTCAAGGAACGCATCGCGAAGACCGACAAGGTCGTCTCGATTCTCGGCGTCGAGTCGCTGCGCGGCATTCGCGAGACGGACGACCACATCGAAATCGGCTCCCTGGCGACGCTGGCGGAGCTCGCGGACGATCCCCTGGTGGCCGGTCTCGCGCCCTCGCTGGCCGACTCCGTTCGCCACGCCGCCACGCCCCAGATTCGCGCCGTCGCCACGGTCGGCGGCAACCTCTGCCAGCGGCCACGCTGCTGGTACTTCCGCTCCAGGGACCACCATTGCCTCAAGAAGGGCGGCTCCTCCTGCTTCGCCGTCGAGGGCGACAACACCTACCATGCCCTCTTCGGCCCCGGCCCCTGCCACATCGTGCATCCATCGAACCTCGCGACGGCTCTGCGGGCGCTCGAAGGCGAAGTCGTCGTCGCCGGCGAAACGGAGAAGCGCACCGTCTCCGCCGCCGACTTCTTCGCGATGCCGGACCGGCGCATGTACGCGGAGAACACGCTCGAAGACGGCGAGATCGTCCTCGCCGTTCGCGTTCCGAAGGCGGTCGGCGGAAACGCCTACGTCGATCTCAAGGAAAAGCAGTCCTTCGACTGGCCCCTGGCGTCGGCCGCCGTCGCCCAGGTGGGCGGGCGCTGGAACGTCGTCATGGGCGCGGTGGCCCCCGTTCCCTGGTTCGCGAAGGAAGCCTCGGAGGCCCTGCGCGAAGCCGGCGGAATCGACGCCGGTGTCGCCGCGCGCGTCGCCGACGCCGCCATCGCCGGCGCCGAACCGATGTCGCGCAACGCATGGCGGCTGAAACTCGCGCGCGCCGCGGTTCGCCGCGCCGTGCTTCTCGCCGCCGGAAAGGAGATCGACTGATGGAATTCGGAGACTGCCTGACCGAACCGACTCCCTGCTGCGTGCATCTGCGCTGCAAATCCCTGCACATCCGTTCCGACGAACGGCCCGGCATGATTCACCACGAAGAGGCGATGGACTACTGGTGCTCGCGAACCAGCCGAAACGTCGGGCCCGACCGCGACGACGTCGTCCACCCGCTCTGCCAGGCCGGTCGCGCCTGCTTCGAACCCGGCCCGTCGGCGGACTGAGAACCGCGGCCTCACTCCTCCAGGAACGCGCCGATTCGCTCGGCGACCTTCGCGGGATCGCGCAACTGGCACTCCCACACCGTCAGAACGCGCCAGCCGTCGCGCCGCAACTTGCGAACGTGGCGCCGGTCGCGGTCGCGGTTTCCCTCGCGCTTCTTGCGCCAGAACGCCGCGTTCGTCTTTGGCCGGACGCGTCCGGTGCGACAGTTGTGCAGATGCCAGAAGCATCCGTGAACGAAGATCACCGCCTCGTGGCGGGGGAGAACCAGGTCCGGCTTGCCGGGCAGATCGCTGCGGTGCAGCCGAAACCGGTAGCCCATCGCGTGGACCATTCGCCGCACGGCCATCTCCGGC
>JAJFLJ010000257.1 GCA_021772755.1 Candidatus Sumerlaeota bacterium
CCGCCGTCCACCGCACTTCGTCCGTCTAAGCGAGCTGACGGACTTGTAGCCGCCGGGCCGGGTGTTCGCCGAATCGGCTGGAATCCAAAGCGCTCTGAAAGGACATGACTTCTGTCAAGGGTCTGGGGGCTATTCGCTGTAGACCTCGAAGGGGCCGACGTTCGCCGCCAGATGCAGCGGCAGACCGCGCGTCGCCGCCTGCATATCATCTTCATGTCCTCTCTTTACGACGTACAGGTTGCAGGTGTTGTCGTGGAGACCCGCTCGAAGCTCCTCTCCCGAATCGGCATGCGTCGGGGCGTTAGCGAGATAGTATCCCGCTGATGGCCGCTCCAGCTTGTAGTACACGACCTGCATTTCCCCGGCGGGGTCGATTCTCCGGATGGCCTCGACGACGCCTCTCTGCGACTTTCCCGCCGTCAATCGCGGCGCAAGAAATGCGAGGACGAGAATCGACGCGGCGGGGACTATGCAGGCGAGAGGAACGAACCTTCTGGTGGCGGGGACCGGTGCGCCGTGTCCGGTCGCATTGCCCTGGCGCGAGCGCCGGGAAAGCGCGTCGCCGACCAGCAGACACCCCGCCGGAATTCCTGGCAGCACATACGTGATCACCACGTTGGAGGAAAGCGTGAAGAAGGTGGCGGGAAACAGTGCGTGAATCGCGAGCAGCCACTTGAGGTCGGGCGCCATTCCGGCAGCGTGTTCTTCGACCTTCGACCTGCGCCTTCTTCCGAGCGCCAGGGGCACCGCGATGCACCAGGGGAACGTCGCCGCGAGTGCGAGAATCCAGATCATGCCGGGGAAGCTGTCGTGCACGCTTCCGTACCGGTCGCCGCTCCAGTCCTTCACGAAGAACCGGCTGAAATGCTCGCCGACGAAATAGTATTGAAGAAAGCCGGGCTCTCTCATCTCGGCCATCACATGCCAGGGAACGGCGATGGCGGCGAATATCGCCGTCCCCGAAAGCCACGGGAGCGATTCGAGTACGAGAGTCGACTTTCGCCGGAACAACACCCAGACGACGATGGCGACAAGGCCCTTCGAAAGGACGCCCAGCGCGAGAAGCGCGAAGAACCCGCGCCCGAGCCAGTTCCGTCTCTGCGGCAAGGTCCGCGACATCAGCGTCGCGTAGAACGTCATCAAGGCGCCACCGGCGCATAAGGCGAGCAGCGGGTCGGTGAACACCGTTCCCGCAGCCACCCACGGCATGACGGAAGTGCTGAGCAGAAGCCCTGCAAGAAGTCCCGTCGTGGTGTTTCCAAAGCGCACTCCAAAGGTGACCGTCGCGACCGCGAGGGCGAGCATCGAGAGATAGGGAGGCAGACGGGCGGCGAACTCGGTTGGGCCAAGAAGCCCGACGGATACGGCGGTCGCCCAGAACGAAAGCGGGGGCTTCCCGAGAAATGGGGCCCGTGCGTCGATGCGCGGCACGACCCAATCGCCGGACACGACCATTTGCCTGCCGATCTCCGCGTATCTTCCTTCGGTCGGATCGCAGAGTGGATAGAGGGGAAGCATGAACGCCCGCAGCAGCCACAAACCGGCGAGTGTGCAGGCCAGAACGCGGTGTGTGCGGGAAGTGCGACCGATCGTATTGCGAAGCGACTCGAATGTCTTCATGGGTTTGCGCGGCTCCTGTCCGATTCTGTCGGGGAATCTCTGGAATACCCCGGCTGAAGACAGCCTGAAGAGGGCGCGGAAAAGTTCCTGACGCACCCTTAGTCTGGTTTCTCGCGAACTTCAGGCTGGCTTCAGGAAGGGTGTTGGATGAATAACGCAGCGGCCCGGGAGCCTGTCATTCCCCCCGGCGGAAACGGAATCGAAACGACCCATGCGAATTCTGGTGATCGAAGACGAGGTCCGTCTAGCCCGAAGCATCAAGCGCGGCCTGGAGTCGATTCCCTCCTTCGCCGTGGACACCTCCAACGACGGCGAGGACGGCGAGCACCTGGTCGCGACGGGTTCCTACGATGCCGTGATTCTCGATCTGATGCTGCCCGGCAAGCCCGGGCTCGAAGTGCTCCAGAGCCTTCGTTCGGCGGGAAACGCGACGCCGATTCTGATTCTGACGGCGAGCGGAACCAAGGAGGATATCGTCCGGGGTCTGGACTTCGGATCCGACGACTACCTCGCCAAGCCGTTCGACATGGGCGAGCTGATCGCCCGGGTGAAGGCGCTCGTGCGCAGGGCCCACGGCCGGGCGGACGCCGTCATTCGCGTCGAGGACATGGAGATAGACACGCGCCGCCACGTCGTTCGCCGCGGCGGAAGGGAACTGCTCCTGCCGGCACTTGAGTACCGGCTTCTGGAATACCTGGCCCTGCGGGAGGGCGAGATCGTCTCGAAGACCGACCTGCTCGAACACCTCTACGACTACAACTGGGAGAAGTTCTCCAACGTGATCGAGGTCTACGTGTCGTCGATTCGCAGAAAGACCGAATCTCCGGAGCACGGCAGACTGATCCACACGGTCCGAAACCAGGGGTACGTCCTGGGACGGCACCATGCGGAGTGCGAGCCAGAGTGAGACTCCCCCGCCCATTGTCGATTCGCCTGCGGATCGTGATCCTAGTGCTCGTTTGCGAGGCCGCGCTGCTCTCGGCGGGCGGGTCAGTCATCTTCTATCACCAGCGCCGTTCGCTGACATCGTCGTTCGACAGCGCGCTGCGTTCGAACGCCGAGGCGCTGGCGACTCTGCTGGAGTACGACACCGCGAGCGAAGGCGTTGTGCTGGACTTCTCGGACGAGGTGATGAAGCGGTTCTCGCGCAACCGGCGTCCGGAGGCGTTCGCTGTCCTGGGACCGGATGGCGCCCTCATCGAATCCTCCCGTTCGATGAAGAAGGTCCCCTCTTGGGTAAGGCCCACCGACGACGCCTTTGTGCGCGACCTGAGGTTCGACGGAAGAACCCACAGGGGCATCGTGCTTCCGACGGTGGCCGACTCCGAGGACGGCAGCCGGTCCGTTCCCGTCGTGGTGTTCTTCGCGATGAATCGCGGCCCGCTGGATTCGCGCCTGGGCGACTCGACCGAATACGCTCTTCTGTTCGCCGCCGGGTTCCTTCTCGCATCCGCCGGGGCGGTGTGGTGGGCGACGGGACGGGGACTTGCCCCCATCGCGCGTCTTGCCGAGAAGACCCGGAGCATCGACGAGCGCAATCTCGGGGTCCGGTTCGTTCCCGACCGCTTCTCGCGGGAACTCCGCTCGCTGGCCGGCGACTTCAACGCCCTGCTCGAACGCTTGGACAGCGCCTTCGAACGGGAACGCCGCTTTTCCTCGGACGCTGCCCACGAGCTGCGGACGCCCGTCGCATCGCTCAAGGCCGGTATCCAGTCCGCCCAACTCCGGGGAGGGCTTGCCGCATCCGATGGCGACATGGAACTCGTGAGCGACCTGCTTGCGGAAACCGAGCGGCTCGAAGCGCTTTGCGAATCGCTACTCGACCTGGCCCGGGGCGAAACGGGCACCGCGAACCGGGAAATATCGTCTTCGGTTCTCGAAACCGAATGCCGCGACGCCGTGGCCGAACTGTCGACAGCGTTCGGCCAGCAGGTGCCCGTCGAGGTTGCGGCGTCCGACGCGGACGCGGTCCTGGGATCGTCGGCGACGAGCGTCCGACGGATCGTCTCGAATCTCGTGGGGAACGCCCTCACCTATGCGGGATCCGGCGCGCGAGTGCGGGTCGTCTTGAGTGCGACTGGTGCCGGAGCGTCCATCGCGGTGGAGGACGACGGACCTGGAATTCCGGAAGAAATGGCGTCGCGCGTTTTCGAACGCTTCTTTCGCGCCGATGCGCACCGGGCTCGGACGCAGGGAGGCGCCGGGCTCGGACTGTCGATCTGCCGGGCTCTGGCGGAAAGCGAAGGCGGCGAGATGATCTACGAGCCGGTCGTGCCCCATGGATGTCGCTTCGTGTGGCGAATCGCCCTGGCAACGGTCCGGAAGCGAAATACCGAATAGTCGCCCGCCCTTCGTTTTTTTTCGAAACTTCAGCCCTGCTTCAGTATCCGCCTGCGAACGTCTCTCCACAACGGTGCCGGATGGCGCCCGCCAAGCGAGGCATTCGATGGGATTCGACAGGACGGCGGTTGCCGTTCGCTACTTCATGAGGCCGGAGACTGCGCTCGGCGACCGCAGTCGCGGCGTTCTTACTGCGCTTCTACTGACGGCCCTCTGCTTGGTTCTGTGGATGGCACCCGCCGGTCTCTGGGACCTTCGCGGCGCGGACGAAACACGCTATACGCTGATCGCCCGCGAGTGG
This sequence comes from Candidatus Sumerlaeota bacterium, assembly GCA_021772755.1. Lineage (GTDB taxonomy): Bacteria > Sumerlaeota > Sumerlaeia > SLMS01 > JAHLLQ01 > JAJFLJ01. The sequence continues at coordinate 4,262 of JAJFLJ010000257.1, forward strand.
CTCGCAGGCGACGGTATCGTCAAGATGACGGTCCTCGGGGAGCCCTACGACCAGAAGCCCCCGCTCCCGTTCTATCTCTTCGCCCTGATGATCTCCGCAGCAGGGGGCGAGATATCGTCGTGGTCGCTTCGTCTCCCCTCCGTTCTGCTTGGGATCGCCGGTGTCCTTGGGACGTGGCTGATCGGTCGCCGGCACTTCGGCGAGCGGGCCGGTCTGTTGTCGGCACTGGTGCTCATGACGTCGTCCCAGTGGATGATGGACACGCCGTCCGCCGAACTGAACATCATGTTCTCGGGATGGATCGTGCTGTCGCTGGCGTGCTGGTTTCTTCGGCCCGAGCCAACGCTCTCC
>JAJFLJ010000258.1 GCA_021772755.1 Candidatus Sumerlaeota bacterium
GATATCGACTTCGACGCGCTTCGCGGCAAGCGGGTGGGCGTCCTAGGCGCCGGCGCATCGGCGTTCGACAACGCCAGCGTCGCGCTCGAAACCGGCGCGAAGGAGGTCCACCTCTTCTTCCGCCGCAGCGAACTCGTCCGCGTGAACCCGTACCGCTGGGCCGAGTTCACCGGGTTCCTCAAGCACCATCGCGACCTGCCCGACGACGTCCGCTGGAGATTCGTTCTCCAGATTCTTCGCACGGGGCAGCTGCCCCCCGCCGACACCTTCGAGCGCGCGCGCCGGCACGACAACTTCCATCTGCATCCCGGCGCGCCTGCACGCGGGTTCACCGTCGGCGATTCGGATTTCGTTCTCCGCACGGACGCCGGCGAGTTCGCGCTCGACTATATCATCGCCGGAACGGGGTTTGTCACCGATCTCTCGCTCCGTCCGGAGCTCGCTGGTATCCACTCGAAGGTCGCGTTGTGGGCCGATCGCTTCGTACCGCCGGAGTGCGATCGCCACGAGGACCTCCTTCGCCATCCCTATCTCGGCCCGTACTTCGAGTTCCTCGAAAAGTCCCCCGGCAGCGCGCCCTGGCTCTCCTCCATCTTCAACTACACGTTCGGCTGTCTCCCGAGCCAGGGTTTCAGCGGAGCCAGCATCAGCGGCATGAAGTACAGCGTCCCCCGCCTCGTCGACGGCATCACGCGCCAGCTCTACTGCGAGGACTTCGACGCCCACTACTCCTCCCTCGAATCGTTCGACGCGCAGGAGTTCTAGGGTGCTGCGATGACGGGCCTCCGCGTTCTCCAGAGCCGCCGCGTCGTTCTTCCCGACGGCGTTCGCCCGGCGGCGATCGTCATCGGGGACGGAACCATTCGCTCCATCGGGGAACCGAACGCTCACTGCGTCGACGCCCCTGTCGAGGACTTCGGGGATCTCGCGATCTCGCCCGGCTGCGTCGATGCGCACGTTCACGTCAACGAACCGGGCCGAACCGAATGGGAAGGCTTCGAAACGGCGACCCACGCCGCAGCGGCGGGCGGAACGACCACCATCGCCGACATGCCGCTCAATTCGCTGCCCGTCACCACGACGCGCGCGGCGCTCGACGGGAAGGTCGCGGCGACACGGGGCAAGCTCCGCGCGGATGTCGTCCTCTATGGCGGCCTCGTTCCCGGCAACGGAAGCGAACTCCCCGCACTGCTTGACGGCGGCGTGGCCGGCATCAAGGCGTTCCTCGTCCACTCCGGCATCGACGAATTCCCCGCCAGCGGAGAGCGCGAGCTGCGAGAGGCGGCGAAACTTCTCGCGGCGACTGGTGTGCCGCTGCTCGCCCACGCGGAGCTTGATCCCGAAGTGTCGCCGCAGCTGTCCGCTGGCGCATGGTCGGCCGCCGACTGGCTGCGCTCCCGGCCAGAGGACATGGAGGTGCGCGCGATACGTTTGCTGGCGGCCATCGCCGAATCGACGGGCGCTCATATTCACATCGTGCATGTCGCCTCGAGAGACGCAGCCGACGCCGTTCGCCACGCGAAGCGAAGCGGAATTCCACTGACCGCCGAGACCTGTCCGCACTACCTCGCGTTCGAAGCGGACGGGATTCCGCCCAACGACCCGCTCTACAAGTGCGCCCCCCCCATTCGGCAGCGCATCCATCGCGATGCGCTTTGGGTCGCACTCGGCGACGGAACCCTCGACCTGGTCGCGACGGATCATTCGCCGGCACCCCCATCGATGAAGTCGCTCGATACCGGCGACTTTCGAACCGCCTGGGGAGGCATCGCCTCGCTGCAGTTTCTCCTCGCTGCCACCTGGACGGGCGCGCGCGAGCGCGGCATTGGCCTCGACCGGCTGGCGCAGTGGCTTTCCACGACTCCGGCTCGGCTGATCGGCCTCGGCGCCCGCAAGGGACGCATCGCGCCAGGCTGCGACGCGGACCTTGTCGTCTGGAACCCCGAGGAGTCGTTCGTCGTCGAAGAGAACGCCGTGCATCACCGCCACAAGGCCTCCCCCTGGATCGGGCGGCGCCTGGCGGGCCGTGTGGAATCGACGATACTGCGCGGCGAAACGGTCTGGGCGAATGGCTGGCTGGTCGGCGGCGCTTCCGGCCTGTTCATTGCTCGCGGGGAGAACGCATGACACTCGACGAACTGAACGAGCTCCCCTCCGACCAGGCCCTCGCCGAATTCGCGCGCTGCTGCGGTTCCACGCGGTGGGCGGACGCGATGGTCGGCGAACGTCCCTTTCCCGCGCCCCAGGCCCTCTTCGACGCGGCGGAGACCGTGGCCGACACGCTCGTCCGCGAGGACTGGCTCGAAGCGTTTTCCCACCATCCGCGCATCGGCGATATCGGGACCCTGCGCGCGAAGTTCGCCGCGACGCGCCGGTGGGCCGAGACCGAACAGTCCGGCGCCTCCTCCGCATCCGACGACGTGCTCCATGCGCTGGCCCGCGAGAACGACCTCTACTTCGAACGGTTCGGCTACATCTTCATCGTCTGCGCCACGGGCAGAACCGCCCCGGAAATGCTCGACATTCTGCGCGCGAGGCTGTCGAACGATCCGGCGGACGAACTGACCGCCGCCGCGGCGGAGCAGCGGAAAATCACACGCCTCCGACTGGAGAAGCTTCTCTCATGAGCGCAATCACCAGCCACGTCCTCGACACGTCCCTCGGAACGCCGGCGTCCGGTCTGCGAATCGTGCTCGAACGATCCGCGGGCGGCGAGTGGGTCGCGGTCGGCGACAGAACGACCAATTCCGACGGACGCGCGCCGGGGCTCTTTCCCGAAGGCACGACGCTGGAAGCGGGTCTCTACCGCGTGACCTTCCACACCGGCGAATACTTCAAGGCGACGAACCGCCCCGTGTTCTACCCGCTCGTCGAAGTCCTCTTCGACATCGCCAGCCCGGAGCAGCACCATCACATCCCGCTGCTCCTCAGCCCCTTCGGCTACAGCACCTATCGCGGAAGCTGAACGCCGCCGCGCTACACGAGCGCGTCCGGCGGCTGGCTCAGCACCCGCTTCACGTCGTCGGTCTTGAACCCCATCAGCATCGGCCGCCGCACGCCGGGAAGCGCGCAGACGTCGTACAGCTCCCGCACGACGCCCTCGATCCGCATCCAGTGCACCGCGTCGCCGGTCGCCATGTCGACGACCATCAGACCGCAGCGGTCCTCCGCGTCCTTGCGCTTCAGTTCCTCGTCCAGCGGCAGTCCCTTGAACGTGCGGTTCTCGCGCGCCGCGGAGAGACCGATCACCGCGTAGTTGCCGTGAAAGCTCAGACCGCGCGCGTAGCCGGGACAGAACGTCGTCGCGTTGAACTCGCCGGTGTCCGTATCGACCCATCCGAACCAGCCCGCGCCGGAATTCAGCAGCCAGAGCCTGTCCTGCCAGACGCGCGGCGAATGCGGCATCGAGAACCCCTCGGCCACGATCTCGTTCGTCTCGGTGTCCATCACGATTCCGCCGTCGCTTCGGCGGTCGCGCCATCCGTCCGCCACGTCGCTCCGGCTTACCGCCGTGACGTACTTCGGTTTGCCGTCCTTCATGGCGAGCCCGTTCAGATGGCAGCGGTCCTCGGCGGCGAGCTTCGAGAGAAACGGCGGTTTCCACAGCGGACGGAAACTGTAGTCGTCGTCCTTGGTCGCCAGGCACCCGAACAGCGTGTTGATGAAGTACAGTCGCCCGTCCGCGCCGACCGCCATGTCGTGCACGTCGATGTCTCCCGTGATCCAGGAAGTCCGCGGCGCGTAGTAGCGGTCGTATCCCTGGAAGTGCTCCCCGGGCGGAACGACGTTTCGAAAGCGCCATATCTGCACGTCCGTGCTCATGTGGAACTCGTCCGCCGACGCGCACATCCCCATGGCGCGCGGGAACGTGCGTTCGAAGACCGAAAGACGCCCGTCCGGCTTCAGGCCGATCATGAACAGCTTGCCCGTCTGATACGTCGTGAACGCCAGGCTCAGGTTCTCGCTCGCCATCCACGCGTTGAAGTGGCGCGAGGTCGTGATCTCGAGTTTCTTCTCGTTCGCGGTCATCCCGAACTCCGTGGGGGGGCAGTGCCGCGAGAATCGACGGACGATTCGGACCGGGCGAGCGGAAACTCTACTCTTCGCCCCGCACGAGGTGCCGCAGATCGTCCTCCACCATCCCCAGCAGCCAGTTGTGTCCGCCCGTTTCCACTGGATGGAAACGGATCATCCCCGGATGGCGCTTCGCGAGCGACTCCCCCATCGCGTAGGGAACGATCTCGTCGTCCTTCGCATGAAAGACATGAACGGCGGGCGGGGCCTCGGACGCCGCAAGGTCGTCGAGCCGGTCGGCGTTGTCGAACCGGTCGACCACCAGCCACGACAGCAGCGGCGTGACCATGCGGCTTCCCATGGCACGAACGCTCGTAAAGGGAGCCAGCAGGACGACCCGCTTCGCTGGATGCCGGGAAGCGAATTCCAGCGCCGCCGCCGCGCCCAGCGAAAACCCCAGCACGTTCAGCTCCGTCTTCATCTCGCCCGGGGCCGAGCCGACATGGGCGCCGAACGCGCTCCACGCCAGTTCCGCAGCCTCGATGACTCCCGACCGCGTCGGCTTCCCCTCGCAGAGCCCGTACCCGGGATAGTCCACCAGCAGGAACCCCGTTCGCTCGTCCCGCCAGGCCTCCACGTTGTCCACCCAGTCCAGAGCCCGTGCCGCGTTCCCGTGAAACAACACCCAGACCCGGTCCGGCGGCCCGTCTCCGGCGCCGGCGGGCGGAACGTAGAACGCGACCATCCGTTCGCCGTTCGGCGTCGTCGAAACCAGTTCCGCGGTTTCCGCCGGCACGCCGTTCCTCCACACCGGCTCGTAACCGGCGGGAAAGAAGAGCAGCTTGCGCTGGATGGCGGAAAGATACACGGCGGCGATCATGTAGAAGGCGACGAGAGCGATGGCGAGCAGAGACGCGAAGCGGGCCGGTGCGGAGCGGCCCTTCCGCTTCGTGGCACCGACTCCCTCCTCCGCCGCATCCGTCATATCAGCTCGACGCGCTCGATCTCCGGCAGGCGCTCGGTGATCTTGCGCTCGATGCCCAGGCGGA
>JAJFLJ010000259.1 GCA_021772755.1 Candidatus Sumerlaeota bacterium
ACCCGGACGAAGATGGCGCAAGTGGACGTTCCGCCACCGGCGATACCATCTCCGAACACCTTGTTGGGCACCACGACCCTCGGCCCTCCGATATCGTTCACGCTTAGGTAGGCGAATTCGGGTAGGCGAATGATCGAGTCCTGAAAGCACCAGCCGTTCTGGGAATCGCTGGCGCCGAGCTCGGCGGGAGTGACGACCACGCTGGTGTACGGCCCCAGATCGAAGTCCACCGTCCCCGGCGGACAACGGGCGGTCACCTGGCAGGGCTGGATAAACCCCTTCGAGGTCGAATCGGGAACCGAAGAAAGCGAAGGCTCGGCGCCATGACAGAACGCCGCGCCCGCCGCGACCGCGCACGCCGACAGAACTCCGCGTCGCAACTTGCCGCCATGTCCTGCCATCGCGCCCCTCCCGCCTTCGCTCTCCGTCCCAGAGACCGCAAATCCGGACGACCGTCAAGGTCGGATGCGCGTGGAGGCGTTCACGCGGGCGCCGAGAACCGCGCGACCCCTTTCCGGTTGCCAGGGTCCCTGTACCGCTCCATCCCGGCTGTCACAATTCGCCACGGGAGAATGCAATGAGGACAAGCAACTGGATAGCGGGGGCGGCGTTGTTGGGGCTGGGTCTGATCTCGACGGAGAACCGCGCGACCGCCTGCTGGAGCGGGGCGGGCGACGGCTCCGACTGCGTTTTCGAGGAAATCCGCAAGGACGCGTCGCTGGCCACGCGGAACGAACGCGTCCGGGCGCTTTGCGGGGCGGTCGTCGCCCGGGCCGGAGCGAAGTCCGCCGCAGGCGAGCCGGTGACGGCCATTCCGGCGGGCGCGCGGCTCGACCGCGTCGAGTTCCCCAGGACCGACAAGTCCGGCAACGCCGAACACGTCGCCTTCTATCTCGAGCTGCCGGAGGGTTCCGTCGCACGGGACGAATCCGGCGGCTACGCCCTCTACCGCATCGGCAGCGAGTTCGTCCACGCGCTGCAGGAGGAGGGCGTGAACGGCTACCTTCTCTACGTGCGCGACGCGGGGACGGGCGAGTGGCTCTCTCCTCTCGAATACGCGCCGCCGGAGGAGGGAGGCGGATACGTTCCGGCGGAGGACGAGGCGTCCGTCGAAATGGCGAAGCGTCTCGGCAAGCCGGCCAGGCGCGACCTTTCGGGCAAGCGCATGCCGGTGATCAACCCGGGCCAGCCGCAGGGTTCGCTGAGCGACCGCACGGTCTTCATCAACCAGTCCCACGGGTGGTTCGACGACTTCACATGGGCGGGCAACCGCTGGCGCGTGCAGCGCGGCGATTCGCACGGAACGCTCGAGGACTTCGACAGCCCGGAATTCATCAACGTCTACGTCCTTCCGATGCTGCGCAACGCGGGCGCGAAGGTGATGACCGTCCGCGAGGCGGACCTTCAGACGAACATGGTGATCGTCGACAACGACGACACGGGGATCGGGCTGCCGAACGGCCGCTACGTCGAAACGGGTTCGTGGGCGAACTCCAGCGGCGAGGGCTTCGTCCACAAGGCAGGCGCGTCGTGGAACGGCGTGACGGTCAACCCCTTCAGCCAGGGCACCGGCGAGAACCGCCTGGCGTCGGGTCTGACCGCAGGGGCGCCCACCGCGACCGCGACGTGGACGGCGAACATCCCCGAAGACGGGTACTACAACGTGTACGCGAGCTGGTGGCCCTTCAGCGCACGGGCGCAGGACGCGCAGTACCTGGTCCACCACAGCGGGGGCGTCAGCGAACTGCGCGTCGATCAGACGATCGACGGGTACACCTGGTTCCTGCTGGGGAACTGGTACTTCGAGGCCGGCAGCCCGGAGGACGAGCGCAAGGTCGTGCTGACGAACAGCAGCGCCGACGCCGGCGCGACGAACGTTTCTGCGGACGCGGTCCGGTGGGGCGGGGGCATGGGCGATTTCGCCCGCCACACCAACGGCATCAGCGGAAGGCCGCGATGGGAGGAGGAAGCCGTCAACTATCTCCAGTTCACCGGCTTCGGCCGCAGCGGCTCGCACTACACCGGCGACGACGACGAAGCCGGTGGCTGGTCCGACAGGCCGCAGTATGCGCGGTGGGAGCACAGCGAGAAGGACGGGAGTGTGGAGGACGCGGTCTATTTCGCGTGGCACACGAATGCCTTCAACGGCAACGCGCGCGGCCTTTCGAGCTTTCGCCACAGCACGGCGACGGCGGCTTCGGAAGCGCTCCAGTACACCATGCATGACAAGCTCTACGAAGCCATCAACACGCTTTGGTTCACAACCGAGACGTGGACCGTGCGCGGCAAGAACGAGCAGAACTTCGGCGAGGGCAATCAGACCAGCCTCGGAACCGGCCTTCCGGGAATCCTGCTGGAAGGACTCTTCCACGACAACGCGACGGACTCGACCGCCTACAACGAGCCGGAGTTCCGGTACATCGTCGCGCGCGCCATCACGCAGAGTCTGATTGACTACTTCAACGACCGCGACAGCACGTCGCTGCCCTATCCGCCGGAACCGCCGGTAGACTTCCGCGCCGAGTCCCTCGGCGGCGGACAGGCGCGCCTGACGTGGGCGGCGGGGCCATTCAACGACCCTCTGGACGAGGAGGACAGTGAGTTCGACGGCCCGGCTGCCACGAGCTACCGCGTCTTCCGCAGTTCCAACGGCTTCGGCTTCGACGACGGAACGGTTGTCAACGGCACGACCACGATTCTCTCCGGGATTCCGACGAACGAGGCGGTCTACTTCCGCGTCGCCGCCGTCAACGCGGGCGGGCAGTCCTTCCCGGGAGAGACCCTCGCCGTCTCCGACGGATCGTACGACGTGCTGCTGGTCAACGGTTTCGACCGCAACCAGCGCTCTCTGATCCCGACGGCGAACATCACGAACGCCGGCAGCAACCTTCGCCGCCACGTCCCCCACACGTTCCAGGCGTTCAACTACGCCATCGAACACGCCGAGGCGATCGCCCCGGAGGGCGTTCGCATCAGCAGCTCCTGCAACGAGTCCGTGGCCGACGGAACGGTCGTCCTCGCGAACTACGACGCGGTGTTCTGGATCGGAGGCGAGGAATCGACGAACGACGACGCGCTGGACGCGTCGGAGCAGTCCCGCATCTCGGCGTATCTCGCCGGCGGCGGAAGGCTCTTCATCTCCGGCGCCGAGATCGGCTGGGACCTGGGCCGCGCGGGTTCGTCGAGTGCCGCCGACATCGCGTTCTACAACAACGTGCTGCGAACGGCGTATTCCGCCGACGACGCGAACACGTACAACGTGACGGGAACGGTCGGCGGCCCCTTCGCCGGGCTCGGCTCTATAAGCTTCTCGCCTGCGTCGGGCGCGCGCTACGACGCGGAATTCCCCGACGTTCTGAGCACGTCCGGCGGTTCGCAGGCCGCGATGCAGTACTCCGGCGGCACCGGCGGAACGGCGGCGGTCTTCTACAGCGGAACGTCGAAGGTCCTCTCCTTCGGCTTCCCCTTCGAGACCATCGCCACCCCGCAGCAGCGAAGCGACGTCATGCAGGCCGCGCTGGCGTTCTTCGATCTTCAGGATGCCACCCTCGAGGACGCCTGGCAGCTCTACTGACGGCGCCACGATTCCCTCTCGCAAGAACGCGCCGGTTCCCAGGAGGGAGCCGGCGCGTTGGCGTTATAGAGGAGTGGGCGCCGGTGCCAGGAGACTCAGGCGAGCATCAGCCTTCGCCCTTTCGGCTCGGGGATCGGATCGCCGAATTCGCGAGCCGTTTCGAGCCAGAGTTCCACGGCCTCCCCGCAACCGCGAAGCGCCTCCTCCTGCGATGCCCCGTGTGCCATGCAGCCCGACAGTTCGGGAACCTCGGCGATGTAGACGCCGTCGTTCCGGCTCCAATAGATGATGACCTCGTACTGGTGCATGGTGCTATTCCTCCGGGGAAGCGAGTCCGTTTTCCAGGAGAATTCTCCTGACCTGCCTGACCTGGTAGGGCTTGGCGTCGGAGCCCTGGCGCTGGAGATTGACACGATCCGGAATTCCTTCGCGTCGAAAGAGATGGTGGCTGCCCTTCGTTCTCTCGTCAAATCCAAGTTGCCGAAGGAGCGCACAAAGATCGTCGAAACGAACCGATGCATCTGACCGGCCCTGAATCACTTTCGCCAGAGTCTTTCGATGTCGCTCGACCATCGCGGCGAACCCTACTCCCGCTGGTAGATTTCCGCGCCCTTTTCGACGAACTCGCCGGCCTTCTCCTCCATGCCCCTGCGCAGCGCGTCCTCCTCGGCCAGGCCCTGCTCGGCGGCGTAGTCGCGGATCTGCTGCGTGATCTCCATGCTGCAGAACTTCGGGCCGCACATCGAGCAGAAGTGGGCGACCTTCGCGCCCTCCGCCGGAAGGGTCTCGTCGTGGAACTCGCGGGCGGTCTCCGGATCGAGCGAGAGGTTGAACTGGTCCTCCCACCGGAACTCGAAGCGCGCCTTGCTCAGCGCGTTGTCGCGCATTTGCGCGCCGGGATGCCCCTTGGCCAGGTCGGCCGCGTGCGCCGCGATCTTGTACGCGATCACGCCGTCCTTCACATCCTTGCGGTTGGGCAGGCCCAGGTGCTCCTTCGGCGTGACGTAGCAGAGCATCGCGGTGCCGTACCAGCCGATCATTCCGGCGCCGATGGCCGACGTGATGTGGTCGTAGCCCGGCGCGATGTCGGTCGTCAGGGGCCCGAGGGTGTAGAAGGGCGCCTCGCCGCACCATTCGAGCTGCTTGTGCATGTTCTCGTGGATCATGTGCATGGGAACGTGGCCGGGGCCCTCGTTCATGACCTGGACGTCGAAGTCCCACGCGCGGCGGGTCAGTTCGCCCTGCGTCCTGAGCTCGCCGAACTGCGCCTCGTCGTTGGCGTCCTCGATGCTGCCGGGGCGAAGGCCGTCGCCGATGCTGAAGGAGACGTCGTAGGCCGCCATGATCTCGCAGATGTCGTCCCAGTGGGTGTAGAGGAAGTTCTCCTGGTGATGCGCGAGGCACCACTTGGCGAGGATCGATCCGCCGCGACTGACGATTCCGGTGCGGCGCCTGGCGGTCATCGGAATGTAGCGCAGCAGCACGCCGGCGTGGATCGTGAAATAGTCGACGCCCTGCTCGGCCTGCTCGACGAGCGTGTCGCGGAAGATGTCCCAGGTGAGTTCCTCGGGCCGGCCGCCGACCTTCTCCAGCGCCTGGTAGATCGGCACGGTGCCGATAGGCACGGGCGAGTTGCGAAGAATCCACTCGCGCGTCTCGTGGATGTTCTTTCCCGTCGAGAGGTCCATCACCGTGTCGGCGCCCCAGCGCGTCGACCAGACCATCTTCTCGACCTCCTCCTCGATGGAGGAGGTGACGGCGCTGTTGCCGATGTTGGCGTTGATCTTCACCAGGAAGTTGCGCCCGATGATCATCGGTTCGAGCTCGGGGTGGTTGACGTTGGCGGGAACGATGGCGCGGCCGCGGGCGATTTCGTCGCGCACGAATTCCGGCGTGATCTCCGCGGGAACCGCCGCGCCCCAGGACTGGCCGGGGTGCTGGTGGCCGAGATCGCGCGCCTCGGAGGCCTTCATGTTCTCGCGAATGGCGATGTATTCCATTTCCGGCGTGACGATGCCCTTCTTCGCATAGTGCATCTGCGTCACGCGCGCGCCGGACTTCGCGCGAAGGGGGTTGCGCGTGCGGCGGAAGCGAAGGCTCTCGGTCTTCGGATCGGCTTCGCGCATGCGGCCGAAGGCGCTGGTCAGCTGCGAAAGTTCCTCGACGTCTCCGCGCGCGCGAATCCAGTCGAGCCGCATCGGCGCCAGACCCTTGTACACGTCGATCGCAACGTCCGGATCGGTGTAGGGCCCCGACGTGTCGTACACGCGAACGGGAGGATTCTCCTCGACGCGTTCGTCGGGCTCTCCCGCGCGGGAAACCGTCGGGGCCTGCGAGATTTCGCGCATGGGCACGCGGATGGACGGATCGCTTCCCGTCATGTAGGCCTTGCGGGACTTGGGAAACGGTTCCCGGGTGATGAGTTCCGCCGCCAGCGCGCCGGTGTCCTTCGTGTGGGGGTCGTCGACGAGAGTCATTGTTGCTCCTTGGGGTGCCTCGAATATCGCGTGAACAAGACGAACCGCCTTCGTGGCGATTCGTGGAATTCGTGGCTGGTCCTGCGCGGGAAGAGGGCTTCTGGGAAACCTCGCTTCCCTACGCCGGTGTCAGCCGGATCAGGTTCGGGGGCTTTCGCGCCGCATCCGCCGGTTCTCCGGAGGAAGACGCGTCTCAGGCCGTCGTTGCGGCCACGCCCAGCGAGTACGCCGCCACTACGCCGGCGCCGGGGTCGCAATGCAAGGGGAAGTCCCCGCCATCAGTACAGCGCCCACTCGGAGACCGAGGAGAAGGGGTCCTGCCACGTGAAGGAAAAGGACGCGGCGGCAGTGTTCGCGTTTCCCGCGCTGTCGCTCAGAACACCGGTCGGCGCGGAGACCGAGACCGGTCCGGGTGCCGTCGGCACGATCTCAAGACTCCACGAGTTCCCGGTTCTGACGGCGGAATCGAGCGACGCGTTCGTCAGCACCAGGTCCGCGAAGGGATCGAAGGCCGCATCCACGTCCGTCAGGTCCGCCACCGAAAGCGTCAGTTCGATGGGCGAAAGACAGACGCAGAGCTCGCCGTCGGTCGCATCGGGCGAGGAGAAGGAGGGAACGGGATCGGTGACATCGATGGTGAACGAATAGAGAAGCGATGGGAGCGAAAGATTGCCTGCGGCGTCGGAGGCGGCTCCGGCGAGGAGCCGGACGGAAACGAGACCTTCCGCAGCGGGCGCGACGTCGAAGAGGAACTCGTTGAAGCCGCCCGCGGCGGCGGGACCGGCGGTCGCGTTGACGAATTCCGCGTCGGCGATGTCCTGCGGATCGAATCCGCCCACCGCGAGCGCGTCGGCGAACGCCGCCGTGACGACCGTCGCATCGAGCGTGTTCGCGTAGCCGCCATCGGAAATCGCCGAAGAAAGCGCGACCGTCGGCGGTGTCGCGTCGTAGTCGAACTGGAAGAGCGGCGAAGCAGTGCTCGCGTTCCCCGCCTGGTCCGTCGCTGCGTTCGCGAGAACCTGCACCGTCACCGGTCCGTCCGCGACCGGCGTGACGGTGAATGCGGTGCCGACGGTACCCTTGCGAAGAACGGAAACCGTGGCGTTCGTCGCCACGAGATCGCCCGGGTCCTCCGGATCGAATCCGGAAACCGTCGTCGCGTCGGCGAAGTCGGCGGAGAAGGAGGCCGGGGCGTTCGTCGCGGTGCCGTTCGCCACGTCGCCGCTGGAGAGCGATGCGGCCGGAGCCGTCGTGTCGTGCACGAAGGTGAAGAGCGGCGACGCCGGATTGCCGCGCGCAAGGGAGTCCTCCGCGGCGCCCGCCAGAATCCTCAGCGATACGGGTCCGTCGGCGGCGGGCGTGATCGTGAAGTCCCAGTCGTTGCCGCTTTGCGTGGCGGCTGTCGCCGTTGCGTTCGTCAGCAGAAGATCGCCGGCGTCCTGGGAATCGAAGCCGCTCATCGCCAGAGGCGAGAAGAACCGCGCGGTGAAATCGTACGGCGTCGGCGAGTTCGTCGCGCCGCCGCTCGTCACGTCGGGCGAGAGCAGTACGCCGGATGGCACCGACGTGTCGAAGGTATAGTCGAAGGCCGCCGATACGGTGCTGGCGTTGCCGACGTTGTCGGTCGCGGCGCCGTCGAGCACCTGCAGTTGAACCGCACCGTCGGACACAGGCGTGACGTCGAATGTCCACGCGTTCCCCGACTGCAGTGCGCTTCCGACCGTCGCGTTGGTAACGAAGAGATCGCCGGCGTTCTGGGGATCGAACCCTGCGACGGCGGTGGCGTCCGCGAACGCGACGGTAAAGGACTGCGCCGGAGGACCCGCGATGGTGTCGCCGTGGACGACGTCGGTGGAGGAAACGGAAGGCGCGGGGCGCGTCGTATCCACGACGATGTTCTGTCCTCCGGCCAGCGAATTCGCCCCCACCGGCAGTGTCGCGTCGAGCGCGTTGCCGGCGGCGTCGGCGATGGCGCTGTCGAAGAGGGAAACCGACGCGACGTTCAGGTCGCTCGCGTTCTCCCCCCCGCCGACGGTGTAGCCGAAGGCCGCGGCGTCGCCCGCCGGCATGGAGGCCCACGTCGCCGTGCCGCCGCTGTTCAGGGAAAGGGTCGGAGACGTCACGATGCTGGCGACGACGGTTTCGGTGAACGCCAGATCGATCGTCAGCGACTCGCCAGGGCCGTAGTCCTCCGTCGCGGGAACCGACGTGAACGCGGCGATGCGCGGAGCGATCGTATCGACGACGATGTCGTGCAGCTCCGCGAGCGTGTTCGGCGATGCGGGCGGCGTCGTGTCGAGATCGTTGCCGGCCTGGTCGCGAACCGTCGCGCCGTTCAGCGCCAGGGAAACGAAGTCCAGGTCGGCGCTGTTCTCCCCCGCCATCACCGTGTAGTCGAGCAGAAGACTCTGCGGCGCAGCGCCGTTCCAGACGGCCATGCCCCCGCTGTCGAGCGATGCGGAGGGCGTTCCCGATCCGGTATCGACGACGACCGTTTCGCTGAGGTTCAGAGAAACGCCGATCGGCGACGCCGCCCCGTAGCTGCCGTCCGGAGTCGCTGTCGTCGCAGAGACAAGCGATGGAGCGACCGTATCGACGACGATGTCCTTCGCATCCCGCAGCCGGTCAGGTGCTCCGGGCAGTGACGTATCGAGCGCGTTCGACGAACCGTCCTCGATTGTTCCGCCGTTGGCGTCGAAGGACGCGACGTCCAGGTCCGTCGTGTTCTGGCCCGGCAGAACGGAGTACTGAAAGAGGAACTGGCTGCCCCCGTTGCCCGACGAGTACGCGGCGGTTCCTCCGCTGTCGAGCGCGAGAGAGGGCGCGTTGCCGGAGTACGACACGGGCTTGCTGAAGTTCGCCGCGACCTGGATCGAACCGCCGCTCTTGTAGAATCCGTCGGGGGTCGCGCTGGTGAAGGAAACGATGCGGGGCAGACCCGCGTCGATGGAGATGTCCTTGGAACCGGCGAGCGAATCGCCCCCCCCGGGAAGCGCCACGACGAGCGCGTTGCCCGCAGGGTCCGCGATGCCGCCGCCCGCAAGGTCGAAGGCCGTGACGTCGAGATCCGAAGCGAAGTCGCCCGCGCCGACCGTGTAGCCGTAACGACCCGTACCCGGCGACGGCGACGAGGCGTAGTCCGCCTGGCCCCCGCTGTTCAGGTCGAGCCGCGGCGTCCCCGACCCCGTGTCGTAGACCACGCTTTCCGTGAACAGCACGTCGATGTCGATCGCCGCGCCGAGACCGTAGCCGCCATTGGCGTTCGGACTCGTGATGGATGCGATCTCCGGAGCGGTCGTATCGACGACGATGTCCTTCCGGCCGGCGAGCGTGTCGGCGAATCCCGGCAGGGCCGTCGAAGCGGGGTTGCCGCTCGCGTCCAGGATCGTCGCTCCGTTCGGATTGAACGCGGTCGCGTCGAGATCGGCGCTGTTGTGGCCGGTCTGCACGGTGTACACGAATTCGATGGTGCGCGCGTCGGGAAACAGCGTCGTGGTGGCGATTCCGCCCGTGTCCATCGCGAGGCGGGGAAACCCGAACATCGTGTCGATGACGAGGTCCTTGTCGAACTCCACCGTCACGGCGATGGACGCGCCCACCTTGTAGAAGCCGTCCGCCGTGGCGCTGTCGATGCTCGTGATCGAGGGCCCGACCGCGTCGATGGCGATGTCCTCGTTGTCGGCGAGCGTGTCCGGCGGGCCGGGCAGCGTCAGGATCGCGGGATTCCCCGCCAGGTCCGTCGGCCCGCGCCCGTCGTCGTCGAAGGACACCACATCCAGGTCCGCGGCGATCTCCCCCGCCATGACCTCGTAGTCGAACGTCAGCGTGTCGGTCCCCGCGCCGCCCGCGTAGAAGGCCGTGCCTCCGCTGTTCAGCGCCAGGAACGGCGTGCCGAACACGCTGGAGAAGACCATCGGTTCGGTGAACACCATCTTCGCGTCGATCATCGCTTCGAAACCGTACGTGCCCGGCGCGGTGTCGCTCTCGAAGCGCGCGATTCCCGGCGCGACGGTGTCGATTTCGATGTCGTGT
>JAJFLJ010000260.1 GCA_021772755.1 Candidatus Sumerlaeota bacterium
GAGGGGTCGCCCACCCCGTCGGTCTTGTACCGCGTGTCGGCGAGAACGGCCTTGAGCACCTCCGAGACGTTCGCTCCGTGCGCGACCCGGTCGTGCCAGCGGTCGACGGCTTCGAGGAACTCGCCGAGCCCGCTGCGCGCCTTGCCCTTGATGACTCCGGACGTCAGCAGCCGCTTCGTCGCCTCGTAGAGGCTGACCTGTTCGATGGCGGCCTCCGCGGCGATGTCCCCCAGGGTCTTCTGCCCCGCGCCCCGCGGGGGAACGTTCGCGATGCGCTCGAAGGCGAGATCGTTCGACGGCTGGACCGCCAGCCTCAGGAACGCCAGCACGTTCTTGATCTCCGCGCGGTCGTAGAAACGCGTTCCGCCCACGATCCGGTAGGGAATGCGCAACTTGCGAATGCCGTCCTCCAGCGCGCGGGAGAGGCCGTGGCTTCGGTAGAACACCGCGATCTCCGACGCGCACACGCCGTCGTTCAGCATGATGCCGCGAATGTTCGCGGCCACCAGGTCCGATTCCTCGAGATCGTCGCGGCCGGGGAGGAACGAGAGCGGCTCGCCCTCGGCGCTCTCCGTCCAAAGCGTCTTGCCGATGCGCATCGCGTTGTTCGCGATCACGCCCGACGCCGCCTTGAGGATGTTCCCCGTCGAACGGTAGTTCTGTTCGAGACGCACGACCTTGCAGTCCGCGTACGTCTCGCGGAAATCCAGCAGGTTGCGCACGTCCGCGCCGCGCCACGAGTAGATCGACTGGTCCTCGTCGCCGACGACGCAGATGTCGCGGTCTCCGCCGACGAGCAGCTTGATCAGCTCGAACTGGCTGTGGTTCGTGTCCTGGAACTCGTCCACCAGGATGTGCCGGTACTTGCGCTGCCACCGCTCGAGCACCTCCGGCCTCCCGCGAAACAGCAGCACCGACCGGAAGATCAGGTCCTCGAAGTCCAGCGAGTTGTTCTTGCGCAGAATCTCCTGGTATTCCGTGTAGATCGCCGCGTAGGGAATCTCCTCGTTGTCGAACTCCGCGGCGCAGTCCTCCGGCGTAAGGAGTTTCATCTTCGCGAGGTTGACGAAACTCTGGGCCTGGCCGGGGCGGACCTTCTTCGGATCGATGCCGGTGGCCTCCATCGCCTTCTTGATGGCCGTCTCCTGGTCCTTGTCGTCGAGGATGGCGAAGGAGCGCTCGAGCCCCGCGGCGTCGGCTTCGCGGCGCAGAATCGCCGCGCAGCGGCTGTGGAACGTCGAGATCGCCAGCGTCGGATCGTCCGGAACGCCCAGCAGCCGGCAGACCCGCTCGCGCATCTCGCGCGCCGCCTTGTTCGTGAACGTGACCGCCAGAATCTGCCAGAGGGGAATGCCCACCTCGCGCGCGAGCCACGCGATGCGGTGCGTGATGACGCGCGTCTTGCCGCTGCCCGCCCCGGCGACGATCAGCAGCGGGGTGCCGTGATGGGTGACGGCTTCGGCCTGGGGGGGATTGAGTTTGTCGACGAGATCGGAGGCGGAAACGGACATCGCGGGGTGACCAACGGCGACGGGATGGATGGGAGAGAACCTCCGCCGCGCACGGCTGCCAACCGGAAACGGCGCTTTATCCGGAAAGCCCCGCCGACCGCCCCTCGCCCCTTGCCCTCCGCGCGCCTTACTGCCATCTCTCCCGCCGCACCGGGCCGGAGCCGCGTCTTTCGCCGGTCCCCCAATCCCCGCGGGAGTTCTCCAACATGAGCGCGAAGGACAATCTCGTCGTCGGACAATCGGGCGGACCCACCGCCGTCATCAACCAGTCGCTCGCCGGCGTCGTCCAGGAGGCCATGAAGCACGAAGCCATCGGCAGGATCATGGGCATGGTCCACGGCGTCGAGGGTCTGCTCAAGGAGCAGTTCATCGACATGCGGTCGCTGTCGTCGGGACAGCTCGAAACCGTCGCCGCCACGCCCGGCGCGGGCCTCGGATCGTGCCGCTTCAAGCCGAAGGTCGAGGACTGCAAGAACATCTTCGAGGTCTGCCGCAAGCACGACATCCACTACTACTACTACATCGGCGGCAACGACAGCGCCCTCTCCGCCGGCATCGTGAACAAGATCGCCCGCGAGGCGGGCTACGAGCTGCGCGTCTTTCACGTTCCCAAGACCATCGACAACGATCTGCTCGTGACGGACCACTGCCCGGGCTACGGCTCCGCGGCGAAGTACGTCGCGCAGTGCTTCATGGGCAACGACGCCGACAACCGCGCGCTGCCGGGCATCAAGATCGACGTCGTCATGGGCCGCAACGCGGGCTGGCTGACGGCCGCCGCAGCGCTCGCGCGCGTCAATCCCGGCGACGGCCCCCACGCCATCTTCCTCCCCGAGCGCAGCTACACCCTCAGGCAGTTCGTCGACTCCGTCGACGGCGCGTACCAGAAGTACGGTCGCGCCGTCATCGCCGTCAGCGAAGGCATCGCCGACACCGACGGCAACACGTTCCTGGAAAGCGACAGGGTTCGCGCGGAACTCAAGGAGATGAAGATGGACGCGATCCTCGACGCGTTCGAGGCGTCCGGCAAGGTGGAGGACCTCTCCGGCGGCGCCAAGCGCGACGCCTTCGGGCACACGCAGCTTTCCGGCTCCGGCGCCCTCGCCGACTTCCTGGCGAGCGCGACGAAGATCCACCTCTTCCGCAAGTACGCCCAGAAGTTCCGCGTCCGCGCCGACACGCTCGGCTACGCCCAGCGCTCCATGGCCGGCGTCGTCAGCGAAGTCGATGCCCAGGAGGCCCGCGAAGCCGGAGTCACCGCCGTCAGGACCGCCATGATGGGCGACATCGACGGCTCGATCTGCTTTCGCCGCGTCGAGTCCCAGTCCGGAAAGTACTTCTGCGACACCTTCCGCGCCTCCCTCGAAGACGTCTCCGGCGTCAATTTCCCCGCCGGCATGAAGCAGTACCGCCCCATGGAGGACCGTCTCATCGCCGACGGCGATATGGACGTCACCCCCGAATTCGTCGAATGGCTGAGACCGCTCGTCGGAACGCTGGCGCCCAAGGGGCTCATCGAACTGCCGCGCAAGTCCTGAACCTGGTAAACGTCCCCAGCAAGAGAACACCCCGGTCGGAAGACCGGGGTGTCGCCGTATCGTGGCTGTCCCGAAGGAGCGCGTGTTGCCGGGAGGCGCCGGCCTAATCCGCTCCGAACGTCGGCAGGGAGAACGGTCCGTCCGGCAGCGCGCAGATCTTGCACCGCTGGCCGTGACTCTGCATCGCGACCTCGATCGCGTCCTGAAGGCTCTGCGCCGGCGTCAGGCCGGCGTTCCACAGCTGGTCCTCTTTCATGCCCGGACCGGTGTGGCAGATAACCTCGTAGTCCTTCAGCACCGAATACAGGCGCTGCACGATCCACTGGCCCGGCACGAAGTTCGTCCCCGACTTGAACTTCTTCTCGAATCCCCGGGGCGAACGGCAGGCCATCAGCAGCGATTCCAGCGGGCGCGGTCCGAAGCCGCCGGCCATCTGCGCCGCGACGATGATCGTGCCGTTTTCCTTCAGCACCGGCAGCGAACCGGAAATGGCGTCGAAGACGCCGAACAGCGTCGCATCCCAGGGTCCGCCGCCGCCCGTCGTGATGACGATGTCCATCGGCTCCTTCAGCGTGATGCGCATCTTCTCGCGGGCCTTGTTGATGGCCGTCATCACGGATTGCAGCGCGTCGCCGGCGATCACTTCCGCGATGCCGCCCTCGGGAGAGAGAAGCGGCGACACCACGAAGTCGCAGCCCGCGCTCATCAGCGCCTCGGACGCCGCGATGTGCAGCGGATTGTCGCGGATCACGCCGTAGCGGATCGCATCGCCGGAAAGCAGGTCGTAGCGGTAGAACGCCCTGATGGTCCTCTCCGACGCCAGGCCGGGCAGCACCATCGAACGCCCGCCCGTAAAGCCCATGACGGGATCGGGGCGGACGGGACCGAACAGGATCTTCAGCGCCGAATCGACGTAGGTGCTGTTGATCTCGAGGGGAATGTCGTTTCCGACGGTTCCAAGGTGGGCTGCGGGCGATGACTTCGGATCGTGCAACAGCACCGTGTAGCGGCTCCGCAGTTCCCCGGGAACGGCCTGCTCCAGGAACTCCTGGTCGAAGGGCATCCAGAGCCCGTTGGTGAAGAGAATCGTGATGTGGCGGCCGGCGGCGAGGCTCTGCTCTTCGAGCATCTCCAGAAACGCCGGCAGCACCGGCGACAAGGTGTCCCATTCGGACGCGTCGACGACGACGACCGCTTCGGACTTGTCCGCCACCAGGTCGGGGAACGAGGCCCCGACAGGTTCCTCGATGGCGCTCACGACGGCGATCGCCGGGTCGAGAGCCGCCTCGAACCGAAACGACCGGTAGCAGCGGCCGTTGATCCAGTTGTCCGGTACGTCGATGGGGACCGTGTCGTCCCCGAACGGAAGACGAATGTTCATCTCCGCCTTTCCTTGTGCAGGCTTGCCAGGGGGGAGAATTCCCGGCCCCCAATCCGAGGTCAATGGCTGAAAAGGGCGAAACCGGGGGCCTTCTTGCTCCCGGTCTCCGGGTTTTCCCGGCCACCTGCCCGGGACCGCCCTGGCGGCGGGGATGGGCTACGTCTTCAGCCCGTACTCCGCGATCTTCTTCCGCAACGTGTTGCGGTGAATCCCC
The DNA here is from genome assembly GCA_021772755.1 of Candidatus Sumerlaeota bacterium. GTDB lineage: Bacteria > Sumerlaeota > Sumerlaeia > SLMS01 > JAHLLQ01 > JAJFLJ01. The sequence goes on from JAJFLJ010000260.1 coordinate 4,645, forward strand.
AGCACCTCCGACGCCCGCACCTGGTTTCCGTCGCAGGACCCGAGCACCGATTCGATGTGCAGCTTCTCGACCTCCGCCATCGACATCGTGGCGGCGGGAGACCGGCTGGCCGGCGACCGGCCGGCCGGGGCGAAGGAAAAGTGCCGCGGCAGGAGAATCCGCTCGTCCGCCAGCAGCACGGCGCGCTCGACGCAGTTCGAGAGCTCCCGGATGTTGCCCGGCCACCCGTACTTCTCCAGCAGCACCAGCGCCTCTCTGCCGATCCCTGCGATGTCCCGCCCGAGCTTCTTCGCGTGGAGCGCCGCGAAGTACTCCGCGAGGACCGCGATGTCCTCGCGCCGCTCGCGGAGCGCCGGCAGGTGAATCGGTATCACGGAAATCCGGTGGTAGAGGTCCTCGCGGAACCGGCCTTCGGCCACCTCGCGCGCGAGGTCCCGGTTCGTGGCGAAGATCAGCCGAACGTCCGCCCGCAGCGTTCGGTTTCCCCCGACGCGGGAAAAGGAGAACTCCTGGATGAAGCGCAGCAGCTTCGGCTGCATGGCGGGCGACAGCTCGCCGATCTCGTCGAGAAAGACCGTTCCCCCCGTCGCCTGCTCCAGGATGCCCGGCTGCATCCGGAAGGCACCGGTGAACGCGCCCTTCTCGTGACCGAAGAACGCCGATTCGAAGAGCGTTTCGGGCACTGCGGAACAGTTCACGGGCACGAACGGACCGCGCGCTCTGGCCTTCGACGAGCGCTGGTGGACTTCCTGCGCCAGCAGTTCCTTGCCCGTCCCCGTCTCGCCCGTGATGAGGATCGTCGCATCGGAGTCGGCGACCCGGCCGACCATGTCGAGCACCGCACCCATGGCCGAACCGCTCCCGACCATGCGGGTCTCGCCCCGACGAAACGTTTCGCGGAACGTGCGCGCCTCGGCCTTCTGGCGCGCCTCGACGAACACGGCCATCAGATTCGCCACCGCGCGCGCGTTGCGCAGATCGACGAGGGAGTACGCGTCGAGCTTTCCGCGCTGGAAGTACAGCAGTCCGATCGCCGTCCCCCCCGCGAGCAGCGGCGCGGCGAGGACGGAACGCGTCGGAGGAGCCTTCGGAGCGTCTGGCGCAGGATGCCCCGCTTCGCGGCGGTCGCTCACCAGAAGGGCGCGCCTCTCCGACCACGCGCGGCGGATGATCGCCGAGTCCGCCTGAAAGCGTTCGTCCTTCGAAACCGCGACCGTCGTCCGCAGCGAGTCCGCCGCGCTGTCCCAGAGCATGAACAGCAGCGCGTCCGTGTGGAACATCTCCGCCAGGCGCTCGCACGTGCCGCGCATGGCGTCGGCGAAACCGACATGCGTCGCGTCGAACAGCTCGCCGAGCCGCACCACGAAGTCCAGCTCCGCACCGGCGGGCTGCGACGCATCCCTTCCCGCATCGAGAACCGCGACCGGATGCACCTCCATCGTGTCTTCGGTGTGGGACGAGAAGTAGACCGACCGGTCGGTGTAGTCGGCGTTCTGGATGTCGAAGTCGGAGTCGAAGAGAAAGCGCGTCGCGCCGATGCGGATTTCGTCGTTGGGCAGAAGCGCCCGCCTTCCAGCCAGCCGCTCGCGGTTCACCCAGGTTCCCTGGGTGCTGCCGGTGTCCTCGATGAACCAGCCCAGTCCCTTCCGGCTGACGACGGCGTGATCGCGGGAGACGGCGGCATCCTCGAGAACCACGGTCGCGCTCTCTCCGCGGCCGATGGAAGTCGTCTCCCCCAGCTTGATGCGCATCCCCGTGCGGGGACCCGAAATGGCAAGCAAGGTCGCGATGGTCGTTCCTCCGGACTGGCTGGCGTCGAACCAGAGTGGCGGAATCCCCCGGTGGCGGCAAGACCATTGGCGCCGCCTACCCGATACTGCGTCCGCCATCGACGACCATTGTGGTGCCCGTCACGTAGTCCGAGGACAAAAGGTAGATCACGGCGCGGGCAACATCCTCCGGTGCGCCCCATTTCCCAAGGACCGTCTTCTCCGCGCGGTCCCGCATCGCCGCGTCGTCGTAGTCCTCCGGCGGCAGAACCGGACCCGGAGCCACGGCATTCACGCGAATCGCCGGCCCGAGCTCCCGCGCCAGCGCCCGTGTCAGAGCATCCAGGCCGCCCTTCGCGCACCAGTAAGCCGAGTGCCTGGGGTACGCGCGCGGCAGCATGCAGTCGGTCACGTTCACGATGTGCGCGCGGTCGGAACGGCGAAGCAGCGGGAGCGCGAGCTGCGAGCAAAGGAACGGTCCGCGCAGGTTGCTGCCGATGGCGTGGTCGAAGTCCTCGTCCGTCACGTCGGCGAAGTCCTTCCTCGGAAACGCCGCCGCGCAGTTCACGAGCCCGTCGAGGCGGTCGAACTCCGCGCGAATCTCGCCGACCATGCGCTCGACGTCCCCGCGAATCGAATGGTTTCCCTGGACGAGGAGTCCCCGTCGGCCGGTGTCGCGCACCGATCGCAGGACCTCTTCGCCCTCCTTCCGCGACGCGTTGCAGTGCACGACGACGTCGGCTCCCGACCGGGCGCACTCCAGCGCGATGGAACGCCCGACGCGCTTCGCCGAACCCGTGACCCACACGATTCTGTCCGTCAGTGGAAACATCGCGCTACTCGGAGAGATACTCCACGGTGAAGGTCTTCGCGGCGTCGACGGTGCCTTCGTCGATCGTGCCGAGCGATTCGAGCTGCTCCGTGATCGTCTGCCAGCGTTCCGGCGTCATCCAGCCGAAACCGTGCTCCGCGACCGCGTCGGACTCCGCCAGTTCGCGAATCCGCCCGACTCCGTATTCGAGAGTGTCCAGGCCCATCTCCTCGTTCAGCCCGTGGATGTACGCGTTCGTCGCGGCGGGATCGGCGAGATAGTCCTCCCATCCGCGGCGCGACGCGCGCGCGATGCCCCGGACGACCGCGTCATTCCCGCGTGCGATGTACTCGTCGCTCGTGACCAGCAGGCTGGTGTACGGGTCGAACCCGAGATCGGCCACCATCAGGGACTTCGGATCGGCGCCGGCCTTCCGCGCGACGAAGGGCTCGCTGAAGACGTACCCCTGCATGGCGTAGTTCTCGTTCGCGACGAACGGCGCGACGCCGGCGTAGCGCACGATGCGGACGTTCGAAAGCGGAACGCGGGCGGCGACGTATTGCGCGAACGCCGAGGACGGTTCCATCGCCAGCGTCATGTCCTTCAGGTCCTCGAAGCTCCCGATCCCCGAACCCGCATGCACCATGATGCATCGCGGACTGGTCTGGAGCGGTGCCAGCAGCGCCACGAGATTCGCTCCCCGGCTGCGCCCCGTCACGACGTCGTCCGCGTTGCAGACCCCGAAGTCGGCCTGTCCCGATCCGACGATCTGCACGATGGGAATGTTCGGACCGCCGGGCCGGATCGTCACGTCCAGGCCGGCTTCCGCGTAGTAGCCGCGAAGCAGCGCCTCGTAGAACCCGCCGTGCTCCGCTTCCGGATACCAGTTCAGCTGCAGCGAAACCGGCGTCGACCGCGTGTCGGAAGCCGCCGAGCGCGGGGATTCGCCGCAGGCGGCGAGGAACAGAATGCAGATCGTGGCAGCGAGCCATCGCATCGGGAAGTCCTCCGTGTCAGTCGCGCCAGCGCGACGCGATCAGGTCTTCGACCAGGCTGGCCGCAGCGAAGATGACAAGCCCCAGCAGCGTCGATGCGAAAATCGCCGCGAACAGCTCCGCCGTCCTCAGCTGCCCGCCCCACAACTGGATCAGAAACCCCAGCCCCTGGCCCGACTCGCCGTAGCCGGTGAAGAACTCGCCCACGATCGCCCCGATCACCGCCAGGCCGCTGGAGGTCTTGATGCCCGTCATCGTGTTGGGAACGGCGTTGGGGAAGCGCAGGCGCAGCAGCACCTGGAGCCGCGACGCGTTGTGGATGCGGAACAGTTCCAGAAGATTGCGGTCCACCGACGTCAGCCCCTGGGTGGTGTTCGTGATGATCGGAAAGAGACTCACGATGTGGGCGACCAGGACGACGCTGCGGAACTCCTGGCCGACCCAGATCACGATCACCGGCGCGATCGCCACGATCGGAACCGTCTGAAGGAAGATCGCGTAGGGATAGAACGCCCGCCGGACGAGCCGCGCCTGCGAGAACGCGAAGGCCACGAGAACGCCGACGACGACGCTGACCGCCAGGCCGCAGAGCGCCGCCGCACCGGTCAGCCACGCCGCCCGCGCGAGCTTCGCGCCGCTCTTCACCGCCGCATCGAGCACGCCCCCCGGCGGCGGCACGACGTATTCCGGCACGTCGAACCGCACCGTCACGACATGCCACACCGCCAACACCGCGAGGAACACGGCGAGCGGCGGCAGCACCAGAGCAGCAAGGCGCCTCGCGAAACCCGTCATTCGCTTCCCTTCTCCAGAGCCGCGCCGATTTCGCCGCAAAGACGCGCGAACTCCGGCTCGGCCCTCAGCGCAGCCGTCCTCGGGTGGTCGAAGGGCACCGCGATGTCGGCGGCGATGCGGCCGGGGCGCTTCGACATGACGATCACGCGGCGGCTCAGGAACGCCGCTTCGTACACGTTGTGGGTGACGAAGAGCGCCGTGAAACCGTCGTGGCTCCAAAGACGCAGCAGCTCCTCGTTCAGCCGCTGGCGCGCGATCTCGTCCAGAGCGCCGAAGGGCTCGTCCAGCAACAGCACGGATGGCCGCGTGGCCAGAGCCCTCGCCAGCGAAACGCGCATCTGCATGCCGCCCGAAAGCTGGTGCGGATACGCGCGGGCGAACTCCGCGAGACCGACGAGTTCGAGCATCTCCTTCACGCGCGCGCGGCGGTCGAGGCGCCCTGCGCCCTCCAGCTCCAGCGGGAGCGCGACGTTGCCGGCGACCGTTCGCCAGGGAAGCAGCGCGGCCTGCTGGAACACGAAGGAGAGAGCGTTCGCATCGTCGCGCCGCGCGTCCTGCGGAGGTCTTCCGCCGATCATCAGCGTCCCCTCCGTTGGCCGGAGCAGACCCGCCACCAGGCGCAGCAGCGTGGACTTCCCGCAGCCGGAAGGTCCGACGATGGACACGAAGTCCCCGCGTCCGACCCCGAAGCCGAGCGGCGCCAGCGCGCGAACGTCTCCCGAGGGAAACGTCATGGCGGCCCCGTCGGCGACGATCAGCGGCGCATCGGTTCCGGCGTTGTCGGTTGGGGAGGACAATGGGGTCCTGTCAGGCGAGGGCGAGCCGTCTCTCGAGGAACGCGCCGCGCGGAGCACTGGTGTCGGCACCTTCTCCGGCAACGCGCGTTCCCCGAAGATACACGGCCTTGATGGCGCCCGCGCAGGGGTGACCCGCATAGTAGTCGAAGCACGCCGCGCCCTGCAGGGGACGGATGTCCTCCTGCCTGCCGGGATCGAAGATCAGGAAATCCGCGTCGCTGCCGATCTGAAGCGACCCCTTGCGCGGATAGAGCCCCGCCAGCTTCGCCGGATCGGCGCAGCACACCACGCTCAGCGTCTCCGCCTCGATGCGCCACTTGGCGATGCCTTCGGAGAACATGAGCCGAAGCAGGTGCTCGATGCCGTTGCAGCCCTCCGCGGCGCTCAGCGAATCGGTCGCGGAATCGGTCGCCTGCTTCAGCCCCACGGGATGGTGGGCGGACGTCACGGCGGAAACCAGCCCGGATTCCAGGGCGCCCCAGAGCCGCTGCTGGTGGCGGCGGCGGCGGACCGGCGGCCAGACGCACGGGAACGACGGAGAGTCCGGCGTTTGCGTCTCCTCCGTCATCCGCTCGGTCGCGAAGATCAGATGGGGCAGTTTCGCCATGGCGGAGACGGGGTACCGCTGTCCGCGCATGTACTCCAGTTCCCGCAGCGTGCGCTCGCCACTGACCCCATTGACGAGAATGTGCGCGCGCGAATTCCTGACGATCGCGCCGCAGGTCTTCAGGACAGCCCCCTCGATGGCTTCGGGAAAGAGGCTGTTGCGGCTCGAAAGCCCCTGCATGTTCTCGCTCTTCAGCTGCGTCCGGAAATGCTCCTCGAGAACCGCGTCCGTGGGATTGACCACCGCCATCATGCTTTCCGGCAGATCGCGCACCACCGACTGCACGAGCGCGAGACCCGGCGCGTTCGAAAGCGTATCCGTCCGCGCGATCCACACGGAACACACGCCGGAGGAACCGGCGGAAAGCGCCGACTCCCGCGCATCCAGACCCCACTGGCGAACGAACATGTGGTAGCCGAAATCGACCCAGGCGCGCTGCGTGTCGGCGGCGGCGAACTCACCCAACTGGTCGGCGAACGGCTTCTCGCTGTCGAACGAAACCGCGGAGACGACCGTCGTCACGCCCCCCGCGAGCGCCATCTTCGTCAGCGTCGAAAAGTCCTGGGCGGTCTGCTGGACGCAGCCGTTCTCCGCCAGAGGGGAAACGCCCAGGTCCACGAGCCCCGGAAAGACCAGGTGCCCGGCGGCATCGACGATTTCCGCGGCGTCGTCGCCAAGATTGCCGATGGCGGAAACGCGGCCGCCCGAAATGCCCAGGTCCCCCTGCATCTCGATGCCATCGGTGTAGATGCGGGCGTTGCGTACGATCAGATCCATGGGAAGACGGCCTGCGAACTTAGAGTTCGTCGAATTCGCCCATTTGCCGGTATTTGGCGTAACGGGCTTCCATCAGTTCGCTCTGCTCCATGGCCCCGAGTTCCTTCAGATTCTTTTCCACCGCCCTGGAGACGGCCTCGAACGCCTCCTGCGGAAACCGGTGCGCACCGCCGAGCGGCTCCGGAACGATCTCGTCGATCATCTTCAGTTCCATCAGATCGGCGGCCGTCAGCTTCAGCGCCTCCGCCGCGCGCGGCCTGTTCTCCTCGCCGTCCCTCCACAGAATCGCCGCGCAGCCTTCCGGCGAGATCACGCAGTACCACGCGTTCTCCATCATGAGCAGGCGGTCCGCCAGGCCGACGCCGAGCGCGCCGCCGCTGGCGCCCTCGCCGATCACGACGCAGATGATCGGAACCTTCACGTTGAACATCTCCTGGATGTTGCGCGCGATGGCCTCCGCCTGGCCGCGTTCCTCCGCCCCCAGGCCGGGGTACGCGCCGGGGGTGTCGAGAAAGATCAGGACCGGCATGCGGAACTTCTCCGCGAGCCGCATCACCCGCAGCGCCTTGCGGTACCCCTCGGGATGCATCATGCCGAAATTGCGCGTGACGTTCTCCTTCGTGTCGCGGCCCTTCTGCTGGCCAACCACCACGATGGGGTTCCCGCCGAACCGCGCCGTTCCGCAGACGACGGCCTTGTCGTCCCCGAAGAGGCGGTCGCCGTGCAGCTCCACGAACTCCGTCGTGATCGCCTCGATGTAGTCCAGCGCGCGCGGGCGGTCGGGATGGCGCGCGAAGAGCACGCGGTCCCACGCCTTCAGGTTCGCGTAGATGTTCACCCGGGTCTTTTCGAGCTCGCGCTCCAGGCGCTTGAGCCGCTGCTTCGCCTCCGGCGGGCCGTCCTCAGCCTTCGCACGGGCGTCGGCGACCTTCTTCTCGAGGTCGAGAATGGGCTTTTCGAAGTCGAATGTCTGAACTGTCACGTGGCGCGGGGCTCCGTTCGATTGCGAATTCAAGGTCCGACGGAGCACCGTCGCGGGCAAGAAACAAATGGGACGGCGGAGCCCCGCCGTCCCGGTTCCCGGCCGTGCCGGGGCCGCCCGCTACTTCCGGCGGGCGATCCGCTTCGCCCGTTCGTGCATGACGACCGAGGGCAGGCCGCTGATCCGCAGAAAGCCCTCCGCCTTGCTGTGGTCGAAGACGTCCTCCGCATCGTAGGTGGCCAGCTTCTCGTCGTAGAGCGAGTACGGCGAGCGCCGCGCGATGGGCCGGAAGCCGCCCTTGTACAGGCGGACCTTGACCTCGCCCGTCACCAGTTCCTGGGTCTCCTGGATGAATCCGTAGAGCGCCTCGCGCAGCGGCGTGAACCACTGGCCGTAGTAGATGACCTCGGCGAACTTGTTGTCGATTCCGGCCTTGAAGTGGAACGTCTCCCGATCGAGCACCAGGGCCTCCAAGTCGCGGTGCGCCGCGATCAGCATCAGCGCCGCGGCCCCCTCGTACACCTCGCGGGACTTGATGCCCACCAGGCGGTTCTCGATCATGTCGATCCGGCCCACGCCGTGGCGGTTGCCGATCTCGGTCATCGTCTCGACGAGCTTCAGCGGCTTCATCCGCTTGCCGTTCAGTCCGACGGGCACGCCCTTCTCGAACTTGATCACGATGTCCTCGGGCGTGTCCGGCGCCTCCAGCGGATTCGTCGAATCCTGGTAGGCGTCCTCCGGCGCGATGTTCCACGGGTCCTCGAGTTCGCCGCACTCGGTGGCGAGACCGTAGAGGTTCTTGTCGATGGAGTAGGGCTTCTCGCGCTTGATGGGCAGGTGGATGCCGCGCCGCTCGGCGTACTCGAACTCGTCGTCGCGCGACTTCATTTCCCATTCGCGAAGCGGGGCGATGATCTTCACCTGGGGGGCGAGCGCCATGAACGCGTACTCGAAGCGCGCCTGGTCGTTGCCCTTTCCGGTGCAGCCGTGGGCGACCGCGTCGCATCCCTCCTCGAGCGCCGCCATGATCTGGTACTTCGCGATGAGCGGGCGCCCCAGCGACGTGTGCATGTGGTAGCGCCCCTCGTACAGGGCGTTCGCCTGGATCGCGGGAACGATGTAGTCGTTCACGAACTCCTCGCGAAGGTCCTTCACGATGCACTTCTTCGCGCCGGTGTTGCGGGCCTTCTGCTTCAGGCCGCTCATGTCGCCGCCCTGGCCCAGGTCCGCCGCGTAGCAGACCACGTCGCACCCGTAGTTCTCGATCAGCCAGGGAATCATGACCGACGTGTCGAGGCCGCCGCTGTAGGCGACCATGACCTTCTTCACGCCGCGGCGGGAAGGCTGCAGCTCGCTCTGGGCGGGCTTGCGGAGCGTCAGCTTCTGCGTGACTCCCGCCGGCTCGTAGGTGGCGCCGGCGCTCTTCGCGGCGGGCTTCCGGGTTGCTGCCTTCTTCGGTGCGGCCTTCTTAGCCATTCTCGTGCGACCTCGCGGATGGGGTGGCTTCGCCGTCGCGAAGCAGGGCGCGGAAAAAGGACTCCGCACGCCCTTGGATCAAGGGAAACCATGGTCAGCGGCGCCTGAACTCGGTGTGGCACCACGCCTCGACGACCGGCAGGTCCGCCGCCAGCCAGTCCAGCGCCTTCGCCGCCCCCGCGTCCGCCCAAAACAGCTCTCCCCCGGTCAGGGGCTTCGGATCGCCATCGACGATGCGCGCGCGAAGGAAGAGCAGCACCACCGGCCCGATGTCGTCGTAGACGTGCGTCAGCGCGTCGAACACCACGCCCGGCTCGACCTCCACGCCCAGTTCCTCGCGGCACTCGCGGACGATCGCCGCACGCGGGCTCTCGCCCTCCTCCAGCTTGCCCCCGGGAAATTCCCAGAATCCCGCGCCCCAGCCCCCGTCGGGGCGCTTGTGCGCCAGCAGTTTCCCGCCCCGTTCGATGAGGGCCGCGACCACGACCCGGTGCTTCGGTCCGTCGCCCACGCTACAGCTCCATCACCACGGGCATGATGATCGGATAGCGCCGGTTCTGCTTCTTGATGTGGCGCCGCAGCGCGCGCTTGATGGCGGCCTGCACCTCGGCGTGCTCCGTCCTCGTTTCCGGATCGGTGTCCTCGAACGCCTCGACGACCAGTTCCTTCAGCCGCTCCAGGGAGTTCTCGCCCTCGTCGCCCAGTGGAATGCCCCGCAGAACGATCTCGGGCCCGCTCAGCATCTCGCCGCTCTCGTGGTCCACGCCGATGATCACCACCAGCATGCCGTCCTGGGACAGATAGTGCCGGTCCCGCAGCACCGCGTCGTCCACGTCGCCGATTCCCGTGCCATCGACCAGAACGCGACCGTGGGGAACCTTGCCCAGAAGGACCGCCGAGTCGGCCGTCAGTTCCAGACAGTCCCCGTTCTCCAGAAGATTCGTCTCCTCCGGCAGCATGCCCTGCTCCTGGGCGAGCTTGCAGTGCGCGCGCAGATGGCGGAACTCGCCGTGCACCGGCGTGAAGAACCGGGGGTTCACCAGGTTGATCAGATGCTTCATGTCGTCGCGGTACGCGTGCCCGGAAACGTGGATCAGCCCCATCGTCTCGGTGATCACGCGGGCGCCCCGCCGCGACAGGTGGTTGATCATGCGGTAGATCGCGGACTCGTTGCCGGGAATGATGCGCGAGCTGAGGATCACGATGTCGCCGTCCTCGACGGACGCGTCGCGGTGCGTTCCGAAGGCGATGCGCGAGAGGCTCGAACGCGACTCCCCCTGGCTTCCCGTGCAGAGGAACAGGCGCTTGTGGCGGGGAATCTGCATCGCGCCGCGGGGGTTGTCGTGATAGACGCACGGGACGTCGATCATGTCCAGACCCGACGCGATGCGGATGTTGCGCTCCATGTTCATGCCGAGGGGAACGACCTCGCGGTCGTACTTCGCCGCGAGATTCAGCACGTTCTGGATGCGGTGCAGGGAGGAGGCGAAGGTCGAGACGACCATCGCGTGCTCCGCCTCGCGGAAGATCGCCTCCAGGCCGGGGATGACCTCCATCTCCGACGGACAGGAACCGCGCCGGTTGACGTTGGTCGAATCGCTCATCAGCAGAAGGACGCCGTCCTCCTCCTCTTCCGCATAGCGCGCGAAGGCGTACGTGTCGAAGGCCACCCCGTCCGGCGGATTCGGGTCCATCTTGAAGTCGCCGCTGTGGACGAGGACTCCGGCGCTGGTGCGGATCGCGAAGGCGAAGGCGTCGATGATCGAATGCGTCACGGCGATCGGTTCGACTTCGAAGTCCCCCACCGAGAACGTCTCGCGCGGATGGTACTCGACGAACTTCGGCGAAACGCTGTGCTCCCGCAGCTTCTCGCGCAGCAGGGCGATCGTCAGCCCGCTCGCGTAGACCGGCACGTCGCCCAGAAGAGGGAGCACGAAGGGCAGGGCGCCGACGTGGTCCTCGTGCGCGTGGGTCAGCAGGATCGCCTTGAGACGGTGTTCGTGCCCGCGGAGAATCCCCATCTCCGGAATCACGTAGTCCACCCCAAGCATATCCTCGTCGGGCATCATCTGTCCGCAGTCGATCATGATCAGATCGCCGCCGGACTCGATCAGCGTGCAGTTCATTCCGATCTCGCCGAGCCCTCCCAGGGGCATCACGCGGACGACCCCCTTGCGCGCGGGCAGGTCGTCGAGACGAATCAGTGTCGGGTCGTTTCTTTTCATGGGTGGCTACGCGCCGCCCCCTTCGAGGCCTTCGCGGTCGAACGCGCCAGGCAGGAGTTCCTTCATCGTGAACGTCGCCGACGCCCCGCTCCGGGAAAAGCAGATCACCTGCATCTCCGGAGTGAATTCCGCCAGAATCTGGCGACACGCACCGCAGGGCGTCAGAGGCACGTCGGTGTTGCCGACGACGACCACCGCCAGGGGCTTCCCGGCGCCCTCGGCGACGCAGCGCTGAATCGCCGTCTGCTCCGCGCAACGCGTCAGCCCGTAGCTCGCGTTCTCGACGTTGCAGCCGGAAACGATCTTCCCGCTGTCGGTCCAGAGTGCCGCGCCCACCGGAAACTTCGAGTACGGGCTGTAGGACCGGCTTTGGGCCTCCAGCGCCGCCTGGCGGAGCCGGTCGAGAATGTCTGGCGAGATCGTGTTTGCCACGCTGGGAGGTGCTCCGTGTCCTGTTGGTTCCCCAATTGATTCACTCTGGAGCCCGGGATGCAACTGAACTGGTCATCGCCTTTCTCGTCCCACCGTGCCCCGGCTATGGCGCGGAACGTCGTCGTATCGTCCCAGCCCCTCGCCGTCCAGGCCGGCATCGCGATGCTCGCGCGCGGCGGCAACGCGGTGGACGCCGCCCTGGCGACCGCTATCGCGCTGACCGTCGTGGAACCGCCCATGAACGGCATCGGCGGCGATGCCTTCGCCATCGTCTGGAAGGACGGCAGGCTCCACGGGCTCAACGCCTCGGGAAGATCGCCCCAGGGCTGGTCGCCGGAGCGCTTCGCCGGCCTGGAGAGGATGCCCTCGACCGGCTGGGACAGCGTCACGGTGCCTGGCTGCGTCTCCGCGTGGGCAAAGCTCTCGGAAACCCACGGGCGTCTGCCCTTCGCAGACCTCTTCGAGCCCGCCGTCCGATACGCCCGCGACGGCTTTCACGTGACCCCCGTCACGGCCCGAACGTGGAAACTCCAGGCGGAAGACCGTCTGGCGGGTTTCGGCGAATTCCAGCGCGTCTTCTGCCCCTCCGGCAGAGCGCCCCGGGCCGGTGAACTGTTCCGCAACCCGGAGCAGGCCGAAACCCTCGGCCTGATCGCCTCGTCCCACGGCGAGGCCTTCTATCGCGGGAGCCTTGCCCGGCGCATTTGCAAGGCCGCCGCCGAAGCCGGCGGAGCGATGACCGAACAGGACCTCGCCGATCACGAGGCCTTCTTCGTCGATCCCGTTTCCATCGAATACCGCGGCCTGCGCCTCCACGAGATGCCGCCCAACGGCCAGGGGCTCGCGGCTCTGATCGCTCTTGGGATTCTGCGCCAGTTCGAAGCGAAGGGGTTCGAGCCGGAATCGGCCGAATGGATTCATCTTCAGATCGAATCCATGAAGCTCGCCCTGGCCGACGCCGACGCATGGATCGCCGATTCCGACTTCATGCGGACGCGTACGGTGGAGGACATGCTCGATTCCGCATACCTCGGGAAGCGCGCGAAGCTCATCGACCCCGGCAAGGCAAGTGTCCCGGAAGCAGGCGTGCCCGGTTGCAGCGACACGGTGTATCTGACCGCTGCGGACGCCGACGGCACGATGGTGTCCTATATCCAGTCCAACTATCAGGGCTTCGGCTCGGGCATCGTCGTTCCCGGAACCGGCATCGCGATGCAGAATCGTGGAGAGGGTTTCAGCGTGACGGAAGGGCATCCGAACCGCGTCGCGGGCGGCAAGCGGCCCTTTCACACGATCATTCCCGGCTTCGTGACGCGGAACGGAGAGCCGCTGATGAGCTTCGGCGTCATGGGCGGGCGCATGCAGGCGCTGGGACACTTGCAGATGATGACGCGACTCGCGGACTTCTCGCAGACACCGCAGGATGCCGCCGACGCGCCGCGCTGGCAGGTACTCGGAGAGCATCGTGTCGGCGTCGAGGAGTCGATGCCGAAGGCAACGATCACGGGCCTGATGGCGCTCGGCCATGAAGTCGAGGTCATGCCACCGTCGAATTTCGGCGGAGCGCAGCTGGCACTGAGAATCGATGGCGGATACCTGACCGGATCGGACCCCCGCAAGGACGGCCAGGCTGCCGGGTTCTGAACGGACTATCGGGTGCTTGCGAGCGAAAGGTCCGGTCTGTCGTACGTCGTCACCACGATCCGATCAATGAAGATGGTCCCTTCCATCAGATCAAGCGCGTCGTTTCCGGCGCCGTCGAAAGCGTAGATTCCCACGAACGGCCTGAAGCCCAGCGCATCGTCCGTGGCGAGGTTCGGTTCGAAGAAGTACGACACGCGCCTGCTTCGGTCGGTCAGGCCGTAGACCGGCTCGATCTCGAAGAAAACGTCCAGTTCGACGTTCGTCGACATGTCGAAGTCGAGAAAACCCGCACGCCCCTGGCTGTACAACTTGTCGGGCGCGATGTTCGCCGTCGGACCGAAGAATTCCGCGAAGTATCCGACCCGCGCGAATGACCTGCCGCCCGTGATCGCGTCGAAAAGGCCGGGCATTGGATCGCCGGCAGGCACGTCGGTACTGAGCCACGCGTCGATTCGAACCAAACGGTCGTTCCCGACGAGGCAGATGTCGTGGGGCGACTGGCCGCCACCCGCCACGTTGAACTCGAAGGCGTCGATCACCGCGCCCATGTCTCCGTTGCCCGCGGACATCTCGAAGGCGAGCCGGTCCGTGGACCCGAATTCGTCCTCCGGAGGTAACGTTGTCGTACGCGCCGCGCCGGTTGGCAGCGGCCTGCCCTGCCAGATCGCCGGATCGAACGGAACGGAATCGGGCGGCGGGACCGTGCCGTCCGAAGTCTGAAGAGTGGACGCTCCGGTGTTCAGAATGATGTTCTCGCCGGCGAGCGAATCCGCCGGCATGGCGAAGACTTCGAGTCTCTTCACCGTGATGCCGTAGTCCCTGTGCCCTCCCGGGTGTTCCAGAAGCCCGTTCGCGCTGGCCGAATAGAGATCGACGATGTCGAAATAGAACCCGGCCACCACGGGCGGGTCGGCGGGCGTGACCGGAAGACCGTCATAGTCTCCCGTGACGTAGTTTCCCCCGCGCGGCGCGTGATACCAGGTCGTCACGATTCGTTCGGACTCCGTGATGGCGTTGGCACCATTGTGCACGAAAACGTCCATCGCCTGGGCGTTGCCGTAGGGCGACGCCTCTCCGAGGCGCAGGCGGACGTCAGGCGCCTGAACGGCGACGGCGGCACGGTCGCTTTCGGCGGCCAGCGTTGTCGCGGGATCGGCCGAAAGCGTCCAGCGGGCGGCAAGGAGGGTATCGTCGCTCGCGATCGGGATGCTCACGGAGTCCGGAAAGTCCCGCCGAAGCGACTGCCAGGCGGCGTACTGAAACGCGGTGCTGTCGCCGGAGGTCAGATTCGCCGGGGTGGCGTGAGTGATGACGGAGAGCGACGAAGTGGGGTCTCCCGCCGCGCGCTGGGAAGGCAGAAAGGGGTCGTAGATGGAGATGTGCTCGAATGGAAGCGTAGCCCGTTCGGGAACCCACTCGCCCGGATCGCTGACGGGGTTTTGCGCATCCGTGTACCATCCCGCGAAGTTGTCGATGTCTGCGACCTTCGAAACCGGCCCCGCCGCCCGACCCGAAGCGGGCGCCAGGCCCGCCATGATCGCGATGGCAGCGGCGCTGCCGACGCGACGGAAACGAGTGGATCCAACTCTGGCTCTCATTCCTGGGTCCTCGACCGCCGGAGATCAAGATGCATACCAAACCGGGGTGAATGGAGACTCCCGCCAAAAAACAAGAAGGGCGGCTCCGAAGAGCCGCCCTTCCAGCGAGAGTCGGGGGTTATGGGTTAGTTACAGGCTTGGTCCGTCGGGATGTCGTACGTGGTGACAGCGATGCGGTTGACCGTGAGGGTCGCCGCGATGCTGGCCTCGTCGCCCGCGCCGTTCGCGAAGCCGAAGACGCCGACGTACGGACGGAGCGAGAGCACCGTCGAAGCGCTTCCGACCAGGTTCGGCTCGAAGAAGTAGGACACGCGGATCGGGGCACTGCCCAGACCGTACACGCCCTCCATCTCGTAGAAGCCCGTGTCGTACTGCGGGTTGTTGTTCATCGAGAACCCGAGGTAGCCGGAGCGACCCTGGCTCTTGATGGGTGCGGTCAGATCGGCGGTCTCGCCGAAGAACTCGGCGAAGTAGCCGACACGCGCCCACGAGTTGCCGTTGCTGTTCGTACCGGGCAGAGGCGCAGAAGCCGAAGCGTTCGTGGAGAGCCACGCGTCGATTCTGATCAGTCGGTCGTTGGCAACGTTGACCACTTCGTCGACGGCCGTGCCGGGCCCGCCGAAGTTGTAGTCGTTGGTCTGCCAGGCCGCGCCGAAGTTGGTCGCTGCCGCGGTGATCTGGAAGGCGATCGTGTCCGTCGGTCCCGAGGCACCTGCCGGAACGGCCGTCAGACGCGCCGAGTTGAACGATTCCGTGGTCGGACCCCAGATCGTGTGATCGAACTGGACCGGCGAAGCCGGCGGCGTGGTCGAGTCACCCGTCGTGATCGAGGATGCACCGACGTTGTACACGACGGTCTCGCCCGAGAGGTCGCCCGGATCGGCGCTGAAGACTTCCAGCGTCTCGAGCGTCAGGTCGTAGTCGCGATGGCCGTTCGGGAGCTGCAGCGGATCGGTGGCCGATGCGCTGAACTCGTCGAGGATGTCCATGTAGGCGCCAATCACGACAGGCGCGTTCGCGGGCGTCACCGCGTTCGAGTCGAAGTCGTTCGTCACGTAGTTGCCGCCGCGCTTGGCGTGGAAGTACGTGCGCATCGTCCGACCGCTCTCGGTGATCGCATTCGTGCCGTTTTGCACGAAGATATCGAACGCCTTGCCGTTACCGAACTCGGAGTTCTCGCCGAGTCCGAGACGAACCGTCGGCAGCTGGGTCGCGGTGCCGATCCGGTTGGAACCGGCGGCCGCCTGCGTTGCCGCATCGGCGGACAGCGTCCAGCGGGCCATGATCAGCGTGTCGTCCGCAGCGATCGGCGCCACGCCGAGCGTATGCCCGGAGAGGAAGTCGCGCCGGAAGGACTGCCAGCTCACGAACTGGAACGCGAACGCGCCGCTGGAGCCGGCGGGAGTCGCGTGTGTTCCGGCCGTGACGTCGATCTGCCCCGTACCGGTCGCTTCCTCGTCCGGGAAGATGCCCGGAGTGACGAAGTCCGAAACGAGGGTGTTGGGAAGCGAGGCGACCGTCGGGTTGAACTTGCCCGTGAATCCGGCGGCGTCCGTGAACCAGTTCTCGAACTCCGTCAGGCAGAGCTCGGGATTGTAGATTCCCGTCGGGTCGGTGAGCTGGTCGCCGTCGAAGGGATTGGTTCCGGCGACTTCCGCCGTGAACACGCTGAACGTGTCCGAATCGATGTTCTCGTCGGTGTCGATCGTGCTCGCGACGTACATATCGATGATCGCTTCATCGATTCCGCCGACTCCGCTGGGGGAACCGACGGCGTCCATGTCGAGCTGGGGAGAGAGGGCGAAGTTCACGAAATCGAGATCGACCGTGATCGATGTCGATGCCGCCGCCAGGGCCGTATAGTCCGGGACGGTGTCTTCGCCTTCGAGGGTTCCGATGGTGATCGTGCGCTGACCGGAGGTACGCAGGGCCAGGGTGTTCGGGTCGCGCTCGTTGAAGAGCCAGCGAACCGTAGCCGGGTCCTGATCCAGGTCGCCATCGGGGTCATAGTCCACGTACGTCTGCAGCTGCAGTGCCGCGGTGTATCGGTATACACCGGTCGCTGGAGTCGCACCTGTTCCGGTGTCTGGTACTGCTCCGGGAGACTTCGTGTAATCGGTGATGATTACGTTGGGAATCCCATCGATGGTGGGGCCTACTGCAAAGGCAGAGCTACTCAGCAAGGCCGCACCGAGCAGTGACAGGGTTGCTTTGGTGAACCCTTTATGCATGCGGTGGTATCTCCTTCCACAGATTTCTGGTCCTCGATGAATTCGGGGACGGAAGAGCATGGGGGTGCGCTTCACTAAATCGTTTGCAAACCTTGGCGGTACCTCCGCAGTCATGGGTTCTTGGGATCATTCGCGAGTCGGTTCCTGTAAAGACGGATACTTTCTGGGTCTTCGAAGCTCGCCCGTCAACGCCGCGCATGGCACGGCACGCGAGAAACTTCCATTCGCACTCACAGTTGATAAGACCTCTCTGGCGGCGCGCCTGTCAACAACGAAGTCCGTGCCCACCGGTTCCACACGCGATTCTCATCCTGCACTCTCCGACATTCCTCACGCGCAATCCGCCTGAATCAAACCAAGTCGTTTGTTTTCAACCGTCTGAACGGCGCGCGCGGAAGCGGCCTGCAACAGCCGCCGACCCAGACAGAAGACTTCGATACGTTGGAGGATTCCGGATCTCCGGTCGGGTTTCCGGCAAACGAGGTGCGGTGGCGACACACTCGCGTCGCAGGCCTGCGACGTGGCGATCCCAAGGCAAGAGTCAGGATTCGCCTTCGCGACGGAGGCGGATCAGCCATGCCTCGGCCTCGATTCGGCGGTCGCCCCCGTTGGCAAGATAGGCTTCCAGGCTGGCGGCCACCTCGGCGGAGGGCGCGCCGGTCCTTTCAAGCGCCAAAGCCCTGTTCAGGTGGGCGGGGGCGAATGTCGGATCGATCACCAGGGACTGGTCGAGATAGCCAACCGCCTCTTCCGGAAACCCGCGGGCGATGTAGGCGCTGCCGATATTGTTATAGGCCTTGGGATTGGCGGGATCGATCTCCAGGCAGTCGCGGTAGCGGACCTCCGCCATGTACAGGTCCCCCGCCTCGGCGAGACCGTTGCCCCACTGGATGTACACGTCGGGGTCGCCGGGGGCGATCCGGGCTGCCGCTTCGTACTGGTCGAGAGCCGACCGGCTCCGCCCCAGCCGTAGAAGAGCCCGCGCGTGGCCGAGTCGAGCCTCGAGAGAATCCGGAAGGGCGCGAGCGGTCTGGCCCCAAAGCCGCGCCGCGTCCGCCCACCGGCCTTCGCTCTCCGCCCGCCGTGCCTGGGTTTCCAGGTCCGCCGCGCTGCTGGCGGCGTCGCCGAGAAGTTCCGGAAATATCGCGTCGCGGGTTCTGTCGCCGCCCCTGGCCAGCTCGAACTGCGATTCCGCCGAGGGAAGCCCCGGTGCCGGTGTGGCAGGCGCCTGGGCGATTTCTTCAATGGGCTCCGAAGGTGTCTCGCTGCGCAGAGCGAAGTCCTCGCCCTTGAGCTCCAGTAACGCCAGTTCGCGGCGGGAGGCAGCCAGATCGTAGTCCGGTGCCAGCTCCAGCGCCTGATCGTAGAAATACACGGCCCGGCCCGGCTCCCCCATCTGGTGATAGGACGCCCCCGCCTTGTAGTAGAAGGCGGGACGCCTGTTGAGTTCGATCGCTTCCGTGAAATAGCCGATGGCCTCGGCGTACCGCCCGGCCGCCTCCTCGGCGAGCCCGCGGTCGAACAGCTCGAACGCCCGGTCGCGGGTCTGCCCCGTGCGGACCACCTGTTCCGACGCGCATCCCGCAAGCCCGCCGGCCAGCAGGAGCGCCGCCAGTCCGGAAACCGCCAGCCCCCGCATCAATAGGAGCCCTTGTAGACCAGCGTTCCGTCGCTGAAGGAGTATGCCTCGCCGCCCACCTCGAAAAGGTGCTCGTAGATCCAGATTTCCCGCACGGGGCCGTACTCGTACTGCTGCGTATAGGCTTTCGAGGGGAATCCCATGGTAACCAGATAGCGGTCGGAATCCATCAGCGGACCCTCGTAGACGAGGTCGTCCGCCACGAATTGGGCGATCACGTTCTGGTCCCACCACACCCACTCGTCGAAGGTCTCGTTGCGCGAGGCCGCCTCGACGTTGTCGCGGACGTACTGCGGCATCCCGCGGCGCTCGATCATCGCCTGGCGGTCCTCCGAGAGCACCCCCTCGATGTCCTTCTTCACCACGCGAAACGCCGGTTTGGTCCAGCGAAAGATGAAATCCTGCATGGGCCGCTTGGTGTATCGCCGGAACTGGGCCACGCGCCCGTCCTCTTCGATGTCGAAAAGGGGCTTGGTATTGGTCGTGCAGGCTGACAACAGCGCCGCCGCAAGACCGATGCAGAGAAGTCGAAGCGTCCTCACAACCCGGTTTCCTTTCGCCGCAAAGGCGGACAGACTGGCCAGCGACGGATGCGGCCAGGCGGGCTGGAGGTCAAGAGAGGATCGCCCGCCGGGCATGCGGCCACCGGCATGAAGAGCGGACCGCTGGCGTCGACCGCGCGTTTGCCTGGCGGTGCACTTCGCGAATCCCGCCACCGCAAAAAAAACGGGCGCCCGGTCATCCGGACGCCCTCCGCGCGATTTCACCGGCTCCGCCGCATGCCTTATTGCAGCAGCAGGCGCCCGTAACCCGTCTGTCCGTCCGGCGTGCTGGCCGTCGCCGCGTAGCCGACTCCCATGTTGGCGACGATCTCGACCGCCTTGTTGATGGCCTCCATGTCCGCCCCGCCACCCATCATGCCCCCGAAGAGGGGCACGAGCTGGCCGACCGTGCTGGCGACCTGGCGGAAGTTGACCACCGAGAGCGTGTTGAACTCCGTCGGAATCCGGCCGGAAGTGGAAGCGGACGCTGCGACGGTCGCCAGCGAGTGCCCGTTCCCGGTGTGCCGCCCGAGCGCGGCCTTCACGCCGCCGTCCGAGAGCCCCAGCACCCAGTAGCCGTCCGCCGTGATCGTGTGCGTCAGCGACATCGGGATCGGCATGGGGCCGCCCGTGAACGGAATCGACCGCAGGCTCGCTCCGTCGTATTGCGTCACCGTGGCCGTCACTGCGGGAGCGCTGGGGTTCATCTGGCGCATCTGCTGCGTCATCATCGCCGTCAGCTGCTCCTCGAACTTCTGGACGACGGCGGTGGCCTTCGCCGCATCGCGCACCTTGAGAACCGCGAGCGCGTCGAACTTGGGAAGCATCCCACCGGAAAGGTCGATGTCCTGCACCGCGAGAATCACGTCGGGGCCGAACGCCGGGACGATCTCGGTCTCGAAGTCCAGACCCGTCATCGCCTCGATCTGCTCGCTGAACGCCTGCATTTGGGCCATCGCGGAGGGATCCCCGCCGGCGGCTTCCTGCGAAAGCTGCATCAGCAGCGGGCCGTCGAGCTGGTTCGACCCTGCGGCGAAGAGCGGCATTCCGTCCACGAAGGAGAGAACGCCCTTCATCGTCGTCGGTGCGATGTCCAGCACGGCCTTCTCAGCCGGCGTGGGATTCTCCATGCCGGAGAACCATGCGAGGTCGATCCCCTGCGGCGTGAGGTTCAGCGTCCCCACCGTCGCCCCGGTGGTGATCTTGTCGAATTCCGCCCCCCTCGGCGCATACCGTGCGGCGACATCCAGCGCCTCGCGTCCATCGAGGTAGAACACCACCTGGCCGGTGCGGTCGCTCACCTTCGAATAGCCCGCCTGAAGCGGGCCGATGGCCTGCAGCCGATCCGGACCCGTCGAGGAGATCGCGTCCGCCATCGCGGCGGCGCTGTTGGAAAACAGGAAAACGTCCCCCTTGCCGGCGAACTGGACCTCGAGCTCTTCGTTGCCGGTCACCTCGACGCCGCCGACGGTGGTCGTCGTCAACGCCATGGCCGGACGTCCCGCCGCCGTTCGGTCTGCGCTCGCGCGCTCTTCCACGCTCTTGAGGTAATCGACGAGTTTCCCGACGCGCTCCGCCTCGGAGAACTTCGAGACGAGGACGAAGTCCGGATCCGCCTGGTCGTCGGAACGGACGACGTAGAGATCGAGACCACGGATCGTCTCGCCGAACAGGTCCTTGGGGCGAAGACCGTAGCCGAGCACCAGTTCCGCCTTGTCCATCTCGAGCACGGCCTCCTGGAAGTCCGGTTCGTTCTGGAGCGCGGGAAGCTGGAAGAGCGAGTCGATGCTCGCGGAGAGCGGCGTCGCGCTCCACGCCGCCCAAAGACCGTTCATGTCCGTCACCGTCACCATCGCCTTCACGTTCGAGGGTATGTGCTCCGGGACGGCGACGGACTGGGCGCCGGCGGCCAGAGGTGCGGCGACGAGCAACAGGCTTGCGGCGGTATAGCGAATGAAGGACATGGTTTTCTCCGTATGATCGGGCTGAATTCGAAACGCGGGAACCATTCGCCCCCGCCCGTATATACTGACAAACGAAGCCCGTTATTCGTTCGCCGAGAAATTCTCCCACGTCCTTCCGGAGGACAAGGGGACTTGACCGAAGGCGAAGCGGTTGACTCTGCGGCGGAGCCGGTGGTGGCTCCCCGCAGCGAATTCCCCTGACGAAGCAGGAGTTATGGACCAAAGACGCCTCGCCATCCTCGGCTCCACCGGCAGCATCGGCACCCAGTCCCTGGACGTGGTTCGGATGCATTCCGACATGTTGCGGGTCGAGGTCCTCAGCGCGGGGCGGAACGTCGGCCTGCTGCTGGACCAGGTCGCGGAGTTCCGCCCATCCGTCGTCCATGTGGGCGATCCGGCCCTGGCGGAGCGCGTCGCCGGCGAGCTGAACGGCTCCGGGATCGCGGTTCTTTCCGGCCCGGAAGGACTCGTCGAGGCCGCCACGAACTCCGAAGCGGAGATGGTGGTCGTAGCGACGGTCGGGTGGACGGGCGTCGAACCGACGCTGGCGGCGCTGGCGGCCGGCCGAGACGTGGCCCTCGCCAACAAGGAAGTCCTGGTCTGCGCCGGCGGCCTCGTCCTGGAGGCGGCACGCAAGTCCGGCGCCGCGATCTGGCCCCTGGACAGCGAACACAACGCCATCATGCAATGCCTCGGGGCCGGTCGCGCCAGCGCGTCCGCCCCCGTCCGGCGCATCGTTCTGACTTGCAGCGGCGGGCCCTATCTCGATGCCACCCCGGGCGAAATCGCCGGTGCCGGCCCCGAGCGCACCCTCGCCCACCCCACCTGGAACATGGGACGCAAGATCACCGTCGACAGCGCCACGCTGATGAACAAGGGCTTCGAGGTCATCGAAGCACACCACCTCTTCGACATCCCGCTGGAGAAGATCGAAGTCGTCATCCATCCCCAGTCCATCGTCCACAGCATCGTGGAATTCGTCGATGGCTCGATGATCGCCCAGATGGGCGTGACCGACATGCGGCTGCCGATCCAGAACGTGCTAACCCAGCCCTACCGGCGGCCCACCACGCTGGACCCCCTCGATCTCGCGAAGGTCGGGCGGCTGGACTTCGCGAGGCCCGACCTGGAGCGCTTCCCCTGCCTAAGCATGGCGTACGACGCGGCACGGCGCGGCGGCACGCTGCCCTGCGTCCTCAACGCCGCCAACGAAGTCGCCGTGGCCGCCCACCTGAGGGGACACATCCCCTGTGGCGCCATCCCCCGCGTGATCGCCGAGGTTCTCGGTTGCCATGAGAACGAAGAGGCCGACACCCTCTCGGCCCTTCGGCGGGCCGACGGGTGGGCCCGCGAGGAGGCGGAGCGCGCCGTCGCGGCGTGCGCCGCCGGCTCCCCCCCAACCTGACCCCACGGACCGCCCGCCCATGGAAATGCTCTTCACGAAAGTCGGAAGTATCCTCATCGGAACTCTCGGCTTCGTCACGGCCTTCGGCGTCGCCGTCTTCGTTCATGAACTCGGGCACTTTCTCGCCGCCAAGCTCTTCAAGGTCCAGGTCGACCGCTTCGTGATCGGCTTCGACCGCGAAGCGCTTCCCTTCATGCCCAGGTGCATCTGGGAGAAGCGCATCGGCGAAACCACATACGGCCTTTCGCTCGTTCCTCTCGGCGGCTACGTCAAGATGGCCGGCATCGTTCATCCCGACATCGAAAGATACCTCGACGAGGGCGAGAAGAAGCAGAAACCCGATGACGCCGGGGAAGAAGCGGCGGCGGCGAATGCGGAACAGCCTGCGGACGGGACGCAAACCCCCGCCGTTCGCGACGACACCCTCGCGGGCCAGGCGATGCTCGACCAGGCCGCCCTCTACAAGAAGCCCTTCTGGCAGAAGACGATCATCTACGGCGCCGGCGTGACCATGAACCTGATTCTCGCCATGGGAATCGTCGCCGCCATCGGCGTGCGCGGCGAACTGGTCAATCCCCCCTACCCCGCCGTCGTTAGCTGGCTCGCGCCGGATTCGGTCCTCGCCGCGGAATACGACATCCAGCCCGGCGACCGTATCGTCTCGGTCGACGGCGAACCCGTCGAAACCGACGAGGAGTACTCCGACGCCATTTACGACCCCGTCCCTCGGAACATTCCGCTGGGAGGCTTTCTGACCGCGCTTGCGAGCATCCCCGACGATTACGTTCGCACCGCGACGATCGTCTTCGAACGCGGGGAAGAGCGCTTCGAGCACACCTTCGACATCGACTTCAACCGCCTGAAGCCGCGCGACAGGGAACTTCTGAGCTTCACGCCCATGCCCGCGTCCGTCGGCTACGTCCAGCAGTTCAAGCCGGCCCACCGCGCCGGAATCAGGGAAGGCGACCTCATCAAGGCCATCGACCGCGAACCCATCGACGACTGGCGGGAGATGGTCTACATCGTGAGCCGGAGCCCCGAAACGGCGCTGGATTTCGAGGTGCTTCGCGACGGCAAGACCAGGGAATTCGTCATCACGCCGGAGAACAACGCCAAGAACTCCGGCAGCGGCCTCATCGGCATCATGCCGATGGACCCCAACCCCGTCCGGGAGAAGGAACCTCTCCTTACCGCCATCGCCACCAGCCCGAAGATCGTCGTGAACTACACGATCCGCTACGCGAAGAACCTCGGCAGCCTCTTCGGGCGCCTCGCCAAGGGACGGATCATGGAGGTGCGCGAGGACCTGGGCGGCCCCGCCGCCATCGCCGGCATGGCGGGCTATCACGCCAACCTGGGGCTCGACCGCTTCCTGCAGTTCATGCTGATGCTCAACATCGCCCTCGCCGTCATGAACATCCTGCCGCTTCCGATTCTCGACGGAGGCCATATCGTACTCGCCGCCTGGGAAGGCGTCTTCGGCAAACCGATGTCGCCACGCATCCTCGTCCCCGTCCTGAACGGAGCCGTCTTCCTCCTGCTGGGCTTCGTCGTGCTCGTCACCGTCAGCGACGTCCTGAAGATGGTCTGGAAGTAGGAGCGCGGCGCGGTCACCCCGGAAGGGCGGGCGTTCGCTTGGGCGGGACGCCCAAGCCACCCTCGGGGGCGCCATTCGCCACCCACAACGATCGGCGGACGCGCGGAACGATCGACTACCAGCCACCAGCGTTCAACTCGCCGCTCACCGCTCCCGAAATCACGAAGGGGCAGCGCTCCGGAGGAGCGCAAGCGGGTAGCCCGGGGTCAGGCTCGAAGAGCCGCAGCCCCGGGTTGGGCCGCAGGAAGATTCCGGGCTGGCGCGGTCTTCGCCGGTTCGGGGCGAGCGCAGCGAGGTCCGAACCGAATCGCGAAGAGCGTGACAGCCCGGCAGCCTCCCCGCCGCTTTTTTCTCTTCCCCCATCGGGTCCCGGTGGCGTAAGGTGGTCGATTGACCGTGGCAGCCCCCGCGCGAGCCCGAGAACGAAAACGAGAACGACCATGAACACACCCGAACTCATCCGCCGCAAACGCGAAGGCAGTACCCTCTCCGAGGACGAGATTCGCTTTCTCGTCGAAGGCTATCTCGCCGGACGGATCGAGGAGTACCAGATCAGCGCCCTGCTCATGGCCATCTTCTTCCAGGGCATGACCGCCGCCGAAGCCGCGACCCTGACCCGCATCATGATGGCCTCCGGCAGAACATACGACCTTTCCGCCATTCCCGGACCCAAGTCCGACAAGCATTCCACCGGAGGCGTCGGCGACAAGGTCTCCCTGGTGCTCGCTCCCCTCGTCGCGGCCGCCGGAATCGTCAACCCGATGGTCTCGGGTCGCGGACTCGGGCACACGGGAGGAACTCTCGACAAGCTCGACGCGATTCCCGGCTACCGCTGGAACCTGACGGAGAGCGAGTTCAAGGCACAGCTCGAAGCCGTCGGCTGCGCCATCATCGGCCAGACCGACGACTTCGTCCCCGCCGACAAGCGTCTCTACGCGCTGCGCGACGTCACCGCGACGGTCGAATCGATCCCGCTGATTTGCGCGTCGATCCTCTCGAAGAAGGCGTCCTCCGGCACCGACTCCCTCGTTATGGACGTCAAGTGCGGCAGCGGCGCGTTCATGGACTCGCCGAAGAAGGCCCGCGCCCTGGCGGAACAACTCGTCGCCATCGGAACCCAGCTCGGCCTGAAGACCAGCGCTCTCATCACGCAGATGAACCAGCCCCTCGGCACGACCGTCGGCAACGCCCTCGAAGTGCGCGAGACCATCGACATCCTGAAGGGCGGCGGACCCGCCGACACGCGCGACGTCACCATCGAGCTCGGTGCCGAAATGCTGGTGCTGGCGGGCGTCTCCCCCACGGAGGAGCAGGCGCGCACGACGCTCTCCGAACTGCTTTCCTCCGGCAGGGCACTCGCGAAGTTCACCGAATGGATCGAGGCCCAGGGCGGCGATCCGCGCATCGTGGACGATCCGTCGGTTCTCGCCTCCGCGCCCGGTCTCGACATCTTCAAGGCGCCCGCCAGCGGCGTGGCGCAGAGCATGAACGTGCGCCAGATCGGCGTCGCCGCGAACATGCTCGGCGCGGGGCGCATGAAGACGACGGACGAAGTCGATCCGGCGGTCGGGCTGGAGGTCTTCGTCAACGTCGGCGACAGGATCGATGCTGGCCAGGAACTCGTCCGTATCCATCACCGCGACGGCAAAGGCCTGGAGGAATGCCGGCGACTGCTGGCCGAATCGTTCGTCTTCGGCGAAGAAGCCGCCGCCCCCCTTCCGCTGATCGTCGATCGCGTTCAGTAGAAGCGCGACGCGCGCCTCAGCGCTCCCGCAGACGCGCGGCCACGACCATCTCGTGCCCGAGCGCGAGAGCCTTCGACCGCCGCAGTCGCTCTTCGTCTCCCTTCAGGCATCCGCACAGTTCCGCGTTCGCCAGCGCACGAACCGCCGCCCCCACGACGTCGCGATCCGCCAGCCCACGCAACGCGTCCGCCGCCCCGTCTCTCCCCGAGCGCAAGTCCAGCATCGCCTCCACCAGTCGCAGACGGTCCCCCAGGAACGGCACGACGCCCGCCATGCGCGAGGTCCGCGACGCGAAGTGCGAATGAAGCGCACGGGCCTCGTCGTCGCTTCCCCGAAGAAGCGCCAGCAGCACGCGGTTGTATTGCATCGCAAGGCGCGACTCCACCGGCAGACGGCTCTCGTCGATCGAACGCAACTGGCCTTCTGCGGCGCCGAAACGTCCGGCATAGACCAGGCCCGTCATGCGGTGCGCGGCGATCGTCTGGAGCGCAGCGCGGGACCTTTCGTCGCGCTCGAACCTGCCGACCAGCGCGAAGAACGCTTCGAGGCGTCCGCTTTCCAGCAGTTTCAGAAGCTCCCGCCACCGCGCCGCGTGCCATGCGGCGCGTACGACGCCGACCGCCGCGACGGCCAGCGCCGACACCGCCAGAATCGCCAGGAACGGCGCCATTTCAGGTCGAAGTTCCAGCGCGATCCACACCGCCGCCAGGGCGATGGCGACGTACACGAACGCGTTCAGGAGCAGTGTGCGCATGGAGAAGCCTCCCGTGTAGGACGAACGGAAGGCGCGAAACGCCGAGCGTTCCCGCCCGCAGGCGGAACTATTCCGCCCGGACCAGGCAGTAGCGCTTCTTGCCGGCGCGAAGGATCATCATGCTGTCGCTGGCGAGATCCGCGGCGGTGACGGTCCGCTTGTCGGCGCCGACGGGTTCGTTGTTGATGTAGAAGCCCCCCTGGGCGAGCGTCTTGCGCGCCTCGCTCTTGCTGCCGGAGAGCTTCGCCGTCACGAAGAGGTCGAACGTCGAGATGCCGGCGTCGAGATCGCCGCGCGCGATGGCGACCGACGGAACGTCGGGAAAGAGCTCTCGCAGCCTCGCGTCGCTCAGGTCCTTCAGCGAACCGCCGAAGAGCGCCTCCGCCGCGTCGCGCGCCTTTCGGGCCTCTTCGCTGCCGTGCACCATCGCGGTCACTTCGAACGCCAGGCGCTTCTGCGCGTCGCGCTTGTCGGGCGACTGCGCGTGGGCCGCGACCAGATCGTCGATCTCGGCCACCGGCAGGAGCGTGAAGAGCTTCAGGAACCGGTCGACGTCGCGGTCCTCCACGCGGATCCAGTACTGGTAGAATTCGTAGACCGGCGTCTTCGCGGGGCTGAGGTACACGGCGCCCTCCGCCGTCTTGCCGAGCTTCTCGCCCGTGGACGTCGTGATCAGCGGGAACGTCAGCCCGTACGCCGGCTTGCGCAGCGTGCGGCGGATCAGCTCGATGCCGGCGGTGATGTTGCCCCACTGGTCCGCGCCGCCCACCTGCACCTCGCAGTCCATCGTCTCCCGCAAGTGGCGGAAGTCCTGGGCCTGCAGCAGCATGTAGCTGAATTCCGTGAAGGAAATGCCGGCGTCGCTGTCGATGCGCGCGCGCACGCTTTCCTTGCCGAGCATCTCGCCGATGCGGAAGTGCTTTCCCGTGTCGCGCAGGAACTCGATGAAGCCGACTTCGCGGAACCAGTCCATGTTGTCGACGATGGCCGCAGCCGCGTCGCCGTCGAAGTCCAGAAAATGCTCGAACTGCCGGCGCTGCGCCGCCATGTTGAGCGCGACCTGCTCGGTGGTCTGGAGATTGCGCTCGGCGCTCTTGCCGCTGGGGTCGCCGATCATCCCCGTCGCCCCGCCCATCACGACGACGGGGCGGTGCCCGGCGCGCTGGAAATGCATGAACGCCATCAGGCAGACCATGTTGCCGATGGTCAGACTGTCGGAGGTCGGGTCGAATCCGCAGTACAGACGCACGGACTTGCGCCCGGTCAGTTCCCGAAACCCCTCGGTGTCGGTGCAGTCCTGGACGAATCCCCGTTCGGAGAGAATCTGGTAGATGTCGGTCATGTTTTCGTCGGCTCGCTGCGGGAGGGGAGCGAACGCGTCGCCCCGCCCCGGCGGAGTGTCAACGGGAAGGGGAGGTTTGGCGTTGCTCCGGTGCCGGGAGGTCGGCGGCAATCCCCGGTTGCAACATTAGGGAACTCATCGCCGAACACGGGTGGAACGATACCATGACGACACGCAGGCTGGCACTGGCGGGAACTGTATCCATGATCGCGGGGTTCGCCGCAGCGGCGTCGCCCTCGTTCCAGACTCCCTCCGCGACCGGCAAGGCCCCGGCCGCCAAGACGGCGGAAACCCCGTGGTGCGGCATTCACCTGACGAAGCAGAAGCCGCCGACCGCCTCCCCGTCCGCCAAGAGCGTTCCCTTCGCCGAGAGCGAGCCGAACAACTCCCCGCTCGGCGGCAACCCCGTTCCCCTGGGCTTCGGCCCCGGCGAATTCTCCGAATTCACCATCACCGGAACGATCGTCAACCCGACCTTCAGTTCCTTCACCCCCAAGGCCGAGGACGACGGGTCCATTCCTCTGGCGGGATCGGCCGGCC
>JAJFLJ010000027.1 GCA_021772755.1 Candidatus Sumerlaeota bacterium
TACAAGGCCGTGGACTACACCAAGCCCGTCTCGCAGTCCTGATTGCCCCGCCCTGATTCGGGAGAGAGGCTCTCCGGACGATGAAGATCGCTCTGGACGCCATGGGAGGAGATCAGGGTCCGAGGCCCGCTCTCGAGGGAGCGATCCTCGCTGCGCGCCGCTATGACCTGGAAGTCCTCCTCGTCGGCCGCGAGCGGGACCTGAAGCGGCTGCTTTCCAAGATTCCCGACTCGACGAATTCACGCCTGCATATCGTCCACGCGGACGATGTGGTGGGGATGTCCGATTCCCCGCGCAAGACGCTGGCGAACAAGAACTCCTCTCTGGCGGTGGCGACGCGTCTCGTGAAGGAAGGCGAGGCGGACGGGCTGGTCTCGGCCGGCAACACGGGGGCGGTTCTGGCGCACACGCTGTTTTCCTGGCGAACGCTGCCGGGCATCAAGAAGCCGGCCATCGCGGCGTTCCTTCCGACCCTGGACCACGCCTGCATCATCATCGACGCGGGGGCGAACGTGGACTGCAAGCCGCACCAGATCACGCAGTTCGCGATCATGGGGGGGGTGTACGCGCGGGACGTGCTGAAGCGGACGAACCCGCGGATCGGTCTTCTCTCGAACGGGTCGGAGGCGACGAAGGGCAACGAGGCGACGCAGGCAACGCACAAGATGCTGCAGCTGACGGACCTGAACTTCATCGGGAACGCCGAGGGCGGGGACATCTTTTCGGGAGACTTCGACGTCGTGGCGTGCGACGGCTTCGACGGCAACGTGCTGCTGAAGTGCTCGGAGGGGCTGGCGAGCATGATGTTCAAGGCCGTGAAGCAGGAAGTGAAGAAGAGCGCGATTTCGATGCTGGGGGCGGCGGCGATCTACCCGGCGCTGAAGGCGCTGAAGCGGCGGACGGACTACGACGAGTACGGCGGGGCGCCGCTGCTGGGAGTCGACGGGATCGCGATCAAGGCGCACGGGCGGTCGAACAAGAAGGCCTACATGAACGCCCTGCGGGTGGCGGCCGAGTGCCACAACCTGCATCTCGTGAAGCGCCTCACGGAGGAGCTCGCGCACCTGGAGGAGCAGCTCGCCAAGAAGGCGGAGACGCCACCGGCGGAGGGCTGAGAGGGCGGGCCGAAGCCCACCCTCATAGTTAGAGGGTGAGGAGATAGGTGAGGAACCGGAGAGGATGGCCAGTGGGTGGCGGAGATTCCGGCCGTTCCCGGCTGCATCAGCCAGGGAAGAACCCGCGACGAGGCGATCGCGAACGTTCGCGAAGCTCTGGAGGCGTGCCTTGAGGTGCGCGCATTCGAGCGACTGGGCTGGTCGGTTTCCCGAAGGCGGGGAAGTCACATCGTCATGACCCGGGCCGGATCGTATGCGACTCTCTCCGTTCCAGACCACAAGGAACTCGACAGGGGCACGCTGCGCGCCCTGTGCGGGCCGCGCGCTCGACAGTCGAGGAATTCGTCGCGGCCATCGGCTGAATGCGGGCGCATTGCCGTTTGACCCTCGGGCCAGCGGGGCGGCAGAGCATCGTGGCTTGAGGCAGTGACGCATCATCCCGCCGGAAAGCCAGCCTGTGACCGCTCCGAAACGTTCCCGTATCCTTGCGCTTGGCGCAGCCCTTCCCGATCAGACGCTTACGAACGACGACCTGTCGAAGATGGTCGATACGAACGACGAGTGGATCCACTCGCGGACGGGCATTCGCGAGCGGCGCATCATGCGGGAGGACGAGAAGCTCTCGACGCTGGCCGCGGACGCGTGCCGCAAGGCGGTCGCCAGCGCCGGTCTGGCGATCGGGGACATCGACCTGCTGGTGGTGTGCACCTATACGCCGGAACGGCTTTGTCCGTCGGCAGCGTGCGAGGTCCAGGGCGAGCTCGGCATGGGGACGAAGCCGGCGTTCGACGTGAACGCGGCATGCAGCGGTTTCATGTACGGTCTTCAGATCGCCGACTCGATGGTACGCGCGGGAACATACCGCCACGTTCTGGTGGTGGGCGCGGAGGCGCAGAGCCGCTATGTGGACTATACCGACAGGGGCACCTGCATTCTCTTCGGCGATGGCGCCGGAGCCGCGGTGGTGGGGCCCGCGGCGGAGGGCGAGGAAGCCGGGATCCTGAGTATCCTGCTGGGGGCGGACGCCACCGGGAACGAGCTGATCACGATTCGCAACTCGTGCCCGGGACCCGGCATGAAGTCGCCCTACAAGGACATCCCGCCATATATCCGCATGAACGGGCGGGAGGTGTACAAGTTCGCGGTTCGGGCGGTGGGCGAGGTGCTGGACAACGTGCTGGCGCAGGCGAATCTGACGCGCGAACAGGTCGATCTGCTGATCCCCCACCAGGCAAATATCCGAATCATCGACGGGGCGGCCGACCGGCTCGGCCTGGAGAAGGACCGCGTCGTCGTGAATATCGAGCGCTACGGCAACACGGCGGCGGCGAGCATTCCGCTGACGCTGGAGGAGGCGGTGAGCACCGGGAGGCTGAAGCCGGGCATGCTGGCGGCGCTCGTCGGGTTCGGGGGCGGATTCACGTTCGGGGCGTGCCTGATTCGCTGGTAGCGGCGGGCGAACGACTTTCGATTTCGACGGGAGAACGCAATGACCAGGATCGCCTTTCTGTTTCCCGGCCAGGGTTCGCAATCGGTCGGCATGAGGCGCGACGCGATGGAGGCGGACCCGGGCGCGGCCGAACTGGTCGCGCGCGCGGACGAGGTGCTCGGGTTCGGGTTCAGCCGGACGTTTCTGGAGGGCCCGGAAGAAGAACTGAAGCAGACGCAGAACACGCAACCGGCGCTGTACATCTCCAGCGC
Organism: Candidatus Sumerlaeota bacterium; assembly: GCA_021772755.1. Taxonomy (GTDB): domain Bacteria; phylum Sumerlaeota; class Sumerlaeia; order SLMS01; family JAHLLQ01; genus JAJFLJ01. Next base: position 2,817 of record JAJFLJ010000027.1, read on the forward strand.
GGCGACGCTCGCCGTACTGCGCGCTGCGGGCATCAAGCCGTTCGCGGTGGCGGGGCACTCGCTGGGCGAGTACACGGCACTGTACGCGGCGGGCTCGCTGGGTTTCGATGACGGTGCGCGTCTCGTTCGCACGCGCGGCGAAGCGTTCGCCGATGCGGGAAGCAAGCGCGCGGGAGCGATGGCGGCGATTCTCGGGCTGGAGGGCGCGCGCGTCGCGGAAATCTGCGGCGAGGCGTCGGGGGCAGATGGCGTCGCGGTTCCGGCAAACTTCAACGATCCTGCGCAGACGGTGATCAGCGGCGATCCGCCGGCCGTGGCAAGGGCGTGCGAGTTGTGCAAGGAGGCCGGAGCGCGGCGCGCGCTGCCACTGCCGGTCAGCGGCGCATTCCATTCGCCGCTGGTGGAGTCGGCGGCGGCGGTCATGCGCGAGGCGCTGGCGAACGTGGAAGTCGCCGCGCCGCGCTGCAAGTTCGTCAACAACGTCGATGCCGAGACGATGACCGATCCGGCAGCCATCAGGGATTCGCTCGTTCGCCAGGTGACTGGCAGCGTGAACTGGGTGGGGTGCGTGGAGCGGCTCGTCGCGGAAGGCGCCGAGGCGTTCGTCGAGGTGGGAAGCGGAAAGGTGCTGGCGGGTCTCGCCCGCCGCATCGCGAAGGACGTTCCCTGTCACACGACGGAGAGCGGTGCGGCCCTGGCGGCTGCGATCGAGGCATTGAAGTCGTAGAAGGCCCGCAATAGCGACGGGCCGAGATTCCGCAGGCGATCACGTCTGCGCCATTCGCAAAGAGGAATACCACCATGTCCCATCTTACCGACAAGGTCGCCATCGTAACGGGAGCAGGCCAGGGAATCGGCAAGGCCATCGCCATGCGGCTCGCTCAGGCGGGTGCCGCAGTGCTCGTGAACGCGCGGAGCGAAGCGAGCACTGCCGCCGCCGTGGAGGCCATCGCCGCCGCAGGCGGCAAGGCCATCGGCCACAACGGGGACGTGGGCGATCCGGCGTTTTGCGCGGAGCTGGCGGAGAAGGCCGCGAAGGACCTCGGCGGGTTGCACATTCTTGTGAACAACGCGGGAATCACTCGCGACGGCCTGATCATGCGGATGAAGGACGAGGACTGGGACGCGGTGATCAACACGAACCTGCGGTCGGCGTTCGCGCTGAGCCGCGCGGCGACGCGACCCATGATGAAGAACCGCTGGGGGCGGATCGTCAATATCACGAGCATCGTCGGCATCGTCGGAAATCCCGGCCAGGCGAACTACTGCGCGTCGAAGGCGGGGATGATCGGCCTGACGAAGTCGCTGGCGAAGGAACTCGCTTCGCGCAACATCCTGGTGAACGCCGTCGCGCCAGGGTTCATCGAGACACGCATGACCGACGAACTGAACGAGCAACAGGTCGATGCGATCCGGAAGGAAATCCCGCTTCAGCGCCTCGGCCAGCCGGACGACATCGCGGCGACCGTGGAGTTCCTGTGCGGCGAGGGCGCGGCCTACATCACGGGGCAGACGATCGAAGTCACCGGCGGAATGGGGATGTAGGGCATCACCCGCTCCAGGGCGCCTTCATCGCTCCATGCATCACCGCGATGATGTCGATCTGCCCCGGCTTGATCCTGTAGATGATTCGGTACGGAGCCTCGATGACCTCGCGGATCTGCGGAAGGCCGACTTCCGGCACTTTCCGGCCGGAGTTGGGATACATCGCGATTTGCTTCGAGCGCATCGTGATCCGGTCGACGATGCGCTTCGCGCGGAGCGCGGACGTGAGGGAAAGATAGCCGTGAATCGCGCGCAGTTGCCCTTCCGCGACCGGCGTCCAGACGACCTTCACGGATCGAGGCCGAACGACTCGCGGACGTCCTCGACCGACCGCCCGAGCCCCTTCTCGGACTCGCGGTATCCCTGCTCGACGGCCTCGCGCACGCAGAGGCGTTCCATGAGGTCCTCCCACGTTGCGCCGTCGGGAAGCGAATCGACGATGCGGTGGGCTTCCGTCTTGATCGAATCCGTCCTGGTCTTCGTCGCCATCGGCAGTGGCCTCCGTAATGGATGTGGTTCCTGACATCCGCCGCGCCGTCGCTCAAGGGCAATCGCGCGGGCGGGGAAGCAGGTCTCAGACCGCGTAGTCCTCCCCCGTGCGGAGCGGGACGTTGCCGGAGAGATACTCCGCGAACCTTCGCAGGCCCTCCTCCAGCGATACGTTCGCCTTGTAACCGAACGCGGCAGCCGCTTTCGAGGTGTCCGCAAGCAGGCGTTCGACCTCGCTCTTCTCGGGGCGGATTCGCTCCGATTCCGTCACGATCTCCGCGTCGCGCCCGGTGACCTTCATGCAGAGTCGGATGAGATCGCCGATACCGATCTCCTCTCCGCTGCCGAGATTGAACGTCTCGCCGACGACCGATTCGCGCGGCGCCTGGGCGGCGGCCACGAAACCATCGACCGTGTTGGAGACGTAGTTGAAGTCGCGCGAGGGATGGGTCGAGCCGACGCGGATCACGCCCGATCCCGAAAGCAGCTGGGCGAGCACCGTCGGAACGATGGCGCGGAGGCTCTGGCGCGGGCCGAAGGTATTGAACGGCCGGACGATCGCGACGGGAAGCTCGAAGCTGCGATGGTAGCTCAGCGCGAGCTGGTCGGCGGCGGTCTTCGTCGCCGCGTAGGGGGACTGCGCGCTGAGGGGGTGCTTCTCGTCGATGGGAACGTATTGGGCCGTGCCGTAGGTCTCGCTCGTGCTGGTGTGGAGGAGAAGATCGACGTCCTCGTCGCGACAGGCGTTCAGGACGTTCATGGTCCCGTCGACGTTCGTTCGCACATAGGACTCCGGTGCGCAGTAGCTGTACGGAATGCCGATCAGAGCCGCGAGATGGAAGACGATGTCGCGATCGCGAACGGCATCGCGCACGCGCCCCGCGTCGATGACGTCGCCGGCGACGAATTCGATTTCCTTCGCGACGTCGGGTTCGGTTTCGTCGAGCCACCCGCGTGTTCCACGCGAGTCGTAGTGCACGAAGGCGCGCACGTCCGCGCCGCGACGGACGAGTTCCTCCGTCAGGTGGCTGCCGATAAACCCGCCCGCGCCGGTGACCAGCACGCGCTTTCCGGAGATCGAAGTCATCCTACATCCATTCCGCCGACTGCGCCGCCTCGTAGTCGTCGAGGCGGCCGATGTCGAGCCAGTGTCCCGTATGGCGCAGGCGACGCACGATGCGGTCCCGCTCCAGCATCTTCAGCACGAGATGGTCGAAGCCGAAATACTCGCCGGGCTCGAAGAGTTCCAGAACGCGCCGGTTCATCGCGTAGAGACCCATCGAGACTTCGTACCTGCGGGTGGGCTTTTCGACGAAGCCGACGACGCGGTCGCCGCTTTCCTCCGTGGAGAGAACGCCGAAATCGACGGTCGCCTCGCGTTCGTAGGTCGCGACGGTCAGTTCGGCATCGCCTGCGACGTGGTGGCGAAACACCGACATGGGATCGAGGTCCGTGAGGATGTCGCCGTTGAGAACCAGGAAGTCGTCGCCGAGATTCTCCAGAAAGGCGAGCGGGCCGACGGTGCCGAGAGGCTTGTCCTCGATCGCGTATTCGATGGAGACGCCGAAGCGCCCGCCATCGCCGAAGAAAGCCTGGATCAGTTCCGCCAGGTGCCCGACGCAAAGCGTGACGTCGGCGATTCCGCCGCGCCGGAGGGAGTCGATGACGATCTCCAGAATGGGGCGGTCGCCGATGGGCATGAGCGGTTTGGGCAGCACGGTGGTGTACGGACGAAGGCGCGTGCCCTTGCCACCGCAAAGAACGACCGCGCGCGGGGAGGCGCTCACCGCGCCGAACCTTCCGCGACGGAAGCGGCGCGACCCTGGGCGGGAAGGTGCGATTCCGAGAGCATTCCGTCGATGGTTCGCAGCAGCGGCTTCAACGTCACCGACCAGTCGTAGCGTTCGAGCGCGAGCTTGCGGCCCGCATCGGAGAGACTCTGGCGCCGGACGGGGTCGTTCGCAAGCGCCATCGACTCCGCGGCGAATTCCGCGCGGGGGCGGATGTGGATCGTTTCGCCCGCCTCGCGGAGGAATCCGCGCGCGCCGATTTCCGTGCTGACGACCGGGAGACCGGCGGCGAGATACTCGGGGACCTTCAGGCTCGATCCGGCGCCCTGCATCACGGGATTCAGCGCGAAGTCCGCCGCCTGAAGCAAGAACGCCTTCGCATCGCTTCCGACCTCGCCCATCAGCACGACGTTCTCCGGCATGCGGTCGTGCAGAAACCAGCCGCACACCGCTCCGATCACCACGAACGAGATTTCCGGACAAGCGCGCGCGAGGTCGTCCCACACGAACCGCGCCGCGTCGGCATTGGGCGGATGGCCGCTGCCGAGAAAGAGCGCGGTCGGCTCACCGCCAAGGCCTACGAGCCTGCGAAGCCGGGGGCGGTCGGCCATCGCGACGGGTTCCTCGGCGGGACAGCGCACGCCGTTTTCCGCAACCTCGATGGATTCGGGCCGCGCGCCAAACCGGTCGATGAAGACGCGACGGTCCTCTTCCGACACGCACGTCACGGCCTTGGCAATGCGCAGCGCGGTGCGCTCCGCCTTTTCCGCCGCCCGTCTCAGCCAGTTGCCGACCGGGCCTTCGGGATACAGGTCGCGCTTCAGAAACGACTCGACGTTGTGGGACTCGTAGAGAACGGGAATCCGCCCGGCGAGTCCCCCGGCGCGAACCGACATGTAGCAGTGGTCGAGAAGCAGCACCGCCGCGTTCCGCGACTCCCGGCGCAGTGCGTGTGCGAAGTCCGACGTGAGTTTGGGAAACGCGGCGGCCGTCACGTCGTCGACGGCGATCTCTCCGGGGCGCGCCAGGAGGCGGTCGATCGCGTTGTGCAGGCCCGAGCGGCGCACGTTGAGTTCCTCGAAGTTCGGCGCGTGCATCAGGTGACGTCCGTGCGCGGCCTTGGTCAGGGTCAGCAGCGTCACCTTGCGGCCCTCTTCGGCGAGCCGGTGGCCGAGCGCTTCCAGGCGAATCCTTCCGCCGCTGGTGGCGGGAGTCATGGGATAGTCGTTCAGCATCAGAACGCGCGGAGAGAGCTTGAGCTCCAGCAGATCGCAGAGCGACGAACCGGTGGCGTCCCAGGAGTAGTGATCGTGGACGTGGCGCGGACCGTTGGCGCGAAGGGACGCGATTCGGGCATCGTCGGAGAGAAGGTCGGTGATGGCCCGGAGGAAATACTTCGGCGGCACCACGACGGCCTGCTCTCCGTTGGAGAGGCGAAGCCCCCGCGCGCCGACGGGCGTCGTCACGACGGGCAGTCCCGCCGCGAGGAACTCGATCATCTTCAGATTGGTGCCGCTTCCACCGAAGATCGGGTTCAGCGCGACGTCGCAACCGGCCAACAGGTCCGCTTTGGTTTCGTCGGGCACGAGGCCGAGGAGTCGAACGTTCGCGGGCGCGCCGGGAACCGACCCGCAGACTTTCCCCGCGATCAGAAAATCGGCCTGGGGAAGTTCCGGCGCGACCTCTCGAAGAATGAATCGCAGGGCTTCCGCGTTGGGGG
>JAJFLJ010000261.1 GCA_021772755.1 Candidatus Sumerlaeota bacterium
CGAAGCGGTCGGCGGCCTTCCTCTCGTAGGAGGCGAGTCGGCGAACCTCCTCGCGCACGATCATCCGCAACGGTCCCTTCTCCCGCCGCAGACGGTTCGAGAAGTTCAGGGTCATCGAATCGATGAAGTCGCCGATCAGAGCGCAATCGAGCCCTTCGGGGAGATTCCCGGCCATTCGCAGCGTAGTGCATATGACCGCGTCGTAGCCGCTCGCCGCGTGCATTTCTATAACCTTGCGCCGAAAGGCGGCGGAGCGGTGGAGCGAAACCTGGAACGGAAGCCTTCCGATCGCGCGCGGCAGCATGCCGAGACAGCGCCAGGCGCGCGAAAAGGGAATCGCGACGAGCCGACCGACGTACCCGCGCATCTCGCCGAAGTGCTTTCGGTCCTCTGCCGTCGCGAATGTCACGAGATCGATATCGTGACGCCTGGCGAGGCGCGTGATGAGATGATACGAGCGCAGGCGGTCGCCCTTGATGGGCGGCAGGGGGAAGCGGGCCGTAAGCCAGAGGATTCTCATTGGAGATTTCGCATTCTCCGAAACAAAGAGAGCCCGGCAATGCCGGGCTCAAGCGGAAGCTGTTTGCGCCGTCCTCCGCCGGGTTATTCTTCCTTGCCCGTCTTCGCCCCGGCGACGGTTTCCATGCCCTTGATCTCCTCGGCCAGCAGCGTCGCGACGTTGTTGGACATCTCCAGGAAGCCCCCGAAGATCTCCACCTCGTCCTCCTTGGCGGCGCGGCGGATCGTCACCTTGCCGGCCTTCAGCACCGAGACGATCGGCGCGTGGTTGGCCAGCACGCCGAAGTAGCCGCTCTCGCCCGGAAGCGTCAGGGCGGTCACGCTCTCGTCGAAGACGGTGCGCTGGGAGGTGACGATCTGCAGTCGGAAGTCGGCCATGGGATTCGGTCGCGGGTCCTCGGAAGTCGGTCGGTCAGGCGGTCATCTTGCGGGCGTTCTCGATCATTTCCTCGATGCCGCCGCACATGTAGAACGCCTGCTCGGGGTACTGCTCGTTGTCGTCGAACTCGCCGGAGAGGATGCGCTCGAAGCTGGCGATGGTGTCCTCCAGCTCCACGTACTTGCCCTCGCGGCCCGTGAACTGCTCGGCGACGAAGAACGGCTGGCTGAGGAAACGCTGCACCTTGCGCGCGCGCACGACGGCGATGCGGTCCTCCTCGGAAAGCTCGTCCATGCCCAGGATCGCGATGATGTCCTGAAGGTCCTTGTACTTCTGAAGCAGAAGCTGGACGGCCTCGGCGACGCGGTAGTGGCGCTCGCCGACGATGTTGGGGTCCTTGATGCGCGAGTTCGAGTCGAGCGGGTCGACGGCGGGATAGATGCCGAGCTCGGAGATGGCGCGGTTGAGCACCGTCGTCGCGTCCAGGTGGGCGAAGGTGTTGGCCGGCGCGGGGTCGGTCAGGTCGTCGGCCGGCACGTACACGGCCTGGACCGACGTGATCGAGCCCTTGCGCGTCGAGGTGATGCGCTCCTGAAGGTTGCCCATCTCCGTCTGCAGCGTGGGCTGGTATCCCACCGCCGAAGGCATGCGCCCGAGAAGCGCGGACACCTCGGAACCCGCCTGCGAGAAGCGGAAGATGTTGTCGACGAAGAGAAGCACGTCCTGGCCCATCTCGTCGCGGAAGTGCTCCGTCATGGTCAGAGCCGAGAGCGCGACGCGAAGACGCGCGCCGGGCGGCTCGTTCATCTGACCGAACACCAGGGCCGCCTTCGACGTCTTGCCGGCGTTCTCGGGCTCGCGGGGGTCGACGATGACGCCCGCCTCGTTCATCTCGTTCCAAAGGTCGTTGCCTTCGCGCGTGCGCTCGCCGACGCCGGCGAACACCGAGTAGCCGCCGTGGCCGCGCGCGATGTTGTTGATCAGCTCCATGATAACGACGGTCTTGCCGACGCCGGCGCCGCCGAACAGGCCGATCTTGCCGCCCTTGGCGTACGGGCAGAGCAGGTCGATGACCTTGATGCCCGTCTCCAGGATCTGCGTCGCGGGAAGCGTGTCCGCGAAATCCGGCGCCTTGCGGTGGATCGCCATGCGCTGCTCGGGGTTGGGCAGCGCGCCGCGGTCGTCCAGCGGCTCGCCGAGAAGGTTGAAGATGTGGCCGAGCACCTGCTCGCCCACCGGCACCATGATGGGGGCGCCCGTGTCGATGACCGCCATGCCGCGGACCAGGCCGTCGGTCGATTCCATGGCGACGCACTTGACCACGTTGTTGCCGATGTGCGACGCCACCTCGATCACCAGGGGGCGTTCCTGCCCGGCGATCGGAATGTGAAGGGCGCTGTAGATGGCCGGCAGAGCGTCGGAGTGGAACTCCACGTCGACCGTCGGTCCGATGATCTGTTTGATGATGCCTTGGCTCATGCTCTTGACAACCTTCCGCGAGGATCGGGTTTGCAGTTCGTTTCTTCCGTCAGCCTTCCAGCGCCGCGGCGCCGCTGACGATCTCGATGATTTCCGTGGTGATGGCGGCCTGGCGCGCCTTGTTCATCTGCAGCGTCAGACTGTCGCCCAGCTCGTCGCAGTTCTTCGTCGCCGCGTTCATCGCCAGCATCCGCGAGGAGTGCTCGCAGGTGAACGACTCCGCCAGCGCCAGATAGATCACGCTGCGCAGATACGTCGGCAGCAGCGCGTCGAAGACGCGTTCCGGCGACGGCTCCAGCAGGTAGTCGATCGGCTTCGCGGCCTCCTCGTCGGAGAGCCCGAACGCCTTCGCCTCCAGCGGCAGGTACCGCTGCCGCCGCGGCCGGTTCGTCGAGGCGGAGACGAACTCGCCCGAGATGATGTCGACCTCCCCCACCGCGCGGTCGTTGAACCGCGCCAGAAGGAAGTTGCCGATCCCGTCGGCGGTCTCGCCGTCCAGCTTCGTGTTCAGGTCCAGCGAATGCCCGACGATCCGCTCCGGAATGCGCTTGCGGAAGTACTCGTAGCCCTTGCGGCCGACGCAGTACAGCTGCGCGTCCGGCTTGTCGCGCAGATAGCGCTCCGCCGCCTTCGCCAGGTTCGCGTTGAAACCGCCGCAGAGACCGCGGTCGGACGTCACGAAGAGCAGCAGCGCCGGCAGCTTCTCCTCCGTGCGCACCTCGAACAGCGGGTGCTCCTGCGCGGTGGGGCTCAGCGCCAGCCGGCCCAGAAGCACCTGCAGCTTGCGCGTGAAGGGCCGCGCCGCGTTCATCTCCTGCTGCGCGCGGCGGAGCTTCGCCGCCGACACCATCTCCATGGCGCGCGTGATCTTCTTCGTTCCCTTGATGGAGCGGATGCGAAGACGAAGCTCTTTGATGCCTTTGGCCATGAATCGGGTCCGTAGAGGGGTCCGGGGCTCTTCCGGGTCGTCAGTTCTTCGCGAACGCTTCCGCGAATTCCTTGCACGCCTTGTGCAGCTTCTCGGTCGTCGCGTCGTCCAGCGTCTTCTGCTCGTCGATCGCGTGCAGAACGTCCGCGTACTTCTCGCCGACGTGCTTCGCCAGTCCCTCGACGAACGCGCGCGTGTCCTCCACCTCGATCTTGTCGGCGTAGCCGTTCGTGCCGGCGAAGATCTGGACGACCTGCTTCGAGAGCGCCATCGGCACGTACTGGCCCTGCTTCAGGATCTCCACCAGGCGCGCGCCGCGCGTCAGCGACTGCTGCGTGGACTTGTCCAGGTCGGAGCCGAACTTCGCGAACGCCTCCAGCTCGCGGAACTGCGCGAGCTCCAGGCGCAGCTTGCCGCCCACCTTCTTCATCGCCTTCGTCTGCGCCGCGCCACCCACGCGCGACACCGACAGACCGACGTTGATGGCCGGGCGAACGCCCTTGTAGAACAGGTCCGGCTCCAGGTAGATCTGCCCGTCGGTGATCGAAATCACGTTCGTCGGGATGTACGCCGACACGTCGCCGGCCTGCGTC
>JAJFLJ010000262.1 GCA_021772755.1 Candidatus Sumerlaeota bacterium
GATGTATTCGGCGAGATGTTCCGCAGTGGCGTGCGTGCCGAGAGCGTTGAGATGCGGGTCGGTCTCGAACCGCAGCGTGTCGCCGTTGGTGTCGAGATACTCGCTGTTGAGCAGCAGCCGCACGCCGGTGCGGCTGGCGAATTCCTGGAGGACGACGTTGGGAAGGTCCGGCTCCAGGCGGTACGTATTCTCTCCGACCTCGAGCCGTTCCGGCTCCGCACCTGGAAGGGCCGAGTTGGAATAGACGGTGAACGTGGCGCCGGACGCCTTGCAGAGCTCGTCCATTTCCCGAAGGAGCGCGAGCGTGACGTCCCAGGCATTCTGAAGTCTGGGGGACCACTCCTCTTTCGGGCGAAACGCCGACATCTGCGAGCGATCCGCCTCGATGTCCTGCTCCAGCTGCACGAACTGCTCCGGGTCGAGGGTCTTGTCGCCCCCCATCGCCACGAAAGCGAAGTTCTGCTCCGGCGTCGTCTTCATCGCCCAGACCAGGCGAACGGTGCGGCAGATGTGGCTTCGCCCGAAGAACCGCCGCAGAATGCCGGGGCGGCGGCCCTTGAAGGGAATCTCGCGCAGTTCGCCGCCGACCAGGTCGAAGCGGGGCTTCGGCGACGTGAAGAGCATCTCCGTGTCGCTGATGTTGCCGATCACGTCGTTGCCCGCCGTAAAGAGCACGATGACGTGGCGCGGGTTCCAGGCGAGGCCCTCGCGGCGGAGAGCAAGAAGCTGCTGGTCCGTGCTGAAGCCGGACATGCCCATGGAAACGACGTCGTATGCGCCGGAAAGCTCCGCTTCGAGATGGCGTCCGATGGTGTCCGTCGCCGCGAGGCCGAAGCCGAAGACCTGGCTGTCCCCCAGCAGGAGAACACGGGGCTTGTCGCCTGCGGGATCGTGCTCCGTGTCGCGCCATCCCTGCGAGTTCGCACGATCGGAGTGGGACTCGCCCGTGTCGGGATTCAGCACCGTGATTTCCTGGAAGGGCGCATAGGCCCATCCGTAGACCTCGGCGGCGGGAACGTCGAGCCGACCCGAGACCTGGACGGGCGAGAAGGCGCCGAGGAGGAAGTCCGCGCCGACGACAAGGAGGAGATACAGAAGGAGGATCGTCGCGCCTCCGGCGGCCAAGACGCCTCTTCGTCCGCGTCGAATACCAAGCCATGCCAGCAGAAGACCGGTCACGGCGAATCCGGCCGCGAAGAGTCCGAGGGTCAGGGTTGTGCCGGCGGAGAGCCGCCCCTGCGCCGAGAACGCCGCCGCCACCGTGACCGGGTTGAGGACAAGCGCGGCGAGAACGAGATGGAGTCCCGCAAGGAAGAGGTTCTGGGGTTTGATTCGGTCCGGAAAAGCGGTCATGGGGCGCTACGCGGCCAAAGCGTCGCGACGTCGCGACGCACCGGGCAAGGACAGCCTTTGACACGCCCGCGCGCTCTCTCGACTGTCTGCCCCCGCGCCGGTCGAAACGGCGCGCCACCCCGCCGTTCCGGAGCCCTCTTCGTGCTGATCGAACATCTTCTCGGCAAGCGTCTTCCCGACGACCCCAAGGACGCCCAGACCCCCGGCCACCGTCTGATGCTGCGGGGTGGCTACATCCGCCAGATCGGCCAGGGGATCTACTCGCTGCTGCCGCTGGCGTGGCGCGCTTGCGCGGCGGTCGAGGCCATCGTTCGCGAGGAGATGAACGCCGTCGGCGGGCAGGAGCTCCTGATGCCCGTCACCTCGCCGGCCGAGTTGTGGCAGGAGTCCGGCCGCTGGGACGCCATCGGCGACGAACTCGTCCGCTTCACCGACCGGACCGACCACTCCTACGTCCTCAACATGACCCACGAGGAGGTCGTCGTCGACGTCGCCCGCGGCAACATCGACAGCTATCGCCAGCTTCCCTGCATGCTCTACCAGATCCAGACGAAGTTCCGCGACGAGCCCCGCAGCCGCGCCGGGCTGATCCGCGTGCGCGAGTTCACCATGAAGGACGCCTATTCCTTCCACCGAACGCCCGAGGACCTGGACGCGTACTACAAGAAGGTCCACCACGCGTACGAACGCATCTTCAGGCGCGTCGGCCTCCGCGACGTCATCGACATCGAGTCCGACACCGGCATGATGGGCGGCAGCGTGGCCCACGAGTTCATGCTCGTCACGCCCATCGGCGAGGACACGCTCGTCGTCTGCCCCGAGAGCGGATACCGCGCGAACCGCGAGGTCGCCGCCGCGGCGCGCGTCTACGCCAGCGACGAGGAGCCGCAGCCCCTCCGCGACGTCGAGACCCCCGGCCAGAAGACCATCGACGAGGTCACGGCGTTCCTGGGCTCCGACGCGCGGCACGCGTGCAAGTGCGTCGCGTTCATGAACGGGACGCAGCCGGTCCTCGCCTTCGTGCGCGGCGACTTCGAGGTGAACCAGGCGAAGCTGAGGAAGGCCGCCAGCGCGCCGGATCTTCGCGCGATGCAGGAAGAGGAGTTCGCCGCGGCCGGAAGCGTGCCGGGCTACGCGGGCCCCGTCGGTCTCGACCCGGAGAAGGTCGTGCTCGTGTTCGACGAGTCCGTCGTGAAGTCCCCCAACCTCATCGTCGGCGCCAACAGGCGCGACTGGCACCGGACGGGTTTCAACTTCGGACGCGACATGCAGGGGGGCATCGTCGCCGACATCACCGACGTCGTCGAAGGCGACCCCTGCCCCCTCAGCGGCAAGCCGCTGGAACTGAAGCGCGGCATCGAGATCGGCAACATCTTCCAGCTCGGCGACAAGTACACCAAGGCGATGGGCTTCCAGTACAACGAGGAGGACGGCACGCTGCGCGAACCCGTCATGGGCTGCTACGGCATCGGCATCGGCCGCACGATGGCGTCGGTGGTGGAGGAGAGCCACGACGAGAACGGTCCGATCTGGCCGGTCTCCATCGCGCCCTACAAGGTCCAGATTTGCTGCCTCCAGGCGAAGAACGAGGAAATCGCCGACGCGGCGCGGAAAGCCTATGAGGAACTTCGTGCCGCCGGCATGGATCCGCTGCTCGACGCGCGCAGCGTCGGCGCGGGCTTCATGTTCGCCGACGCCGATCTCGTCGGCGCGCCGATTCGCCTGATCTTCTCGAAACGCAACGTGGCAGCCGGTGTCGCCGAAATGCGCTATCGCATCGCCGCTCCGCCCGAGGGCTTGCCCGCCGAGCTTCCGCTTGAGGGGCTTGCGGACAAGGTGCGCGAACTGCTCGCACAGCTCATGAGGCCCTACACGTTCGACGGCGTGGAGTGAAGTCCGCGACGGGCCTCTATGGCTCGTCGCGCTCCGAGCGCTCGTCGCGGTGTCTCACCCACACGGCGTCCGACACGATGCATGCGCCGCCGTACTTCTTGATGCGGGGCTGGATGCGGTGGCTGATCCTCTCCGCCAGCTCCGGCGTGCAGCAGACCATGATGTAGCTGTTGGTGAAGACGTCGGTGACTTCGTCCGCCAGGCGGTGGCCGCGATCGCCCATGCCCTCCGCCTCGCGGATCAGCGTATAGCCGGAGACGCCGAGCTCCTCCAGCAGCTCGAGGACCTTGCGGACCTCGACGGTCGCCGCGATGATCTCGACCTTCTTGACGGGGCGGGTGGCGGTTGCCTTTTGTTCGGTCATTTCCAGAGAGCCTGTATGATGGAGAGATAGATCGGAATGCCGAGAATGACGTTGAAGGGGAACGTGATGGCAAGGGCCATCGGGACGTAGATGCTGGGGTTCGCCTCGGGAACGGACATGCGCATGGCGGCGGGAACGGCGATATAGGATGCGCCGGCCGCCAGAACCGAGAGCAGCAGCGCGTCGCCGACGGAGAGCCCGCAGACCTTCGCCAGCAGGATCGCCAGTGCGGCGTTCAGCGCCGGGACCAGGATCGCGAAGCTCAGAAGGAACGCCCCGGCCTTCATCAGCGCCCGGATGCGGCGCGCGGCGACCAGACCCATGTCCAGCAGGAAGAAGCAGAGCGCGCCCTTGAAGAGGTCGTGGACCAGGGGGTGCAGAGCCTCGCCGCCGGGCTCGCCGGTAATCAGCCCGATGAGCAGACTGCCGATCAGCAGAAAGACGGACCCGTTGAAGAACGCGTCGCGCAGCAGTTCCTTCCACCCCGTTTCGTCCGCGTCGCCGTTCTTCTTCGTGCGCTGGTAGAGAAGAACCCCGAAGATGATGGCGGGGGACTCCATCAGCGCCATCGCCGCGACCATGTGTCCGCCGTGGGCCACGCCGATCTTGTCGAGGAACGAGACGGCCGTGATGAACGTGACGGCGCTGATGGAGCCGTACGTCGCGGCGATGGCCGCGGAATTGGCCGTGTCGATCTTCGTTCGCAGAATCGCGAAGGCGTACAGCGGGACCACGCACGCCAGGAAGAGCCCGAGTCCGAGCCCCGTGGCGACGTCGCGGTGCAGTCCGCTGATGTGCAGTTCGACGCCGCCCTTGAATCCGATGGCGAAGAGGAGATAGAGCGAGAAGAGCTTGGGCAGGGGCTGGGGGATTTCCAGGTCCGAGCGCACGAGCACGGCCAGCATCCCCAGGCAGAAGAAGAGCACGGGGGGCGTCAGCAGGTTGTCGAGAATCAGGCCAGGCGCGAACATGTGCCCCCGCTTTGGCCCGATCGGGGGAAAGACGGTCAAGCGGTCAGTGAAGCCCCGCGGGCCCGTCTTTGCACTGGACTTCCCCCGGGCGGGGCCGCTTACCTTCCCGCCTCCCGCGGGTCTTGCCGCGAGTCCGGTCCGGGTTGCCCCTCTTGACAGAGAAGAATTTCAGCAAAATCCGCAATTTCTGCATCATCGCCCACATCGACCACGGCAAGTCCACGCTCGCCGACCGGTTGCTGGAGATGACGGGAACCCTGACCAACCGCGAGATGCGCGCCCAGGTCCTGGACTCCATGGACATCGAGCGCGAGCGCGGCATCACCATCAAGGCCCAGGCCGTCCGCCTCTTCCACAAGGCCCCCGACGGCGAAATCTACCAGCTCAACCTCATCGACACCCCCGGGCACGTCGATTTCACCTACGAGGTCTCCCGGAGCTTGGCCGCCTGCGAAGGCGCCGTTCTCGTGGTGGACGCCTCCCAGGGGGTCGAGGCACAGACCTTGGCCAACGTCTACCTCGCTCTCGAAAACGACGTCGAAATCTTCCCCATCATCAACAAGATCGACCTGCCCAGCGCCGACGTCGACGAAGCACGCCGCCAGATCACCGAGTCCGTCGGCCTCGACGGCGACAAGGCACTCCCCGTTTCCGCCAAGACTGGCGACGGCTGCCGCGCACTCCTCGACAGGGTCGTCGAACTCTTCCCGCCCCCCCGGGGCGATTCCTCCGCGCCGCTCCGGGCGCTGATCTTCGACTCCTCCTACGACAGCTATCGCGGCGTGATCTGCTATGTCCGCATCGTGGACGGCGCGCTGAAGAAGGGCGAGAAGGTTCGTTTCATGCAGTCGGGCATGGAGTACGAGATTCTCGAGATCGGCGTGCTGACTCCCGCGCAGGCGGCGATGGACGGCCTGGACTGCGGCGAGGTCGGATACGTCTCGATGGGCATCAAGACGATCCAGGACGTTCGCGTCGGCGACACCATCACCCACGCGCGCAAGCCTGCGCCGTCACCGCTTCCGGGATACAAGGAAGCGATGCCGGTGGTGTTCGCCGGAATCTACCCGACGTCGTCGGACGACTACGAGGGTCTGAAGGACGCCATCGAGAAGCTGCGGCTCAACGACGCCGCGATCCACGTCGAGGCGGAAGTCAGCGAGGCCCTCGGCTTCGGGTTCCGCGCCGGCTTCCTCGGCATGCTGCACATGGAGATCGTGCAGGAGCGCCTGGAACGCGAGTACGATCTGGACCTGGTCTTTACGGCGCCCTCGGTGAACTTTCGCGTGACGAAGACCAACGGCGAGGTCATCATGGTGGAGAACCCCGCGCGGCTTCCCTCCCCCCAGGAGATCGAGCTGATCGAGGAGCCCTACATCGTCGCGAACGTCTACTTCCCGCCGGCGTACATGGGCAACGTCATGGGCCTGGCCCAGGGCAAGAAGGGCATCCAGCGCGAGATGTCCTACGTCAGCACCGACCGCGTGAAGCTCTCCTACGAATTCCCCCTCTCGGAGGTCGTCACCGACTTCCACGACCGTCTGAAGGCCGTCACCCAGGGCTATGCGTCCTTCGACTACGACCTCGGCGAGTACAAGCCCGGCAAGCTCGTGAAGATGGACGTGCTCATCAACGGCGATCCGGTGGACGCGCTTTCCGTCATCGTGCACCGCGACGACGCCGCGTACCGTGGCCGACTGCTCTGCGCGAAGCTCCGCAAGATCGTTCCCCGCCAGATGTTCCAGGTCGCCATCCAGGCCGCCATCGGCGGCAAGATCGTGGCGCGCGAGACGGTTTCGGCGATGCGCAAGGACGTCACCGCGAAGTGCTATGGCGGCGACATCTCCCGCAAGCGCAAGCTGTTGGACAAGCAGAAGGAAGGCAAGAAGCGCATGAAGCAGGTCGGCGCCATCGAGATTCCGCAGGAAGCCTTCATGGCCGTTCTCAAACTGGAGGAGGACTGACCGTCGCGGCCGGTCGCGCCCCGCGGCCGCCCCTTCGCCGGACCCATGAATCGTTCCGACACCCAGCGCTTCGACTACATCGTCGTCGGTTCCGGACTGTTCGGCGCCGTGTTCGCCCAGCAGGCGAAGGAGGCCGGCCGCTCCGTCCTGGTCGTCGAGCAGCGCGACCACATCGGCGGCAACTGCTACTCCCACGACTTCGAAGACACGAACATCAACGTCCACAAGTACGGGACGCACATCTTCCACACCAACAGCGAAGAGGTCTGGCGCTACGTCAACCGCTTCACGGAGTTCAACCGCTACCAGCACCGCGTCCTGACGACGCATCGCGGCGACGTGTACTCCATGCCCGTGAACCTGGGCACCATCAACCGCTTCTTCGGCGTGAATCTCGAACCGCGCGAGGTGGAGGACTTCATCGCGGCGCGCGGCGCGCGCGACCGGATCGAGAACCCCTCGAACTTCGAGGAAAAGGCCATCGGCATGATCGGCCGCGAACTCTACGAGGCCTTCTTCAAGGGCTACACCATGAAGCAGTGGGGCTGCTCGCCGACGGAGCTCCCCACCAGCATCTTCAACCGCCTTCCCATTCGCACCTCCTATCACGACTCCTACTTCAACGACCGCTACCAGGGCATCCCCGTCGGCGGCTTCACGCCGATCTTCGAGCGCATGCTCGAAGGCATCCCCGTCGAGACCGGCGTGGATTTCATGGCGGACCGGGAACACTGGCTCGGCCGCTGCGACAAGCTGGTCTACACGGGGCCGGTCGACCGGTACTTCGACTACGAGCACGGGCGGCTGAACTGGCGCTCGGTGCGCTTCGAGATCGAGCGCCACGACCTGGAGGACTTCCAGGGAACGAGCGTCATGAACTACGCCGACACGGACATTCCCTACACCCGCATTCACGAACCGAAGCATCTGCACCTGGAGAAGAGCCACACGCCGAACACGACGGTCGCCATTCGCGAGTACAGCCTGCGCGACAACGACCGCCCCTACTACCCGGTCAACGGCGAGGCCGACCGCGCGATTCTCGCGAAGTACCGCGAGATGGAGTCCGCCTGCGGAAAGACGATCTTCGGCGGGCGGCTGGCGGAGTACAAGTACTACGACATGCACCAGGTCATCGGCTCCGCGCTGCAGAAGGCGGCGAAGGAGCTTTCGGGCCGCGAGCCGCGGCCGGCAGTCATTCCCACCACCTGAAGGAGCCCCCCGTGGCCACGCTGAAACCATTCCGCGCCCTGCGGCCCGCGCCGAAGCACGCCAAGAACGTCTGCAGTCTTCCCTACGACGTGATGAACACCGAGGAGGCCCGCCGCATGGCGGAGGGCAATCCCCACTGCTTCCTTCGCGTCACGCGCGCGGAGATCGAGTTCGACGATTCCGCCGACTCGCATTCCGACGAGGTCTACCGGCGCGGCGGGGAAAAGCTCCGCGAGCTGATCGCGGAGGGTGTCCTCGTTCGCGAGGAGAAGCCCTGCTACTACCTCTACCGCCTGGTCATGGGAACCCATTCCCAGCTCGGCATCGTGGCCGTCGCCAGCTGCCGCGAATACGACGAGGGCATCGTGAAGAAGCACGAGCTGACGCGCCCCGACAAGGAGGACGACCGCACGCGGCACATCGGTCTGCTGGGCTGCCAGACGGGTTCGGTCTTTCTGACCTACCGCGCGAAGCCCTCCATCGACGCGCTGCTGGACGCGCAGACGCGCCGCGACGCGGACATCGACTTCACCGCCGAAGACGGAATCCGCCACACGCTCTGGTTCGTGAACGACGACGCCGCCATCGCGGCGATCCAGGCGGAGTTCGCCGGCGTGCCGGCCCTCTATGTCGCCGACGGCCATCACCGCAGCGCGGCGGCGTCGCGCGTCGCGCGCGAGCGTGGCGGGTCGGGCGAAGAGCCCTGGCACTCGTTCCTCACGGTGACGTTTCCCCACGACCAGATGCGGATTCTCGCCTACAACCGCGCCGTCAGGGACCTGAACGGCCGGACGCCGGAGCAGGTTCTCGCGGAACTCGAACGCGTCGCCCACATCTCGGAAGCCCCCGCTGCGCACGAGCCGTCGCGCAAGAACCAGGTGACGTTCTATCTCGGCGGGAAGTGGCGCCTGCTGACCTGGAAGGACGACGTCGCCGCGACGGGCGATCCCGTCGGCGATCTCGACGTCTCGATTCTGCAGAAGCGCGTTCTCGAACCGGTCCTCGCGATCGGCGACCCCCGCACCGACACCCGCATCGCCTTCGTCGGCGGCATTCGCGGAACCGGAGAGCTGGAGCGCCTGGTCGACGGCGGGGCCTTCGCCATCGCCTTCGCGATGTTCCCCACCAGCATCGACGATCTGATGGAGATCGCGGACGCGGGGGGGCTGATGCCGCCGAAATCGACGTGGTTCGAGCCGAAGCTTCGCGACGCGATGGCCTGCCACATGATCGACGACTAGGCCCAGCGACGTTCGGGACTATTCCTCCGGATGCGCCGCGTCTCTCCCGGGCCGGGTGTACCGGTAGTGCCGCTGGTCCAGGTCCATGAGCTTCGTTTCGCGGTTGATGCGATAGACCCCCGTGACGACGAGGACCTCGTCGTACTGCGGGAATTCGTCGAAGATCATGTTCGCCAGCAAGTGGGGGGGATAGAGTCTGCCCAGCGTCCACACTCCCTGCTGGAACCGCTTCGCCTCCTTCGCCAGGGCGGGGTGCTCGAACGGCTCGATGCGCTCCTCCCGGCCGTTCCCGATCCCCACATAGACGAGTTCGATCTGGCGCACGGGCACCGTGTACATCGCGAAGCCGTTGAACTTCCAGGGGTTGATGTCGAACGTCCGGCAGAGGCCATAGTGGACCAGCGGCCAGACGGCGACGAACAGAATGAAGGCGCTCGCGACGCGCTTGCGGAGGGCGGTGCTCAAAACATCGTCACCTTCGGCAGGATCGAGAACTCGTTCAGAATCGCCCAGACGTAGAACGCCACGAAGAAGGGCCAGGCCTTGCGGTTCCAGTCCGAGGGCGCGAAGAGAAACAGGATCATCAGGAAGAAGACGCCGAAGAAGATTTCCCGCGCGGCGGCCTCGATCGAGACGATCAGAAGAATCAGTCCCGCGAACCCGGCGAGGCGCGTCCTCCGGAACAGCAGCAGCAGCGGAAGCAGCATTTCGCCGGCGTAGCTCATGTTCGACGCGAGCAGAAACAGCGGCGCGTCGGACGTGAACGGGCCCGCTCCGACGACGTAGGAGTAGCTCGCCAGGCGCTCGATCTCCGAGGTCGGCATCATCAGGGAAAACAGGGGGCGGTAGGTTTCGCGCTGCGAGATGTAGAACGCGAGCACCTCCCCCCGGAAGTAGTAGCCGTGCAGCAGCTTCTGCAGCCCCGTGTAGAAGATGCAGACCACGAACACGATCCGCAGCGTGCCGAGGGCCCACCGACTCTCCTCCTCGTCGTCGGGGCGAAACAGCGCCAGCGGGATGCTGACCAGGAATGCCAGCCAGAAATGGTTCGCCGACCGCGGAAAGGTCACGGCGATTTCCGCGAAGGTGAACAGCAGAATGCAAAGCCCGCGAAACGGTGCCAGGCGCCGGTGCAGGAAGGGGACGACCAGAAACACGGCCAGGACCGTCAGAACCTGTCGCGTCTGCGTCAGGTCCCCGATGGCGGGTCCCGACCGGGCAAGCCACTCCGCGCCCACGGCCAGCGCGAGAACCGCCTGGAAGCTGCGCAGCCGTTTCGTCCGGAGTTCCGGGTCGTCGTCGGCGATCCGGGGCATGACGCGGTCGAGAAACATGCCCGCATTCGAGCCGGGTTCTGGCACACTGGCAAACCGAATGCGCGTCAGCTCGTCATGGCCAGAGCGATTCCGCCCGCCGCCGCCAGAACCGCGAGGACTGTCAGCGCGATCTTCGCCGCGCTCCAGGGGCGTTCGCCCTGGACCTCGCCGGTGCGCGCGTTGATAAGAATCCGGTGGACCTTGTCGGCGTGGCGATAGGCCGCCACCCACACTGGCAGAAGAACGTACTTGAAGGTCACGCCGTCGACCTGCGTGTCGATGGAGGACACGCGCTGGGTGTCGCCGCCGATACTGGCGCGGACCAGCTGCGAGATGTACACGTCCATCTTGCCGCGCGCCCGGCCGAAGCCCTCTTTCGCGCTGACGGAATACCGCTCCGTCGCGAAGCCGGAGAGATACTCGCCGCGATAGGGCACGATTTCGGTCAGGTCCCAAGGCTCCAGATCGTCGACCATCTTCTCCGGCAGCGAGGTCGAGGAGCAGACGAGCACGTCGTCGAAGAAGTGGTTCACGCTGCCTTCGACCGGCGTCCAGCGGGTGCGGCGCTGGCGGCGGCGGTTCTTCCCGGTGCCGACATACGTGTAGTAGTAGTCGCCCCGCTGGCCCGAGTAGAAATTGTACGTCATCGAGTCGAACGTCCAGTGCGGGAGGTACATGCCCTTCAGCTTGTCGAGCTTCGCGATGCGCTTGAAGCCGTTCGGGGCGAACCACCGCGAGCGCACCCATTCCACGAAGTGCGCCTGGGCGGATTCCTTCTCGACCTTGAAGGGGAGCAGGCCACTGGGGGCCATCACCGGTTTCGGAGCGGAAAGGCGCTGTTCCAGATGCCCCCCGCAGAAGGGGCATTCCTCGGTCTTGACGTTGGCCGGCATCATGACGCTGGCGCCGCAGGACCCGCAGCGCGTTTCGCCCTCCGCGCCGGCGAGAATCGCCTCTGCCACCTCGCCCTTCTCGAAGTACGTTTCGAAGCAGAGTTCGCTGACCTGGTCGGCGGACTTCGGGATATCCTGGACGTGGCCGCAGTACTCGCAGGTCAGCGAGTTCTGCGCGGGATCGAACTTGAGCGCGCCGCCGCAGTTCGCGCAGGGGAACTTCTTCCCCTGCGTCACGTCGGGATGGGCCTCGACCGTCGGCTTCGGCGGCTCGGGCTTCGGCTTGAAGGCGAACTCCAGCGGCTTCTTCTTTCGCCGCGAGCCGCCCGGAGGGGAGACTTTGGGATAGTGTTCCGTCATCGCGTCAGGGCGTCGGCGGCAGCGGCGGGGGACCGGCTCCGAACATCGCGGCCACTTCCGGCACCTCCGAGGCTTTCGTCCAGTTCGCCATTCCCTGGCGCCAGACGACCGTGTCCGGCGTGACGCGTCCCGCAGCGATTTCCGCCCCCAGATGCTCCGGCGCGTAAGGCCCGGCCTGCTGGCCGCCGATGCCGGCGAACCACTGCACGGCGGTCGGCAGCGGGGGAGGCCCGCCCGACGCCATGCCGGGCTGCGACGCCTGGTTCATGGAACCCATCATCTGCTGCGCCATGCCCATGCCGACGCCGAGTCCCGCGCCCATGCCGGCGCCGCCATCGGCGGGATTCGAAGCGGCCTTCTCCAAAGCCGTCGCCGCCTGGAACTTCATGTACTGGTCGAGATTCCCCACCAGGCCCATCGATGTGCGCTTGTCCAGCGCTTCCTCGACGTTGGGCGGAAGCGAGATGTTCTCGACGAGGAAGATCGGCGTCGTCAGACCCATCTCGCCGAACTCGCCGCCGAGCTTCTTCCTGCAGAAGTCGCTCAACTCGTCCAGATTCCCCGCCATGTCCAGGCAGGGAATGCCGCTGCTGGCGACCGCGTCGGTGAAGCGCGTGACGATCATGTTGCGCATCTGGGCGGCGATTTCGAAGGTCTCGAACTGCGGGTCCGTCGAAATGAGCTCGCGCAGGAAGTTCGTCGCGTCGCCGACCTGGACGGCGTAGGACCCGTATGCCCGCAGGCGAACCATGCCGAACTCGCGGTCGCGCATCATGATGGGGTTCGACGTGCCCCATTTCAGGTCCGTGAACCGACGCGTGGAAACGAAATAGACCTCGCACTTGAAAGGCGATTCGAAGCCGTGCTTCCAGCCCATGAGCTTCGAGAGAAGCGGGATGTTCTTCGTGTCCAGGGTGTGCATGCCGGGGTTGAAGACGTCGGCGATCAGGCCCCGGTCGACCAGAACGGCCTTCTGTCCCTCGCGGACGACGAGCTTCGCCCCGTTCTTGATTTCGTTGTCCTTGCGGGGGAACCGCCACGCCATCACGTCGCTGGCGGACTCCTGGTTCCACTCGATGATGTCGATCAGTTCGCCGCGAAGAAAGTTCATCAGGCCCATGTCGGACGGCTCCGGAGAGGATTGGGGTTCTGCCGCTGTCCCTACGGGATCGGAGCCAGCTTATTCACGCCCGGGCGCCGGGGGCGCAAACCCGAATCGGCTTGGCTCACCGCCCCGCGCGGGCCGAGGCTTCGCCCATGACGCTGTTCGCCCTGTTTCGTCCGCTCCTGATCATGGTGCTCGCCGCGTGGTGGGTCGCCTGTCTGGTGGACGCGCTGCGCAAGCACCGTCCCTGGGGATGGATCGTGGCGCTGGCCGTCATTCCCATCGCGAGCGCGCCCTTCTACTTCCTGAACTACAAGCTGGGCGGTTCGGACAAGGGGCACATCGACGCGAAGGTGAAGTTGCTGAAGCGTCTTCGCGAGGTGCAGACGGACCTCGCGGTCAGGGACGTTCCTGGCGTGCGGCGCGAGCTGGCGGGTCTCTATGCGCAGCTTGGGCGGTGGCGCGAGGCGCTGGACTCGCTGCGGCCCGCGCTCGACGACGACCCGGAGGACCTGGCGGCGCAGTATCTGGCGGGAACCTGCTGGCAGGAACTCGGCCAGTCGGAGGCGGCGGCGAGCCATCTGGAGTACGTCGTCGGCGAGGACCCCAAGTACGCGCGGGGCGAGGCGCGGGTGGCGCTGGGAAACGTCTACAAGTCGGCCGGGCGCGACAGCGACGCCGTCGAACAGTTCGCGCGCGCGGCGGCGGAGTACTCGATTCCCGAAGCGGTCGTGCGCCACGCGCGCTTCCTGCGGGAGAGCGGCGACCGCGATGCGGCGCGACGGGAGTTGCTTCGGATGCTGCATTCCGCCGGAGAGCTCGATCCGGAGATGAAGCGCAAGTCCCGCAAGTGGATCCGCGCTGCGGCGGAGGACCTGAAGAGTCTGGAGGCCGACGGCTGAACGGGCCGGAGCGCACCGAGGAGAACCACCGAACGTGACGAACGAAACGCCGCGACAGTCGCCGCCGCACGACGGTCTCTCCGGGGCCG
>JAJFLJ010000263.1 GCA_021772755.1 Candidatus Sumerlaeota bacterium
GCGACCGCGCCGTCGAGCACGCGAACGGAGCGCTCGACCTCGACGGTGAAGTCGACGTGTCCCGGCGTGTCGATCAGGTTGATCTCGTAGTCCTTCCAGTAGCACTGGACGGCGGCGGAGGTGATGGTGATGCCGCGCTCGCGTTCCTGCTCCATCCAGTCCATCGTGGCGGCGCCCTCGTGGACCTCGCCGATCTTGTGCGTCAGACCCGCATAGAAAAGGATGCGCTCGGTCGTGGTGGTCTTTCCGGCATCGATGTGCGCCATGATGCCGATATTGCGGACTTTTTCCAGCGGGGTCTTCCGTGCCATGGTTTATCAGCCTTATGTGGTGTTCTTGCGACCCGGGCCGAAAGGGCCCCGTGTCCACCGGCGGGAAGTGCGAGTGCGTGCGGCGGCGGAACGACCGGGGGATGGCAATGCGGCCAAGCGCTTCGCGGGCGGACCGGAAGCGGCGAGTTTGGTAGGTTGACGGCATTGGCCGGTCAAGGCGGAATGTCCCCGTTTCCACAGGTTTAACCGAAGTCCAATGGAAAAAGCCGTCGCCCTCCCGGTCGCCGCCGCCAACGATTCACCATCACCCTCCGGCCTGCGGAGGACTCTCAGGGATTCACTCTATGGATATGCGAAGGGCCATCCCCGTCGTCCTGCTGGTTCTGATCGTGGTCTTCGGGATCAGTTTCGTCCTTTCACTCCAGAAGTAT
Source organism: Candidatus Sumerlaeota bacterium (assembly GCA_021772755.1). Taxonomy (GTDB): domain Bacteria; phylum Sumerlaeota; class Sumerlaeia; order SLMS01; family JAHLLQ01; genus JAJFLJ01. Next base: position 704 of record JAJFLJ010000263.1, read on the forward strand.
AAGTCCACCGGTTACTGGCTTGTACGGCCCACCGGACAGTTCCATTCCATCCAGGCACTGCGGACCTCCAAGCCCGTCGTTTCGGTTCCCATCGGCTCTTCCCAGGGACGCTATGCGGTGGACTGGAAGGGCGACGTGCTGGTCTTCGTCGAGGAATCGCCCGTCGCCGGACAGCAGGGGGTCTCCAGGCGGAGCTATTCCTTCCTGCGGCAGAACGGGCTGGGGGGCTTCGACCAGGTCGGAGCCGCCGAAACCATCGCCGCGCCGGACGAGCACCCGCCGCTGGACGATGTGACGGAGGGGCGGAACCTGGAGGATGCCGGAGTCCTCATGCGGGAGTTTCTCCTTCCCGTGCCGGACATGTACGTCATCGAAGCGGTACGGTCCCGCGTGTCCGGCGGCAAGTTCGCCGACCGGCTGATGGCGGCGGAGTTCGAGAAGCACCCCGACGAGATCGTTCTCTATCTGACGGAGCTCGCCACCGCCGTGAAGGCGGGCGACGGGCCCGGCGCGGAGAAGTGGATGGGGGAACTGGAGTCGCGCTTTGCGGAGCAGCGCCCCGAGTTCGTCGCGGAGGTCCTTCAGGGGGCTCGCGAGGGTATCGCGTCCCTCCAGGGTGGCGACGCGGGAGAGGACGGAGAGCCGTGACGGGACGTCCTGCAGCGAGCCGCTTCGCTGCGCGATTCGACCGCGAAGCCGGTTCCCCCCGTGGATAGCCGGGCCGAACGGTTCTTCGAGAAGGACTACGCGCTCTGGCTGGCGCGGATCGAGTCGCGCGCGATGCTGCCGATGAAGATCGGGATGCTGGCGGTTTCGCTGGTGTACTGGCTCTGGAACCGCGACTGGGCGCCGCCGCCCACCGCCGTGTTCGGCCTCTTCTTCATGTACGGGGCGACGACTCTGGCCCTGGCGTGGTTCTTCTGGCGCGACCGCATCGCGACGGACCAGGTGCGCCCGATGGCCTACGCGTCGTACTTCGCGGACCTGGCGTTCATCACGGCGCTGATCTGGTTCGACAGCCGGATGCCGCCGGCGCTCTCGCTCGCCGCGCCGGTCGGCGGGGACTATCATCTGCTCTATCTGCTGCTGGTGTTTCGCGGCTTCGCGCTCTTTCGGACGACGGCGGAGAACCTCGCCGTGGCGCTGCTGGTGACGCTGCTGTTCGTGGTGTCGCTCTTCTGGCGCCAGGCGCCGGAGACGGACGTGACGGGGGCGGCGTTCATGGCGCGGGTCGGTTTCGTGTGGGGGCTGATGCTGCTGGCGGTGGTGATCGTGAACCTGGTGGGCAAGCAGCAGCAGGAGGTCCTTCGCGTGCGCGAGCGGCTGGTGAAGGCCGAGGGGCTCGCGGCTCTCGGCGAGATGGCCGCCGGCGTCGCCCACGAGATCAACAACCCCATCGGCATCATCAAGACGTACGCCGAGTACCTGAAGAAGGCCGTGCCGGAAACCGACGAGCGGCACGACGATTTCGCCACCATCGAGAAGGAGGCGTCGCGCTGCGAGGGCATCGTGCGGCGGATGCTGGACTTCGCGCGCCCCGACATCCAGGAGATGAAACCGGTGCGCATCCAGGACGTCGCGGAGGAGGTCGTCGGGTTCGTCACCCACGGGAAGAAGGGGGGCGAGGCGGTGCGCATCGATCTTCATGTGGAGGGAACGCCGCCGGCGGTGCTGGCCGACGAGGGCCAGATCAAGCAGGCGATTCTCAACATCGTGATGAACGCGCGCCAGATCGCGGGGGAGGACGGGGGCGCGGGGATCGTGATCCTGACGGTGCGTCAGCTGGCGGGTCCGCGGGCGCCGGTGCAGATCACGGTGCACGACGACGGGCCGGGCATCGCGCCGGAAGACGCGGAGCGCGCGTTCGAGCCGTTCTTCACGAAGCGGAAGGGTGGAACGGGCCTCGGACTCGCGATCACGCGGCGAATCGTCGAGGCCCACGGAGGTTCGATCGAAATCTGGCCGGCGGCGAACGGCGGCACGACCTGTGCGGTCTCGCTGCCGATCGCCGAAACCGGCGGTTAGGGCGTTTTCAGTCCATGCGAAGTCGCCATCCGGAAGCCCGGGGGGCTTGCAGACGGATGGTCGAACCGCTCTGCGGTTCATTCCCGGGCGTTGGGTTCCTGTGGTTGCCTGCGGCAACCACAGGCTATCATCTCCAGGCGCGCTGCGCCTGAGGGAGCTGCGTATCAAAGGCGATTCGAGAGACGGGGGGCGTTCGTGCAGCGCTGGCGGCGTACGCGGACGTTCGCCATCCGGGGCAGGCGGTCATCATCCAGGGGCGCGGGGCCTGAGGCGTCTGCGCTGGGCGGGTCTCGTCGGGGTGCGATTGTCCGTGGGCGGCTGCGTATTCGAGGGGATTCGAGAGACGGGGGGCGTTCGTGCAGCGCAGGCGGATGGTCGCTTCTCAGGACAGGCGCAGTGCGCCTGGAGATGATAGCCTGCGGTTGCCGCGGACGCGGCAACCGCAGGTCAGTAGCACGAAGGTCGGAACCGCAGCGCGGTTCGACGGAGCCCACGAGGTTTGATCGAAATCTGGCCGGCGGCGAACGGCGGCACGACCTGTGCGGTCTCGCTGCCGATCGCCGAAACCGGCCTCTAGCGGTTAGTTGCTTCCCGAAGTGGATTCCGTGCTGATGCCTTCCGAGCTGGCCTGCGTACGGATGATGTCGCCGAGGGAAACCGTTCCGTTCGTCGCATCGTAGATGCGGCGCGCGATGGACCCGAAGAACTCGTTGTCGGGGCCGATGCTGGCAAGGCGCCATTGTCCGTACTCGGCGATGTCCCGTTCGTCGAAGCCGAAGCCCGGCATGAACGTCAGCTGATTGATGTTATCGTAGCGGTAGTGCAGCGTCGTCTGGTCTCCCGGAACAACGACGGGAATCGTGTTGAGCGAACCGTTGGAATTGTACCGAACGGACGATGAGTTCTTGAACGGATCGTTGTAGAGACTGGTGATATATGCGATCGGCGTCGTGAGTTCGATGGGCATAGTCGCCTGGTTGAATCGGCGCTGGCCACCGGTGTCCAGAAAGTCGTCGGGCATACGGGCAGGGAAGACGGGCTCGGCGTACATGCGCATCAGAACGTAGATCTGGCCTTCGCCGCCGTTGGTGTCCACGGCGCGGGCTTCGATGGCCGTAGCGACGGAACGCATGTCGGCGCGGGCGCGGGAGACCTTGGCGCGGACCTGGGCTTCGAGGAAGTTCGGGACGGCGATGGCCGCCAGAATGGCGATGATGGCCACGACGATCAGCAGCTCGATCAGCGTGAATCCCTTTTGGTGTCGAATGGTTCTCATGGGTGTGGTGCTCCTGGGGGGTGGGTGAGATAGTGAGATTCGTCATTGGAAACCAGCCGCTAACGCCCGGCAAGCTGGATTTTGTCGCTTCGGCACCCTGCGGGAGGGTCTTTCGGCGGCGGATCGGGGGGGATTCGGCGCGGGGCGGGGACGACGAGGTGGCGCGGCGCGGAGGGTTGGGGGTTCAGGCCTTGCGGCGTTCGGCGGAGAGGCTTGACGTGCGGCTGCTGCCGCCCCCATGATTGACGGGATTGCCGGGATGCGTGCGTCCCGAGCCGCCCAGGGAGAACCCCGCCGGTCATGGCACCCGCAGCCGCCCCCAACATTTCGCGAGGAAACGGCTATCACGTCGCCTTCATCACGGCGTACGACGAGCGTTCGCCCTACCAGGTCAGCCTGCCGCCCCTGGGCATCGGATACCTTTCCGCCTGGCTGAAGAAGCAGGACCCGACGATCACCACGAGCTTCCACCACACGGTGGAGGCCCTGCTGGATTCGAAGCCGGACCTCGTCGGCGTTTCCTCGACGACGGAGAACTTCACGCACGCGACGTCGCTGGCGACGCGCATCAAGGAGAGCCTGGGCGTGCCCATCGTTCTGGGCGGGATGCACATCACGAGTCTTCCCCACGTGCTGCCGAAGGTCTACGACGTGGGCGTCGTCGGCGAGGGGGAGCTGGTCTTCGCCGACCTGGTGAAGCTGTTTCGCGCCCGCAGCGAACCGGACGCGTCGGACCTGCGAAAGATCGATGGCATCTGCTGGCGCGAGGGCGGCCAGGTGGTCGTCAATCCGTCGAGCGAACTGATCAAGGAACTCGACAGCCTTCCCTATCCCGACCGCGACGTGATCGATCACGGCTGGAAGACGCCGGCGACCGACACGATCCACATGATCTCGAGCCGGGGATGCCCGTACAAGTGCTCGTTCTGCTCGAGCTCGCTGCACTGGAAGCGGTTCCGGTTCTTCACGCCGGAGTACGTCGCGCGGGAGATCGAATACGTCCGCGAACGCTACGACCCGGAGATCGTGTACTTCTTCGACGACCTGTTCGTCGGGCACATCGGGCGCTGGCGCAAGGTGGTGGAGCTGTTCCGCCGCACGAGGATCCACGAGGGCATCCAGTTCCGCGCCTACGCGCGCGTCGATCTCATCACCGAGCAGATGGCGGAGGAGTTCGCGGAGCTGAACTTCAAGTACATCGACTTCGGCTTCGAGTCCAACAACCAGAACATCCTGCAATACCTGACGAAGACGCGCGTCACGCCGGAAATCAACCAGAAGGCCATCGACGTGCTGGCGCGGAACGAAATCTCCATCGGCGCGAACTTCATCATCGGCAGCCCGCCGGAGACGCGCGCGGACCTTCAGGAGACGCTGGACTTCGCGCGCCACAACCGCGACGCGATCGACCGCTGCAACGTCGGCCCGCTCCAGCCGCTGCCGGGCACGCCGATCTGGGCCGAGGCGAAGCGCAAGGGCCTGGTCGCCGACGAAATGGACTTCGGCTATCTCGGCGTGTCCTACGACAACTTCGATTTCGACACGTTCCCCTTCATGGCGGAGAACATGACGCGCGAGGAGTTCTGGGACGGGTGGACGGAGTTCAACCACCTCCAGAAGGAAATCAACTACGTCGGCCAGATGCGGCGATTCGCGTGGCAGAAGTATCTGCACGAGCGCGAGATCCAGCGCCTGAGCGACGAGATGAAGCGGATGCGCGGGTCGCGTCTGATCCGCGCCGCCAACTGGCTGCGGAGGGCCAGGGGGGCATCGACCCCCACCCCCGCGTGAATCGAGGGAAGGCCGTGCCGATACTGGCCAGGACCGTTGCCACCGCCGCGGCGTTCGTCGCGCTTGGCACGCTGTCGCCGGCGGAACCGGTGGCGGTGTCCTCGTCGCTGCTTTCCGACGAGATCGCGTTTTCCACCGATCCCTCTCTCGCCGTGTCCGCGGACGACCGCCTGGGCGCCGCGTGGAGCGGCGCGATCGGCAGCCGCAGCGTCATCGCGCTTTCGCTCGCGGGCGACGAGGGCTGGTCTTCGCCGCTCGTCGTCGACGCGTCGGAGGGTGGCGCCTGCACGCAGCCGGTTCTCCGCTTCGCCGGCGGCGAAGCGGCGCTGGCCTGGGTGCGTTTGGAGAACGGCGTCTCGACGCTGGCGTTTCGTTCCGGCGGCGGCGGCGTGGAAACGGTCACGACGTCGCGGGTGCGGATCGAGTCGCCATCGATGACGGTCGCCTCGAACGCGGGGCCCGTCGTGGCCTGGTCGGAAGGCGGCGGCGGGCGGTTCGCGATCATGACGGCGGTGCGCGGCGAGTCCGGCAAGTGGGCGGTGGCTCCGGTTTCGACGGCTCTGGATTCCTACGACATTCTGCCGACGCTGGTTTCGCGCGGCGATGCGCAGCTGTACTGGTACGCGCTGGAGGCGGACGGGTTCGCGCTGCGGTCGGCGGTGCGCCGCGAGGGCGACTGGCTGGCGGCGGAGAGCGGTCTGGCGAACCTGGTTCCGGCGGAGAGACTTCCGCTGCTGTTCGAGGCGAACGACGATCCCGGCGCCGTGTGGGTGGAGAGCATCGACGGGACGGAAGCCGTCTGGTCGGTGGAGGGCGCGCTGAGCGGTTCCTCGGGCCGCCAGACGCAGCCCGACGCCATGCACGGGCTGGACGGCCCGGCGTTCGCCTGGCGCGAGGGAAGCTCCGGCGGCATCGGAATTCGCGTGCTGGTCGGCGACACGGAGTACGCCATCGCCGACGTCGCGCATCCCGCCGAGCCGCGCGTCGCCGTCGGCCGCGACGCGGTGCACGTGGTGTTCGCGAGCGACCAGCTCGAGGGCGGGACCGGCGCGGTGTATTCCGCGCGGATCGCGCGCTAGGCGTTTCTCCGCATTTCGCAGCAGTACATCAGGAGCTGTATTTCTTCGATATCGGCGGCGTGCAGACATGTGCGGCCATGTACGCGGATGCTGGTTCGCGAGACAGGCGCGCAGATGTCGAACCGCGCTGCGGTTCGGTCTGGGACGTCCGCCTTCCTCTGGTTGCCTGCGGCAACCAGAGGCTACCATCTCCAAGCGCGCTGCGCTTGAAGGGACAAGGCGCGCATTCCCGCTTCGGAAATCCACGATAGCCGATGGCCACCAGCCAACCGGTGTGCATGTCGATTCCGCACGGGCGGGACGCCCGTGCCACTCTAGGCGCGCGCCGCCGGTTCGTCCGCCGGCGCGTCGATGTTTCGCATGGGATCGAGCTTCGCGACGCAGAGCCCGAACCTGGCCATGCCCTCGCCCATCAGTTTCGCCACGAGTTCCTTCGGAGCCGAGCCGTCCATGTCGCGGGCGATGCGCTCGCCGGCGCGTTTCGCGACGTCGCTCTGGAAGCGGTCCCAGGTCATGGGTTCCTTCGCTTCGCCGTCGCGCAGACGCAGCCCCCGGTACACGCAATCGAGATAGTGTTCGATGACGTCGTCGGTCAGCCAGAAGGGGAGATGGGGGCACTCGTCGTGGATGCGGGCGAAGTGCTCGAGCACGGCGTCGTCGGCGCGCAGGTCGGACCACTCGCCGATGTCGATGGGCACGACGCGCAGGCGGTGGCCGTACTCGCCGCGTTCGCGGCATTCGCTGACGACGTCCTTGAGGTGGTGGACGATGGGATGAAGGGCGCGGCCGGTGACGTCGGCGCGGCAGACGCGCAGGGCGAAGACCTCGCTCTTGCTGGCTTCGGCGAGGGAATTGACGGGGGGGTTCCTGAGCATCGCGACGTCGGTCCGCGAGTGCGACGCGCGGGAGGGCGTCCGCTTCTTCTTCCTGCCCGCCCGGCCGGCGAGCCACCCGCAGCCGTACCCGATCACCAGCCCCGCCATCAGCAACCCGAAATGGACCGCACCGAACTCCACGGGAACCTCCCGGGGTCCGGCGGCGCGCGCCCTCGCCGGACCTCACCGGGGAAAATGGGCGAAGTCCGGCCTGGGATCAAGCCAAAGTCAGTCTTTGTCCTTCTTGCCGAAGATGCCCTTGATGGTGTCGGCGGCGTCGTCGGCGATTTCGCCGGCGCGGTCGGTGCTCTCCTTGCCGCCGGAGGTCACGCCCTCCAGGGCGGAATCGACGGTGCCGCGGAGGCGTTCGGTGGTGTCGCCGACGCGGCCCCGCAGGTCCGCCGGCAGGGTCCTGAGGGTGTCGCCGAGGTCGTTCAGCAGGTCGCCGGGGAGGATGCCGGTGCCGGCCTCGCGGATCTGTTCGAGCAGAATGGCGAGAATCTCCTGCATGGCTTCGGCCGGGGTGACCTGCTCGCCCTCGCCGCCGCCGATGTTCTCCTTCTCGACGTCCGGCAGATCGACGTTGAAGGTCTTGTCGAGGACGGGGACCTGGACGCCGACGGTGGTGGCGTCGATCAGGAGCTTCTCGATGACCATCTTCTTTTCGGAGGCTTCGTCCTCCGGCGGGGGAGCGTCCTCGCCGCCGGCGGCCAGGCGCTGGGCGTTGGCCAGCAGGACCTGGAGGTTGGAGGAGGAGGCGGACTTCTCGAGGATGATGTGGGACCCGGAGATATGGATCAGGTGAATGACGGGATTGTTGGTCCGGAAGGAGGCGATGTCGGCCTCGGCGCGGACCTTGCCGAACGCCATGGCGTGCTCGGACTTGAAGCCCTGGGGGTTGGAGATCACGATGTCGGTGAACTCGATGGCGCCGCTGGATACCTCGACGGAGGCGCCGCCGACGGAAACGGGGACCTGCAGGACGTATTCCAGGGCTTGCTCGGTTCCGCTGCGGACGATGCCGTCGAGATTGCGGACCACCAGGAAAACCACCACGGCGACGGCCAGGACGACGACGACCGCGCCGGCGATCAGAATCTTGAGAAGGGTCTTCATGAATCGACCTCGGGAGAGAGAGTTTCCGGCGGCCACGGGCCCGCCGACGGGACGATCAGACGCCATCGCCCCCCGGGAAGGCAAGGGCGACCCGGCGCGAAAATGGCTTGCATCGGCCCGGGTGCCTTCTGCACACCAAGGCCCCCCGCGTGGGCGGTTAGCTCAGATGGTTAGAGCGCAGCGTTGACATCGCTGAGGTCACAGGTTCGATTCCTGTACCGCCCACCATTTCGACCCCAATAAAACAACCGCACCGCCAGCCAGACTGCGCTTCGCGTGGAGCGTTGGGCGGGCGGGACCTGAGCGTATTGGCGCCCCGCGCCTGCACCTTTCACTTGACATGCGAATCAGCGAGTCGAGTAATGATGACAAGTTGGCAAGTGGTCTTCGAGACTAGGGGGAGTTCTTTTCAAGCCACCTTGGCAATGGTGGAGCAAATCATATCTCTTTGGTGAATGCTAGGGGGTTCGAAGCAAGACGCGATTCTGACCAAGATATAACCACAGGAGATCACCCATGACAAAGCGCAAAGTCCATGTTACTCTTGAGGTCGAGACTGGGCAGGAAGTCACAATCAAGCCGCTTGCCGAAGCACTCGCGACTCCTATTAAGCTGTCCGATAGCCCCGAGGTGACAGGAACGGCGACGGGAACAGGAACCGGTTTCGGAGGAGGGGACGCCGACGCCGACGGGGACGTCGACTTCTAATCTAGAATAGTCAAAATGAGTGTGCTGGTCATCGGATCGGTTTCGGATCCCCACATCACCCACGTTTGTTCCCATCTTCGTTCTATGGGAGAAGCGTATGACGTGTTTGATGCGGAACTGGGATTCAGCACGGGACATGTGTCGATCACCTACGAATCCAACGGTATTCGCGGCCACCTACAATGTAAGCACAGTACGATTGAGCTAGATGGAATAGACTCCGTCTTTTTCCGAGTGAAACCGTCATTCCGTTTCGTCGAACGGCACATCGATTGGTTTCAAAAGACCTTTATAGATAGAGAGTGGTCTCAGGTATTCGATGGCTTATCGAACTGCCTCGCAAACGATGCGCTGTGGGTGAATCCGCGCCGCTCTGACTGTCCTGGAAGGAATAAGCCGCAACAGCTCCATTTAGCCACCCGACTTGGACTGGCCATTCCCAAGACGCTTATTACGAATAATTCAACAGAAGCCGTGGACTTCTTGGACAGTCTGGGCGGGCATGGCATTTTCAAATCGCTTAGTTGGTTTTTTCGACCGCCGAATACCATGCTCTATACAACGCATGTTACGTCTGCCATGATTGCCGATATGCCTTCGAGCTTGAAACTTGCTCCGAGCATATTCCAAGAGCGTATCGACAAGGCGTTCGAGTTGAGGGTGACAATAGTTGGTGTCGACCTGTTCGCTGCGAAAATACATTCGCAGGCGTCTAGGGAAGCGGCTCTTGATTGGCGTCGGGAGATAGATACCGTGCTTCACGAGCCTTTCGTACTTCCCGAGGCAATGGCGAGCAGACTCCTTTCGCTACATTCCCGCTTGGGGCTGATCTTTGGAGCATATGACCTGATAGTCACGCCAAGTGGCGACTACGTGTTTCTGGAAGTCAATCCTGCGGGTCAGTACCTATGGATCGAAGAACGTCTTGGGTTTCCGATAACGGCTCGGCTGGCCGCGTTGCTTGCCAGGAGATAGTAGGGTCATAGGAGAGAAGACTCCGTCTCTACACAGACTCTCAGAGCCGGGATATGTCAGAATGCTCTACGTTGCGCACGGCCCGAGACCATCGTCCAAGTGCAATCGGAGTAGTTCACGGTAGTTGTATTTGAGCGGGGTGCAAATCACCGCCTTGTCGGCGCCATCTTGCACCTCCTTAGAGCAGCCGCCGAGGCACACGGGAGCCATGGTGCATTCCCGGCATTCAGAGTCCTTCAGGAACGACTGGCGACGCCACTTGACGAGATTCTCCGAGTTGAGGATGCCCTCGCTGATATTCCCATAGGATTCCACACTATCTCCAGCGTCCATGTAGCACTTGGCAAGAGTTCCATCTGCGTTGATAACCACTGTGTTTTCGCGGAGGGCGGTACATACTCCATAGTCGGCCTCAAGGGGATCGGCCATTGAGAAGCCCATCTCGAGAGCACGCTTGTGGAGAGGCACTTGGAAGTGAGCGAAATCCCGAGAGGTCAGGAATAGGCGATCCTGCCGTTCGAATGCGGTACCCTTGGAAGTTTGGTCGTAGTTGAAGAGAGGAGCGAAATAGATCGCCTGAAGCTTCCGATGGAGACCACTGGCAACGAGATCGTCCAGGAGACGAGGAATGGCGTCGAGGTTGTAGGGGGCGACATGAACTCTGGCCCTGATCTTAAGCTCGGGTGGCGCAGAAGCGATATTCTCGAGGATCGCCCCATACGAGTCTGCGACTCCATCTCCGCGTCTGATGCGGTTGTGCAGAGTCCGATCACCGTCGAAAGTAACCTGCACATGGCGGACCTGATAGCTGAGTAATCGCAGAGCAGAATCCGCAGTTAGCAAGACTCCATTTGTCACAATATCTGCCGTATACTCCTTTTTGGCGCGCTCACAATAATCGACTACTTCATGCGAGAACCGGGCGATTTGGTCGAGCGCTAAGAGCGGTTCGCCGCCAAACCACCGAACATGGAGACGATTGAGATTCCTCTGCTCCAGTTCCTGCGCCAAGAAGGCGAGCAGCGTACTTTCTGAAGAGAGCGGAGCGCTCTCCCTTCCGTGATCATCATGACTCTGGAAGCAGTAGTGGCAACGCAGGTTGCACCGCATCGTTGGAACAACGATGGCGGTGAACGTACCAGAAACGGCTCTTGCGGCAATGGTTCGGCGTGCAATCCGATCAAGTTCGTCGTCGTCATCGGGAACGAGCATCTCGTTTCGCACCATGAAGTTGGCGAGAGATGCCACACTCGACTCGAATGGGACTCCTGCTTCGAGGGCTTCGCGTACGACCATCAGAGTTGTTCTTGGGAGAGTTATGGCCGTTCTGAGGTGAAGCCCAACCAAGGATACCTCGTCGTCATCCAACGGAATCTCAAGAACATACTTGGAAAACCGCATACTTGTTCTGCCTACCTTGAGGATTGGACAAGTCCCGAGCGAACAACGGGCAGTAAACGGTTCAAGCTTAGCCGAGTTTGAATCCAACCAAGGCCGCAAGATCAAGCCTCAGGGAGGAGCGAGTCCTTGCGCAATGCGCCCCCCTTTGGCGACTAGTCAACTACTGTCAGGCGATGGCTGTATTGCCATGGCAGCATTTTACAGTAATCTCCCCTTCGTCCGGAACCCCGCCCTTCATAACCTCGTACCGGTTCGCTGCATCGACAAGATCCTCGATATTGATGCTGTTCCCAGTGATCTTCATTCCTTCCGGCAGCGTGACTTCCAGAACGCGATCACTCTTGCGCTGCACCTTCCACGTTCCAAGCTTCTTTTTCGCCATGGATCACTTCTCCACACGAGATTCGATTCCGAATACATGCATCACCACTTCGTCAGCCTAGTCTTCACAAGTCAAGCCGATTCGCTGGTGGCTGGATGTGGCTTCCTAGAAGCCGTAGTCGGTCGGTGCGACCTAAATGCTGTCCTGGGTTTGCCGGCATACACCCGAGCTTGCCGGTCTTCGTTGTAGTTCTCTTGCCAGACTCTCGAGACATGCGGCCATCTCGGCTCGCAGACTGGCGTAGGCCCCTCCGCCCTTTTATCTGCGTTTTATCTCCTTGGGCGCCGCATCGTTCTCGTGGCGGTTGCCTTCTCTTCCGGCTGCCGCGAGGCTGGCGGTCGGGTTTCGAATTCTCGCACGAGGACGGTTTCATGAGGCCATCTTCCCTGGGTTCCGCGCGGGTCGCGCTGGCGGCGTTGGGGTTGTTGCCGGGGGCGACGGCGTTCGCCAATCCGGTGACGGTCGGCAGCGCGCGGTTTACGGTGGTGACGCCGGAATGCGTGCGCATGGAATACCATCCGGGCGGGCGATTCGTGGACGAGCCGTCGATGTTCGCGGCGGGGCGCGATGCGTTGGCGGAGGACGTCGCCGTTCAGCGCACCGACGATACCGTGACGATCGACACGGGGAAGATTCGCATCCGGTACACGCCGAACGGACGGCCGTTTTCGCGCGAGAATCTCTCCGCCGTGGTGTCCGCCGGCGACCGCCTGGTGTCGTGGCGGCCCGAGAGCAAACAGACGCAGAACCTGGGGGGCACGATCCCGACGCTCGACCGCGTGAAGGGCCCCGTCGATCTCGGCGAGGGCATTCTGTCGCGGGACGGCTGGTATCTGCTGGACGATTCCGCGGGGTATCTGCTGGCGGACGACTGGGTGCGGGCGCGGCCGGCCGACGCGGGGACGGACTGGTATCTGTTCGGCTACGG
>JAJFLJ010000264.1 GCA_021772755.1 Candidatus Sumerlaeota bacterium
ACTCGGCCGCGACGCCGAAGCCCACGAGTACTATCTCGATGCGCTCTCCGAATCGGCCAGCATCCCTCTGCCCGAGGTGCATTGGCGCGCTCTCTACGGACGCGCGCTGCTGGAGCTGAAGAACGGACGCCGCGATTCCGCGCAGGAGCTTCTCGCCCAGGCCATCGAAATCGTCGAGACGCTGCGCGCCGCCATTCGCATCGAGGAGTTCCAGGACGGCTTCCTTCTCGACAAGCAGGACCTCTACGACGAGATGATCGTCCTCCTGCTCGACGACGAGCGCTCCATCGAAGCCTTCGAGTATTCCGAACGCTCGCGCGGACGCCACTTCATCGACCTTCTCGGCAACGGCCGGATCGACGTCGGTAGCATCGCCGACGGCGACGCCCTCGGTCGCGAGAGCGAGCTGCGCGTGCGCATCGAAACGCTCGAACGCCGTCTCTCGCCGCTTTCGGGCCCGCAGCGCGAAGCCGTCGCGCGCGAACTCGCTCTTGCGCGCCAGGCCTACGGGGACTTCCTCGTCGAACTGCGCGCCGCGAATCCCCAGCTTTCCTCCTTCGTCGCCGTCGAACCGGTGGACCTGGCGGAAATCCAGGCGCTGCTGGACGAGGGAACGCGCCTGGTGTCGTGGCACGTCGCCGCGAACGAACTGATCGCATGGATCGTCGCGCCCGACCGCATCGAAACGGTGCGCGTGCCGGTGTCGCGCACCGAACTGGCTTCGCGCATCGGTGCGTTTCGCGGGCGGCTCCAGAGCTTCGAGCGCGTCACCGCCGAATCCGCGATCCTCTCGTCGTGGCTGGTGCAGCCCGTTCTGCCGCACCTCGGCGGCGCGCGCCGCATCGGCATCGTTCCCCACCGCGAGCTGCATCTCATGCCGTTCGCCGCCCTGCGCGCGGACGAGGGCTGGCTGAACGACCGCTTCGCGATCTTTCACGCACCGAGCGCCAGCGTGCTGCGCTATACCTTCGGCCGCCGCAGCGCGGAACGCGGCGAGGGCATTCTCGCCATCGGCAACCCGGACTACGGCGACGAGGCCCTGGATCTGCCCTTCGCCGAGAAGGAAGCCGAACGCCTCGGTCTGACGTTCCCCGGCGCCACCGTCGTCACCGGCGCGGAGGCGACCGAAACCTGGATATCGAAGAACATCGGTCGTTACGCCATCGTGCACATCGCCACCCACGGGGCGTACGATCCGAATCTTCCGCTCATGTCGGCGATCCGCCTCGCTTCCGACGGAGACAACGACGGCGAGCTGACTGCGGACGAGGTTTTCGGTCTCAGTCTCGACGCCGATCTCGTCGCCCTCTCCGCCTGCCAGACGGGTCTCGGACGTCTCGGCAACGGCGACGACGTCGTCGGCCTGAACCGCTCCTTCGTCTACGCGGGAACTCGCCAGGTCCTCTCGACGCTTTGGCGCGTCGACGACGTGTCCACCGCCGTTCTCGTCAAGCACTTCTACCGCAATCTGAGCGACGAATCCATCGATCGCGCAGAAGCGCTTCGCCTCGCCCAGATCGAAGTCCGCAAGCGATACCCCCATCCCGCCCACTGGAGCGGCATGGTTCTCAGCGGGGACTGGCAGTAGAGAGTTGCGTGTGGTGCGTGGGGGGTGAAGGGAGAGGAGGCCGTCGGGAGTTTTCGTCGAAAGGGCGAATGCTGTCGGTTGATCGTGATCGTCGCGTGGTCCGTGCGGGGAGGCTCTCGCCACTCACCACCCACCACTCACCACCCACCACCCACCACCCATCTCCTAACCCTCTCCCGCTCTTGCGTCGACGATCGTCAGTTCCAGCCGCGTTTCCCCTCGGAAGGTGTTCTCCGACAGCTGGCAGAGCAGGTCGTACGAGGACCCGTTGCAGTCGCACACGTCCATCAAGTGACCCTTGTTGAATCCGATGGCCGACCGTCGCTGGCGGCCCGTCTGGAGCCAGAGCTTCAGGTGGTTCGTTCCGACGATTCTCGGTTCGCCGGCGTTGCGGACGTTGCGCAGCAGAAACACCGGCGCGGGATTCGCCTCGCCGAACGGTTCCATGCGGGCCAGGTCCCCGAACAGCTCCCACGAGATTTCGTCGCCGTCGATTTCCGTGTCGATGTCGACTTCCGGCGTCATGTCGCGCGTGCGGAACACCTCTCCCGCGAACTCGTTGATCGCGGTGCGGAACTCCGCGATTCGCGCGGGGACGATCCGCACTCCGGCCGCTGCGGCGTGTCCGCCGAACCCCTCCAGCATCGATTCGCAGGCGCCGAGCGCTTCGTGAACGTCGAACCTCGGGATGCTGCGGGCGCTGCCCCGCGCCAGGTCCGGATCGCTGCGCAGAACGATCGCAGGGCGGTAGAACCGCTCGGCGAGACGCGCCGCGACGATCCCGACGATTCCCAGATGGAACGTCGGATCGTCCACCACCAGCAGCGAATTCTCGCCCGACTCCATCTGGCTTTCCGCCTGCTTCATGCAGAGCTTCGAAATCCCCGCTTCCGTGCTGCGGCGCGCCGTGTTCAACGCGTCGAGGCGCGCGGCGATCTCCGTCGCGCGCCGCTCGTCGTTCGTCAGCAGAAGCTCCAGCGCCGTCTCCGCATGGTCCGTGCGTCCCGCCGCATTGATGCGCGGCCCGATGGCGAAGCCCACGTTCTCCGCCGTCAGCCGCCGTCCCTCCAGCTTGCAGAGTTTCAGCAGCGCGCGAATGCCGGGGCGCGGGCTGCTCGCCAGACATTCCAGGCCGAACCGCGCGAGCACCCGGTTCTCGCCCTTCAGCGGCACCACGTCCGCGATCGTTCCCATCGCCACCAGGTCGAGCACGCTCTTCAGAAAGGCCTTCGCCTCCGACGCCGAGGCGTCCGCGCCCTTCAGCAGCGCGTGGGCGAATTTGAACGCCACACCCACCCCGCACAGCCGCCCGCCGTCGTACACGGCATCGGGCCGGTTCGGATTCACGATGGCCACCGCATCCGGCAGTTCGCGGTCCGCCAGATGGTGATCGGTCACGACCACGTCCATGCCGAGCTTGCGGGCGCACCGCACCTCTTCCACCGCCGTGATGCCGGTATCCACCGTGATCAGCAGCGTCACGCCCCGTTTCGCGAGCTCCTCGATGCGGTCCGACTGCATTCCGTATCCGTCGTCGATGCGGTGGGGAATGAACCATACGGGATCGGCGCCGAGGAACCGCAGCGCCTGCACCATCAGCGCCGTCGAAGAGACCCCGTCCACGTCGTAGTCGCCGAACACGCCGATGAGTTCGCCACCGCGAATCGCCTTTATCGTGCGCTCCACCGCGCGATCCATGTCGCGCAGCTCGAACGGGTCGCGCAGCCCCATCAGCCGGGGGCTCAGGAAATCGCCGCACTCTTCGGCGGACGTCCAGCCCCGCGCGGCCAGCACTCTCGCCAGCGCCGGGTGAACGCCCTGGTCCTGCGCGATCCGTCCCGCGGCTGCGGCGTTCTGTTCGCGAACAGTCCACCGCGAGGGAGGGGCGTTTCGCGAAGGCTGGCGTGAAATCCGGTGAAACGTCATTGGCGGCGGCAGGCTCTCAACCCCCCTTTTCTCACCGCCTCCCCCCGAAACGTCAAGGCCTGAGGCGGCGCGCTCCGGCGCGAAACGGCCCGCATTCCTCTTGTCTGGTACGAATCGTGCCCTTCATGCAGGTGCCATCTCCCGACGGAGCCGTCCCATGATGTCCCGCAAACCGATTCACGCCGCGCTCGCAACCCTCCTGGTGCTGGGGCTTTCCCTCTCCATCGGAGCCGCCACCCGCGACTTTGTGACCAGTGCGGGCGACAGTCTTCCGCGCATCGAGGGCACCACCGCCACCGGCGCGGCCTGGTCTTCCGCCGAGGAGGCTCCCGCCACGCTCGTCCATCTCTTCGCCTGCGAGTCCAAAACCTGCGCCGAATCCCTCGCCGCCATCGAGGACTTCGTCTGGCAGCCTCTCCGCGAGCGCGGCCTGCGCGTCGTCGCCATCGCCCGCGACGCCGACGGTTCCGCCTCCAGCGACTTCATCGCCGAGAACGATCTCACCTTCCCCGTGATTCCCGATCCCGACCGCAAGCTCGCCGGACTCTTCGCCCCCGACGGCGTCGGCGTTCCCCGCACCCTCGTCGCAGACGCGTCCGGAAGGATCGTCTACCAGCACGCCGGATTCGAAGTCGGGCGCGAAGCCGAGTTTCGCCGCGTCGTCGATGCCGTGCTGGACGGCAAGCCCCTCCCGGAAGTCGCCGGAACGGGAAGCGCCGGTCCCGTCGACCGCGATCTCATGGCGCGCGACTTCCGCGGCAAGCAGGCTCCCGAAATGCACGTCGAGCAGTGGATCACCCGCGATCCGGGCGATACCGAAGGCAAGTTCGTCATGTACGAGTTCTGGGCCACCTGGTGCGGACCCTGCCGCACCGTCATGCCGCATCTCGAAGAGGTGTCGAAGACGCATGACGACCGCCTCGCCATCATGTCCGTCTCCGACGAGCCCGCGTCCACCGTCGAGCGCTACGTCAAGCAGATGAAGTTCACCTATCCGATCGGCATCGACACCCAGCGCCGCACGATCGACACCATCGGCGTTCGCGGCATTCCCCACGGCATGATCGTCGACCCGGAGGGAATCGTCGTCTGGCAGGGCCATCCCGGCGAGTTCATGGGCGAAGCCGGGGAGGCGAAGCTCGAACGTCTGCTGTCCGGCGGAGAGTAGCGCCCGCCGGCCGTCGTTCGGCTATTTCATTCCGAAGACCAGCACCGAGAGATCGTCCTCGAGTCCCGCCGTCTTGCTCCACGTTCGCGCTTCGTGGACGATGGTGTCGGTCAGACGGTCGAAGCTGCACGACCCCGTCTTGCAGATCAGCTCCGCGAACCGGTCGTAGCCGTACTGGCGGTTCCGGGCGTTGGGGTTCTCGATCAGCCCGTCGGAATACACGACCACGCGCGTCGACGGGTCCATTTCGATTTCCGCCTCCTCGAACCCCCAGTCCGGGATGATTCCGATCGCGGGGCCGCCCGTCGTCAGGTACTCCGACTTCCCGCCCCTGCAGACCAGCACCGGCGGGTGCCCGGCGCTGGCGTACCGGAACGTGCCCTTCGCGGCGTCCAGGATGCCGTACGCGATCGTGAAGAAGCGCATCCCGGAATTGGCGTCGATGGGATAGCGCTCGTTGAGCAGCGCCAGCACGCGCCCGGGCGGCGTCACGTCCTGTTCCGCAGTTTCCCCCAGCAGAAGCGAACTCATCGGATCGTTCGAGAGCACCCGCGAAACCGTCACCGACATCAGCGCCGCGGCGACGCCGTGTCCGCTGACGTCCAGGACGTAGACGCCGTACTTGTCCTTCGTCAGCGGAACGATGTTCAGGATGTCTCCGGCCAGCTCCTCGCAGGGAAGATAGTCCCATGCGAACCGCACGCGGTCGTCCGGCGGCAGTTCGCGGGGCAGCATCGAATCCTGCACCGCCGCCGCCGCCTTCAGGTCCGCGTGGAGCTTCCTGTTCGCCCCCTGCAGCTTCTCCACCTCGTCTCCCAGACGCTTCTCCAGCGCGATGATGCGTTCGCCGACGCGAAGTCTCGCCACCAGTTCCGCTTCGTCCAGCGGCTTGTGCAGGAAATCGTCGGCGCCGGCCCCGAACCCCGCCAGCATGTGGTCGCGGTCCGTCATCGCCGTCAGAAGGACGAGATACGTGTACGACACCCCGCAGCGGTTTTCGCGCCGTCGAACGCGCTGGCAGAGACGCCGCCCGTCGAGCTTCGGCATCATCCAGTCGCTGATGACCATGTCGAACTTGCCGCCGCGCGAAATCAGCAGCCATGCCTCCTCGCCATCCTCGGCGGGCACGACCGCATGGCCCAGCCGCTCCAGGAGCCGCACGGTCACCATTCGCGAGGAACGGTCGTCTTCCGCAACGAGGATACGCATCAGGGCGCGGGTACTTCCATCTCCTTCGCGAGCCGGTCGATCCCGGCCCGCAGTCTCTCTAGCAATTCCCCGTCCGGCAGACCGTCCGCTGCGGCACAGGTTTCCACCAGCGCCGCGAGGTCCGCGATCGCCAGCGCGCCGACGTTTCTCGCCGATCCCTTCAGGGTGTGCGCCGCGGTCCGGACATCCACCGCGTTTCCCCCGTCGCGCGCCTGCACCATCTGGCTCACGCGCTTTCGCGCGTCCTCCACGAACGCCTCCATCAGTTCCCGCTCGAACCGGACATCCCCCCCCGAAACGTCCGCGAGCCGCCTTCTGTCGATGACCGGATAGGTTTCCGCCATTCGCCGCATCCCTTCGAGAATGCCGCAATTGGACGGTCCCGCCGCTCCCAGCGGCAAGCGCCTTTTGGAGGCCGCCCACAATCGGGTTGTCCCCTCCACCCCGCGCCCATGTCCTCTTCGGACTTTCGCAAGGAACCCATCATGGCGGACGGACCCCTCTTCCCGGTAATCGACGGCAACTATCGCATGGACGCCGAACCCCGCGTCGGCATCGGAGTCGTGCTCGAACGCGACCGCAAACGCGCGATCTCCCTGCGCATCCCGCAGGAGGACTACCGCCTCCGCGCCGGAGAGGACACCGCCTCCACCCCCCTCGCGCCCGGCGACTACACGATCCGCCGCATGGATTCCCACTTCACCGTCGAAGCCGAAGGCGCCTGCGAACCCATCAAGATCGACAAGGCCGCCCCCGTCACCATCGTCGCCCCCGAACGCGTCCGGGCCGCCCGCTCGGGCGACGGCGTTCTCGTGCGCGATCTCGTCGCGGGCCGCGGATTCCACTGGGCCAAGACCATCGACCAGACTCTCACCGGCGATCTCGAGTTCCACGCGCCCGCCGGTTCCGAAAGCGTCGTCGTGGTCGACCGCCTTCCCATCGAGGAATACCTCACCGGTGTCATCACCGGCGAGATGAGCGGCGAGTGCCCCATCGAGTTCATGAAGGCCCAGGCCATCGCCGCCCGCTCCTGGCTTCTCGGCCAGCCCCGCTCCCCCCATCCCGGCCAGCCCTTTCACTGGTGCAACGACGACTGCTGCCAGCGCTACCAGGGAACCGGCGGCTGGAGCGAACGCGCCGTCCAGGCCATCGCCGAATGCCGGGGCCAGGTTCTCGTCACCGCCGCCCGGCGGTACTGCGACGCGCGGTACAGCAAGAGCACCGGCGGCATTTCCGAAGACGCCACACTCGTCTGGAACGAGAACATCGACGGACTCGTCTCGCGCATCGACGCCCCGAAGGGCTCCGCCGCCGAACGCTTCTTTCCCGTCACCGACGAGAACATCGAGGAGTACCTCGTCGGCGACTGGCTGAAGGACTGCGACTGCTACGCCAGCCCCTCCGTCGTTCCCGAGGACTCCATCACCCGCTATCTCGGCCGCGTCGACGAGGCGGGAACCTACTTCCGCTGGACCGTGACCCGTACCCAGGACGAACTCTGCGAATCGCTCCACGACCGCGCCAACATCGGCGACCTTCTCGAAGTGCGCGACCTGCGCACCGGGCGGCGGGGCAAGAGCGGCCGCGTCTGCGAACTCTTCGTCGACTATCTCGCGACCAACGGCTCGAAGAAGACCGCCACCCTGAAGTCCGAGTACGACATCCGCGCCGGCCTCAGCACCAAGTTCCTCTACAGCAGCTGCATCGTGATTCGCGCGAAGCGGAACGACGCCGGCAAGCTGCTCTCCGTCGATCTCGTCGGCGGCGGATGGGGACACGGCGCCGGACTCTGCCAGATCGGCGGCCTCGGCAGGGCCCTCAGCGGCCAGGCGGCGGAGGAAATCCTCATGGCCTACTACACCGACGTGACGCTGGAGCGCATCTACGAGTGACGTGAGTCAGTCGAACGCTCTCGGTTCCCACGAGCCGTTGCCAAGAATCCCCGCAGCGAGCTCCCCCAGCGTCGTTCCAAGGTGGTCGCTCGCCGTCGCCGCTCCGTGATCCTCCCTGGACGCGTTCGCGACGAAATCGTCGATCGTGACGAATTCCTCGACAAGCCGCCCGACAAGGGACAGCGCGAATACGTAGCAGGCTTCCTGGAGAGTCTGTTCCGAGGAAAAACCCTCTCCGTTCCAGAAGCTTTGGATATTCCGTTCGGTCAGCACGGCGAAGTTGCGGCGCAAGTCGGCGACATCGCGGAAGTGGGCATAGGGAAAGAACTTCTGTTCGACGAGTTGTGCAAGACCTTCCTCGATCCACTGGGGGAGTCCGAGGTGGGAAAGGCTCTCGTGCACCAGCTCGTGACCCATGCACATCTGGAGTTGATCGCCTGGTGCGTCCGCCAGAACGATGTGCGTGAACTCGCCGCCGATGCACATCCCCGCACTTTGACCGAATCCTCCATCGGAATGGAAGTAGGCGGCATAGCGCCAGTACTCGTCGGGGTCTTCGAAATGGAGAACGACGGTGCTGCCCGCACCCCTGGTTTCGAAGGCGTAGGGGAGGAGGGACCGGATCAGACCTCTTGCCTTTTCCGCGAACCGAATGAGCCCGATCGCTTCCCGCCGGTCGAGGAACGACAGAAGGATCAGGTCTTCCGATTGAAAGGCGTTGTGCGTCGATCCGAGCATCGCAGCGAGCTCGTCGAGCCACTGGCACACGATCTCATCATGAGCTTCGGCGAACTGATCTGCGAGCAGATTGTCCCCGATCCATTGGAAGATCATGGCCCAGTCCGGTCTCGGCATCTCTTCGATGACGGGAAACCGGTGGTGTATTCCGGGCAGTCTATCCATGTCGGGATTCCTCCTCCTTGTATACCACCCACGTCGTCATCGTGCGCTGGCCGTGCACGACCGTCGACTTCAGCGGATCCGCCAGCCGTCCCCCGAGGATCTCCTCCGTCGCCTCCAGCAACAGCGCCTCGTCCGCCAGGAACACCGGCTCCGGAAATCCCGGCAGCGAATGGCGGCCGTCGCCTGCGGGTCTCGCCAGTTTCTCCATCCCGACCGTCGTCATCAGCCGCGCGAAGAACACGCCGCCGGGCCTTAGCACCCGCGCGCATTCCCCCAGCATGGCGCGAAAGTGCGCTTCGTCCCGCGCGAAGTGCAGCACCGCCACGCAGAGCACCGCGTCGAACCGGCCGTCCGGAAACGGCATACTCTCCACGGGTGCGACGACGAAGTTCTCCGGCGGCAGGTGCGGCGCCAGTTCCCGCGCGTACGAGCGAATGCCCTCCACCGCCTGCGGATTACGGTCGGCGCCGAACGCGTTGCAGCCCATCCGCATCGGATAATGCACGTTCCGTCCGCCGCCGCACCCCGCGTCCAGCACGTCCATTCCCGCGCGCAGCCGGCCGCGCATGATCTGGTCGAGAACGTAGACGTCGATGTTTCCGAGAAGTTCGTGTGGGTGCATGAGTGGGTGGTGGGTGGTGAGTTGCGGGTGGCGAGGGGTCTTCAGGTCGTCGGTGCCTACTCGATCGCCCGACCGTCGTTCCTGAGATTGTGCGGCGGCAGGTCCAGGCTGCGCACGTCGCGATCGGGGAATGCGGGAAACGGCAGCGTCGGCAGCGTCTGATACCAGTACGCCGTCGAGCACACGTCGTCCACGCGCTCGAAGCAGCCGTCGCCCAGGTAGTCCTTGCGGTACTTTCCCGCGCGGATGAACTCGCCGAGCGGTCCGCTCTCCGGCGCGCGGTCCACGCTGCCGTCGCTCCCCATCTGCTGGATCGTCACGCGAATGTCGCGGTGGAAATACACCGGGTCCGTCTCGTGCCAGCGGTAGAACGCGATGTACTTCCACGTTCGCACGGGGCATCCGAGCTGGCGGCACTGGAACTCGCCCATGCCCCATCCCGATCCGGCGTAGTCCTCCGTTCCCGTGCCGCAGATCGTCGGGTATTCCCCGTCGCCGTCGATGTACATCTTCACCTCGCCCTCGCCGAACCAGATCAGGGGGTGGTCCACGTGATCGACGATCCCCACGTTGCACCCCAGAAACCGCCCCCGCCCCTCGACTCCGTCGAGAATCGCGTGGTCCTCGCACATCGTCGTCTG
Source organism: Candidatus Sumerlaeota bacterium (assembly GCA_021772755.1). Taxonomy (GTDB): domain Bacteria; phylum Sumerlaeota; class Sumerlaeia; order SLMS01; family JAHLLQ01; genus JAJFLJ01. The sequence goes on from JAJFLJ010000264.1 coordinate 9,950, forward strand.
CGGAGTGCGCCGGAACTGCGCGTGAAACCGCGGCGTGTCCGCATCGACCGCGTCGCCGGCGGTGTAGTCCACCTGGTAGAAGAACATGTTGGCGTCGGCGCCCGACTCGTTCGCGATGGTCAGCTTCGCGCCCTTCGCGAAGGGCATCGGAAACCAGCAGTTGAACCCGCGGCCCTCCGGCGTCGCCAGGAACGCCGACTCCGTGTTGCGGCGCAGCCCGTGCGCCACGCCGAAGAAGTCCCCCAGCGGCGCCTCCACCGACGGCGTCGCCTGGCCGTCCCAGTACATCCGCAGGATCAGGTTCCGCATCTTGTGCGGAGTCTGGCCCTCCACCGTGATCCAGATGTGGCGGATGCATCCCGGGCCCTCGATCTCGGCGAACGTGAAGACCATGTCCTTCGCGAGCTGCCGCAGACACGGCTCGCCCTTGCGTCCGTTCCTCGCCTGTCCTCCCGCGCCTTTCCCGCCGCGCACGTTCTCCGCCGTGATCGCGCGCGAATGCAGATGCGGCGCGTGCAGCGGCATGTTGCCGATCGTGAAGTCGTTGCCTGCCATGTGCGACCCTTTCATCGGTGACGACCACCGGAAGGTGGCACGGGCGTTCCGCCCGCGCAAGCGCCAGTCAGCCCTCTCCCGCCCGGTTCGCGTAGCGCTCCGGCAAGCCGGTCCCGTGCGCATCGTATTGCCGCCTTGCCAGGCCGACCAGCACCAGGAATAGGAATCCGTAGACGAAGAGCTGGGCGGGTGTAATCGTCGATCCGGAAGCCACGAGGTGAAGGGCGATATCCCCACTCGGCATGAAACGATACGGAAGCCACCAGACCCACGACAGAACCCAGTCGTCCAACAGCTGAAAAAGTACGTAGAGTCCGACTCCCGCGATCAGGCGGCGCGTGGCCAGAAGAAGCATCGCATTCAGGGACAGATGGAAGAGAGTGATCGAGATGCCGGATGCCCAGGCGATGGGCTCCAGGACGGGAATGAACGGAAGAACCCATACCGCCTCATGATAGCACCACGCCCAGACGAGACCCGACCGCGAGAACCAGACAAGCGAACGCAGACCGAATTCTCCCCCGCGAAACTCCTGAAGCGCCTGCCACGATCCGAACAAGAGGTACGGGAGCACGAAGGCGGCCATCGCGCAGATCGTCACGAGGCGCAGGAGCCGCCGAAACAGGAGCTCTCCCGATCCGGGAATCGTGGCGATACTGTCGCGCCAGGCATCGCTTGCGAACAGCTTCCGGAATCTCCATGCAAGAAACAGCATGAGCAGGAAATCGGGATAGAGAAAGACACTCAGCAGCCAGATCAACACGTCCAGAGCCATGCCTGCGAACGAGGACGGCATCTCCCAGGGCCGGAAGCCATCGGCGAGTATGTAGTCGGCCAGCTTCCAAAAGAAACCGTTGTGCAGGAAGACGAGCAGCGTCGGAACGCCGACGGCGAAGGAAAGAAACCCCGTCTTCGTCCACCGCCCGAACAGAGCGCGGTCGATCATGCGCGCGAGCCCGGGATTCTCCGGCTTGCGAAACGCCGCCCGCAGTTCGCCGCGGCCCTCCCTGGCGTACGGCTTCAGGAAGCGCAGCGTCTTCCAGGTCGATCGCGCGAGGAACACGATCACGTCCCAGAAATCCCTGGGCCCTCGCGCTTCCGCGAAGTCGTCGCGATGCTCGGGGCGTTCGCTCATAACAGGTCTGCGACACCTCTCTGGATCGTTCGGTCCACCGCAGGAAGGTGGCACGGGCGTCTCGCCCGTGCAAGCGCCAGTCCTCCGCGGACGCCCCGAGCGCCCATGGCGGCCGTGTGCGAGTCCTGGTTCTCGCGCTGGTTATCCGCCTTGTGCGCGGACGCCCGCTCGCAAGACAGGCGCAGCGCGCCTGGAGTCGATAGCCTGCGGTTGCCGCGCGAGCGGCTACCGCAGGTCAGGCGGGCAGCGGTCCGAACCGCAGCGCGGTTCGACACGTCGTGTGCGGAAGGGCGTCGAACCGCTCTGCGGTTCTGCCGACGGCGCTCGCGTTCCTCTGGTTGCCTGCGGCAACCAGAGGCTACCATCTCCAGGCGCGCTGCGCCTGAAAGACATCGACGCGCGTTCCCTCTATTTCACCTCGACGATCGTTCTCGCGCTTTCGTTGCCCGTGCGGTCCACCGACGAAACCGCCACGCGCGTCACAGCCCTGGCGTCCTCCTCGATCTCCTTCACGTCCAGACCCTGGTTGCTCGTTTCCGTGCGCGTCACCTTGCCCGCCGTCTGCACGCGATGGACCGACGTGCCTCGCGGCACGATCGCATGCCGCCACCGGCCGCCCTGTTCCCAGTACACCACGTTCACGAACGCATCCGCCGGCGCCTTCCACGAAATCGCCAGATCGTCGCCGCTGCGTGTCGTCTCCACTGTCGGCGCCGCGGGCGCCTCCGCATCGAGCCACGGCGACGGCGGAACCAGAGCCGGGTTCGCGTACGGCCCCTCCGTCAGCATCGTGTTGATGCCGTCCTTTCCGTCGGCGCCCATGAAGATCTTCATGCTGAAGTGCACCTGTCCGGGCCCCTCCGGAACGATCGCGCGCGAGATCATGATCTCGTTGAAGACCTCGTCCTTCGTCATCGGGCCCTCGTCCGACACCTTGAACGTGCCCAGGCCGGGCCAGAGATTGCGGCCATGCGCGTTCTGCGCGTCCCACCACGCCAGCAGCACCGGGAACGACTGGGGAATCTGGTTCGTCGGCCAGTACAGCTGCGGCGTGTAGTAGTCCACCCATCCCTCGGCGAACCACTTCAGCGCGTCCGCGTACAGCACGTCGTACTGGTCGAGACCCTGGATGCTCGGCGGATTGCCCGGTCTCCAGATGCCGAACGGGCTCAGGCCGAACTTCACCTCCCGCCTCTCCGCCTTGATTCCGCGGTACAGCCGCTCCACGAAATCGTCCACCGCCTTGCGGCGCCAGTCCCCCCGGCTCAGCGTGCCGCCCGCCGCCTGGTACGCGGCCCACGAAACGTCGTCGGGAAAATCCGCGCCGCCGTTGTACGACGTATACGGATAGAAATAGTCGTCCATGTGGATGCCGTCCACGTCGTACCGCTTCACGACGTCCAGCATCACCGCGTACGAATGGTCCTGAACGTCCTGGCGCGCGGGGTCCATCCACCACATGCCGTTCTTCAGCTCCACCGCCATCTCCGGCCTGGCCTTCACGATCGAGTTCTCCGCCAGCTCGCCCTTCGCCGCCGTGTGATGCGCGCGGTACGGGTTGAACCACACGTGCAGCTCCATGCCGCGGTCGTGCGCCTCCTCGATCCAGAACTCCAGCGGATCGTAGTACGGGTCCGGCGCCTTCCCCTGCTCGCCCGTCAGATAGTACGACCACGGTTCCAGGTCCGACGCGTACAGCGCGTCGCAATGCGGACGCCCCTGCCACACCACCGCGTTCATGTTCAGCTCCGCGCAGCGGTCCAGAATCGCGATCGCCTCCGCCTGCTGCTCCGCCGTCGAGAGACCCGCCCTGCTCGGCCAGTCGATGTTCGCCACCGTCGCCACCCACGCCGCGCGGAACTCCCGCATCGGACCCGGAATGCCGTCGTCGTGCTGCAGGTGCGGGTACGCCACACCGTCCGAGGACTTCACCGCACCGGCCGAAACCGAAGCCGACGAACCCTGTGCCATCGCGCAACCGGCCGCCAGCACCATACCCCCCAACAACGAAAGAAGCTTCCTGAACATATCGAATCCCCCTTTGGCTATGATCCCCCGACCGCACCCCCGCCCACCCCCCCGGCGCAAACCGGAAAGCGCGGGCAGGGAGCGGGGAGGCGCAGACGAGCGGTCGATAGCGATGAAGCTAAGACAGACGTATGGCACGCCCTACAGGATTCGAACCTGTGACCTACGGATTAGAAGTCCGTTGCTCTATCCAGCTGAGCTAAGGGCGCGCGGAAAAGAGAAAGCGCCGCCGTGGGGCGACGGCGGCGCGAGTCTTCGCGGGCGCTACCCGCCAAATCAACGCCAAGTTTGGGCGGCTAGCGCGCCTTGGCCTGGGCGGCGACGGCCTCCGCGGCCTTCCGGGCGGCGTCCTGGTCGCCCAGGTAGTAGTGCCGCAGCGGCGCCAGGTTCTCGTCCAGTTCGTACACCAGCGGAATGCCCGTCGGGATGTTGAGGCCGACGATCTCCTCCTCGCCGATGTTGTCCAGGTGCTTGACCAGGGCGCGCAGGCTGTTGCCGTGGGCGGCGATCAGCACGCACCGGCCGGCTCTGACGTCGGGCGCGATGACGTTCTGCCAGTAGGGCACGAAGCGGGCCACGGTCTCCTTCAGGCTCTCGGTCAGCGGAAGCTCCTCGGCCTTCAGCCCCGCATAGCGGCGGTCGCGCGCGGGGTGGCGTTCGTCGCCGGCTTCCAGCGGCGGGGGCGGCGTGTCGTAGCTGCGGCGCCAGACCAGCACCTGGTCCTCGCCGTGCTTCGCCGCCGTTTCGGCCTTGTTCAGCCCCTGCAGCGCCCCGTAGTGGCGCTCGTTCAGCCGCCAGTCGCGCACGACGGGCACCCACATCTGGTCCATCGCGTCCAGGGCGATCTGCATGGTGCGGATGGCGCGCTTGAGCAGCGAGGTGTGGACGAGGTCGAACTCGAAACCCTCGGCCTTCATCAGCTCGCCGGCCTGGCGGGCTTCCTCGCGGCCCTGCTCCGTCAGGTCCACGTCGGTCCAGCCGGTAAACCGGTTCGAGAGATTCCATTCGCTCTGGCCGTGGCGGAGAAGGACGAGTTTGTGCATGGGTTCGGGCTCCGTGAATTGGGTGCGGCGGTGTGCTGGAAGGCGGCTGCGCCGGGGGCAACGGCTTTCGGGCTATGCCGTCATCGCCTCGAAGTCCGCCGGCAGGTCGATTTCCTCCGGTTTCAGCACCAGCGTCAGCCCCCAGCCCTGGCTCGTGCGGATGACGGGCGCGTCGCCCTTCGCCAGCAGGCGCTTCTGCACCTCGCGCCGGTAGTACGGAATCTGCTGCTGCTCCACCGCCGCGTCGGGCCACACCTCCTCGTGAATCGTCCGGTAATGCACCGTCGTTCCCGCGCGCCGCGCCAGGCACGCGAGAAACCGGTACTGGTTCGGCGTGAGCTCCACGCGCCGCCCGTCGAATTCGACGTGTCCCGTATCGAGGGAGGGAAACGCCAGGCGGTGACGCGTCTCCCCGCCGGGCTCGTTCCGCTTCGTCTCCGCCGCCGGCGTTCTGCCGAGTTCCGCGAGCTCCTCCGCCAGATCCGCGAAGCGATCCGACAACGCCGTCGCCCACACCGCACCGGCCACCTCCGCCGCCGCCAGCGCCAGCCACACCGCCTGCGCCGCGATGCGGGTCATGCGTCCCGTCGCGATCTCGTGGCGCACTTCCAGTTCCCCGACGCTCCAGCCTTCGAGCCACTCGTCCATCACGAGCGTCCGCCGCGCCGCGCGGTGATGCGAAACGGGGGGACCGCCCGCGGGTCTGAGCCGTTCCGTCAGTCTGCGCGCCAGTTCGTCGCGCGTTCCGATGCGTTCCGCCAGGCCCAGGGGCCAGCCCGCGTGGCGCCGTTCCTCGCGCGTCATCGCCATCGGCATGTCGTCCCATTCCGGCGCGAGCATCACCACCAGCAGACACGCCGCGCGGTTCGACGGTTCGGCGCAGCCCGACAGCAGCCGGCTCCATTCCTCCGCCGTGTCCGCCCGCAGATTCGTTCGCGCCACGACCTCGCCCAGCGCCGAGAGACGAACGATGCCGCGATCGACGCGCCAGAGCTCCCGCCGCACGCCCTCCTCCAGCGACTCGCCCAGACGCCGCGTCATCGTCTCCTTCGCCGAACGCGCGCCGAACGTCCGCATGAACCACTGCGTCAGCAGCGACGTGGTCGTCGCCGCGCCGGAACACACCAGATGCGCGACGTGGGATTCCAGGGCGCGTTCCGCCATCGGGGAACGGACGTCCTCCGGCGGCGGCAGAATCGCGCTGCGCCACGCGCGCTCCGCCTCCGCGTCGTCCTCCGCCATCACCATCGTCCGCCCGATACCGTCGCCCGAACGCCCTGCGCGGCCGCCCTGGTTGAGAAACCGCGCGCGCGACACCGGCACCAGCGCGCCATCGCCGCCGAAGCTGCCGCGACCGATCATCATCGGCGACTGCACCACCGTCGCCGCGCTCAGGTTCACGCCCTGCTCCAGCGTCGGCGTCGCCACCAGAACGTCGATGTCGCCCTGCTCGAACGCCGCCTCCACCAGGGCGCGGTGCGTCGGCGGCATGTCGGCCGTGTGCAGACCGACGCGGCGGGGGAGCAGTTCCTCCAGCCGCTCGCGCGAGCGGTCCGCCGGCAACTGCGACAACGCCCGGCACGCCGCGCCGTTCCCCGCGTTCCTCTTCGGTTCCGCCACGTCGAACGCAAGACGGTTCGCCGACGAACGCGTCGGGCAGAACACGATCAGCGGACCCGCCCGTTCCGCCACCGCCAACAACGCCTCCAGGTACGGCGAGTCCTCCGCCACCAGGTCCTCGCTTCCCGCGTTCGTTCCCGCCACCTCGCGCCAGCGAAACGATCCCGTCCGCAGATTCAGCACGCCTTCGCGCAGCGGAACGGGGCGCTGTTCCGACCGCACCACGCGCAGGCCGAGCCAGTCGGCGATTTCCCCGGGATTGCCGAGCACCGCGGAAAGCGCCACCAGCTGCGGACGCGGAGCGCAGGCCGCGCGCCACCGCGTCAGCAGAAAGTCGATGCAGGAACCGCGCTGGGGATCGCCGATGATCTGCACCTCGTCGGCGACGATCGCGCCGCAGCGGTCCAGCATCGAGGGCGACCGCGCGATCAGCGCCTGCGCCTTCTCGTACACCGCCACCACCAGGTGGCGCCGCCCGCGAAGAATCGCCTCGTCGTCGTCGCGGCGGTCGCCCGTCGAGCACGCCACCGTCACACCGCAACCGCCATAGCGCGCCGCGAACTCGCGCGCCTTCTGCTCCGCCAGCGCGCGCGTCGGCACCAGGTACAGCGCCATGCGCCCCGCGTTGATCGCCCGCAACGCCGCCAGCTCCGCAGGCAGCGTCTTGCCTGCGGCCGTCGGAGCCGAAATCAGCACGCTTTCCCCGCGCGAGAGCATCTCCGTCTCCGCCAGCACCCTCCTCTGCAGCGGCAGCAGATCCCTCCCGAACTCCGCCTCCAGCGTCGCCACCTGAGAGGCCGCGATGCCGAAAGCCGCCAATTCCGCAAACCGTTCCATAGTCAAACCCCCTCGAATCGATGGAGTCCGACGGTCGCACCGATCCGGGAATCCGGCAAGCGCATTTTCGCTTTTTATTCGCTTATCGCGGAGCCCTGAAAAACCGGCGGTTACGCCGCTTGCCGGTTCGGCGCAAAACGGCGGGTGACTGACGTTGCGGGACTTGAATCGTCCCGAGCCACTTGGTCGAAGGTAACGCGGGGAGAACCATGCCCCGGCGCGCTTCGCGGCCCTCCACCAAGACTCCAAAACCGCGGATAACTCACACCCGGACCGGACTTGGAAAGGGGTGAGCAGCATGAACCCGGAAACTCTCAAAGCAACTGGTACATAAAACGGGGGCCAACCACTGCGGTGCAACCTGGCGACCAAAGGTAACTCCTGCGGGTCCGTCTTGCTGCAATTGGGCGTCGAGGCGCAAGAGCGGCACCAGATCAGAGAGATGGGCATTGTGTCCGTGGACAGGAAACAGAAGAGGACGATAACTGTCTGGGCTATGTCACCACGTCTCGGGGCAGATCGTTTCCACGGAGGCCAATCGGCAGCTCGTGCCGCCAATGCAGTGTCCCGCTAAGGAGAAGGAGACCGAAGCATGTCGAGGAATGCTTCCCTTTGAGATTCCGAACTCGAGTGGGCTTCGGACCCACCCGGAGATTCCGAGTTCCTGTGGAGGTCCACAACGGATCGAATCCGACCTCCAATGTCTTCCGGAAACTGATCGTAGTATGCGTAAAGATATGATAGTATGAATCCACTGTTGGGAATCTCGGGTTCCGATGCCGATCGACTCAGAAGATCGAGCACCTCTTCACCAACGTCGGGATCTTGCTGCCCATCCACTATAATCGCATGCAGTAGGGCCTCCGAAACCACCGGATTCACATAATCGGAGGCTGTAGAGTAGATTTCCGAGGGCGGAAGATCTTCCGCTAGAATCCAGCGAGCCAGTAGTCTTTCGGATTCGTCAATACTGTCAGTGGTCGCGAGGCCGATGCGGGCGCCAGGACGGAGAAAGTTCGGGAACTCTCTTCTGGTATCTGCGAGCTCATCAAAGCCCAGGCTTCCATCTGCGGACGTTTCAATTACACCATCAATCCTAGATCGCAGATAATGCCAACTGGCAAACCGGTACCACCCGCATCCCAGTACCAGCAAACAGACGAGGAGGAATGCGGAGAGAAGTATTGTTACTATACGCGTGGGCTTGCTTATACACACTTTGCGCTTCCTTGCGGTCTTGTTGGCCAGTTGCGTCTTGAGAGTCTTCCCCATCGTTATGCAGTCCAAACGATCACCGATGCCGTCGATGAACTCATCCAGTGCGATGTCTCGTATCTCGCTCCATTGTTCCCGAGCTCGCACGGCCGCCCCGTCCGGATGCGGCGACGGAGTTCTTGCACGTCTTCGTTCTCCTGTTCAACGGAAAGCCATTGCGACCAGTCGGCGACGGGGCCAGGGATCGCGGGTAGGCCTGTCGCCAGAGAATGCGACTTCAACCCCGCCACATTCCGCGTGGCGTGCCCCCTGGATTCCCGGAGGATTGGTCGAAATGCTGTCTGCCCCTGGCAAAGCGTCCCTGTTCGTCCTTTCGCTTCTCGTCTCGCCGTCTCTGCTCCCGGCGGATTTCTTCGCTGCGCCCGGGGAGGCGAAGAAATTCGACTTCGACGAATGGAAGCAGTCGTACATCGACCAGGGGCCCCGGAACTACCGGCTCCGCGACGACTCGCTGGGAGACTTCGCGGTCGTGATCGCCGAACCGCCCTCACATACGGAGAACTATCAGTACATGCGCAGAACAATGGAGTATCTTCGCGAATTGAGGGAAAATCCGAATGCCGCGAAACCGGATCCCCCCCCTGTATTCAGGCTTCTTTGGGGCGTTACAGATGAGGGTGTCCTGGTCGTTCGTGGCGAGGATGGGTATACGGCCGTTTCGCCGGAGGAGGACGTCCTTGGGATGGCGATCTTCCTGTGCGACAGGATCAAGGAGGCGCGGGCTGCCTGCGCGGAACCGTATCCGTCACCGATTCATGCGGACGTGACGTGCGTTAACTCGTACTACGAGGAGAACTTCTTCAGTACCTGCTTCGCCAACGGCGAATTCGAGGTGGAATTCTCCGGCGAGGATCATCCATACGAATCGTTGATTACCAGCGAGCATGCCGCCTTCTGGTCGGCGTTTCTTCAGCTCTACACGCTCGTCCAGGACCCCATGATCGAAGACGAGATCGAAACGAGCGGCGTCCGGATCGAACCGGTGAATCTCACCCTGGTCCTTGTCGAGGAGAGCGCCGAGTAGTCGGTCGGGAACCTTGCCCGCTCACCAGAGCAGCCATTCGTCTCCGGGGGGCAGTTCCAGCGTGGTGAGTCCGCCGATGGTGATGGTGAAGGTCTTCCGGTCGTAGCCTGCGGGCGTCTGGATATCGCGCACTTCGACGTCGAACTCGAACGTGCCCGGGTTGGAGGGGAAGCCTCCGATGCCGCCGAATGCCGTGAGGTAGAGACCCGTCGGAAGTTCGCCGCCCACGATGCGCCACGAGTACGGTGCGGCTCCACCATCGGCCGCGAGGGAGAACTCGTACTCGGCGTAGAGGTTTCCGTCGGGAAGCGATGTCGTCGCGATGTTCGGGGAGCCGAGGGGCTTGACGGAGAGGAAGTAGCGTCGGCCGGCGGTCTTCTCCGCGGCGTCGAGAACGGCGGCCGTGAAGATGAAGTTGCCGCCCTCCGCCGGCGTTCCGGAGAGTGTGCCGTTAGCGGCCAGCGAGAGGCCCTGGGGAAGCGTTCCGCCGCAGAGTTCCCAGGCGAGAGCGCCCTCGCCGTTTTCGGCCGCGAAGACGAAGTCGTAGGGGGTGCCTTCCGCGGCATCGGGGACCTTGGTCGTCGAAATGCGGAGAGCGTCCGTCGGCGCGGAGTACTTCGTTCCGAAGCCGAGGTCGCCGTATCCCCACGCGTTCTCGGTGTCCACGGATGCGAGGGAGCGAAGACGGTGGTTCGAGATGCCGAACGTCTCGAGCAGAGGCGTTTCGAAGGAGCCGTCCGCGGTCTGGAGCAGGTACGGGGTACCGAGTTCGGTGTCGGGAGCGCGGGGCAGCGTGCCGACCGCGACTCCGCGAATGCAGTTCTGGAAGTGCGTGGCGGTCCACTGGATGTCGCCGCTCTCCGCGTTCCGCAGGACCGTTTCCCACGTCGTCCCGCCATCGGTCGTCGAGGCGGTGAATCCGTCGTCGCCGACGATCCACGCGGTCTGATCGTCGAGCG
>JAJFLJ010000265.1 GCA_021772755.1 Candidatus Sumerlaeota bacterium
GCCGGAACGATGACCATGAGCGTCGCGCTCGTCCTCATGTCGCTCTCCGGGAACTACTACTGGCTCGTCGCCACGCTGGCGGCCGCGGGCTTCGGCGGCGTTCTCTTCGTCTCATCGGCGAACACCGTCATCCAGCTGACGGTGGCCGACAACATCCGCGGCCGCGTCATGGGCGTCTGGGCGCTGGGTTTCGGCGGTTCGCTGCCGCTCGGTTCGTGGATCGCGGGATACAGCGCCGGATGGATCGGCTCCTTCAACACGCTGCGGGCGAGCGGAACGATTCTGCTGTTCGGAGGCGCCGCGATGTTCTACGGTCTGTTCCGTACCTCTCGGTCGAAGGACGAATCGAATGGATGACCGCATCCACGTTCCCGGGGCGGTCGCCACGCTCCGAAATCTCTACACCGGCGTTCTCGCGCGCTTTCCCGCTGACATCGCGCCAGGCCGGTATCTCGACGAAACGAGCGCCACGCTCCTCGATCTTCACATGTCCCGCAACCCCGCCGCTGCCGTGCAGATTTCCAACTGGCACCCCGACCGCATCGGCCTGGCGGCGGATCGTATTCTCGCGGAACCGTTCGACGCCGGTGACGCCCGACTCGTGGTCGCCCGCGAGCACGGCTGGCGCTCCTGGGAAGACGCCCTCGCCGGTCTTCCGGAGGCTTTCGACGCCGGGTTCGAGCGCGCCGTCGATGCCCTTCTGGCGGGGGAGGCGACTCTGCTGTCGCGCGCGCTGGACGAGGAACCCGGGCTCGTGGCGAAGCGCTCGTGCTTCGGCCACCGCGCCACGCTGCTGCACTACTGCGCCGCCAACGGAGTCGAGACCTGGCGCCAGGTCGTGCCCCTGAATCTGGCGGAGGCCGTTCGGCTGTTGCTGGATCGCGGCGCCGATGCGCGCGCCACCGCTCCGTTCTACGGCGGCGAACACACCGCGCACGAACTCTTCGCCAGCAGCGCGCACCCACTGGATGCGGGCGTGTTCGACGAGGTCGGACCGCTCCTCCGCGCGGGATGAAGCCTACGAGATGGCGACGATTTCCTTCTGCAATTCCACGAGCCGCTTCGTCCCCGTCTCCGCGAGCCCCAGCAGCGTGTCGAGTTCCCCGCGCGAGAAGACCTTCCCCTCCGCGGTTCCCTGGATTTCCACGTAGTCGCCGGAACCCGTCATCACGACGTTCATGTCCGTTTCCGCCTGCGAATCCTCGAGATAGTTGAGGTCCAGAACGGGGTTTCCCTCGACGATGCCGACGCTCACGGCCGCCAGATAGTCCGTCAGGATCGTCGCGTTCTTTCCGACCTGCTGTTCCTCGCGCAGCTTCTGCACCGCCAGCGCCAGCGCCACGAACCCGCCCGTGATGGACGCCGTGCGCGTCCCCCCGTCGGCTTCGATCACGTCGCAGTCCACCGTGATCATGCGCTCGCCGAACGCCTTCAGGTCCACCACCGCGCGCAGCGAACGCCCGATGATGCGCTGGATCTCGATGGCCCGGCTGTTGGGCTTGATGCGCTCCGAATCGCGCATGATCCGCTGCTTCGAGGAGCGCGGCAGCATCGAGTACTCCGCCGTCACCCATCCGCGGCCCTTCCCGGCGAGCCACTTCGGCACGACCCCCTCGACCGTCGCCGCGCAAAGCACCCGGTTGTTCCCCCAGCGGATCTCGCACGAGCCCTCCGCGTGGCGCAGCACGTTCGGAACGATCTCCACGTCGCGCAACTGGTCGGCCTGCCGCCGGTCGATTCGGATCATGTCACTCCACTCCACACAGTTTTTTGATCAGGGTCTGAACGGTTTGCGGGTTCGCCTTGCCGCCGGTCGCCCGCATGACCTGGCCCATCAGCCCGCCGATGGCCTTCATCTTGCCGTCCTGGATCTCGGCCACCATCTTCGGGTTCTCGTCGAGCACCTTGCGCACCACCGGTTCGATCGCCGAATCGTCGATGGGCTTCAGTCCCTCCTCCTCCACGATGACCGACGGCATCCTGCCCGTCTCCACCATCAGGGGGTAGACCTTCTTCGCGATCTTGCCGGTGATCGAATCGTCGTCGATCATTCGGACGAGTTCCGCCAGCGCCTCCGGCCGGACGGCGAAGTCGGCCGCGCCGGCGTCCTCGCCCGCCTCGTTCAGCCGGCGGATCATCTCCGTCATCATCCAGTTCGAGACCGACTTCGGATTGTCGTGGGCGCGCACCGCGGCCTCGAAGTAGTCCGCCATCTGAAGGTTCGCCGTCAGCACCCCCGCGTCGTACTCCGGAATGCCGTACTGCTCGGCGAACCGCGCGCGCTTCGCCAGCGGCAGCTCCGGCAGCTCCTCCGCGATGCGCTTCTTCTGCTCCTCCGTCACCACGATCGTCACGAGATCGGGGTCGGGGAAGTAGCGGTAGTCGAAGGACGTTTCCTTCTTCCGCATCGTGCGCGTCACCAGCTTCGCCTCGTCCCACAGCCGCGACTCGCCCTCCACCTCGCCCCCCTCTTCCAGGATGTCGGTCTGGCGCTCGATCTCGTGGTCGATGCACTTCAGAACGACGCTGATGGAATTCAGGTTCTTGATCTCGACCTTCTGCCCCAGCGTCGAACTCCCCTTCGGCCGCAGCGAGATGTTCAGCTCGAACCGCAGCCGGCCCTCCTCCATCTTGCAGTCCGACGCGTCCAGGTATTCCAGCAGCGACTTCATCCCCTTCATGTACGCTTCGGCTTCGGCCTTCGTCCGGATGTCCGGCGTGCTGACGATCTCCAGCAGGGGGGTGCCCGCCCGGTTCAGATCGATCAGCGAATAGTCGACGTGGGTCGCCCCTTCGGGATGGATGTTCTTCCCGGCGTCCTCTTCCAGGTGGATGTTGTCGATGCCGATGCGGCGGGTGCCCTCCGCCCCCAGGTCGATGTCGAGCCAGCCGCCGCGGCCCAGCGGGCGGAACTGCTGGCTGATCTGGTAGTTCTTCGGCAGATCCGGATAGTAGTAGTTCTTCCGGTCGAAGTCCGTCTCCCGGGGGATTTCGCAGTTCAGCGCCGTCGCCACCCCCAGCGAAATCTCGAACGCCCTTCCGTTCAGCACCGGCAGCGCGCCGGGCTGCCCCAGGCACACGGGGCACGTCTGCGTGTTCACGGGCGCGCCGAACGTCGTCGGGCACCCGCACCACACCTTGGTGTTCGTCTTCAACTCGGCGTGAACTTCAAAGCCGATGACGGGTTCGAATTCCATGGTCGGACCTGAAAATGGCGGTGCCCCCGCAGGGGGATGGGATCACGCCAGCGCGCCGGGGCCGGGGTCAAGCGACGAGCCGCCTCACCCGCCGGGCTCGAAGATCCCTCTCATCGAGAATCCCACTGCCGGGATCGTCGCGTCGCTGTAGAAGCCGCTTCCCGGGTTCATCATCCCGCCCCCCTGGGTCTGCTGCTTCCTGCCGAACGTGATTCCCACCCAGGTGCGCCCGCTGTACGGCGTGGTGAACTCCTCCGCGCCCGCTGTCGGCGATCCCGGGGGAAGAGCGATCCCCTGTGGGTGTCTCAGCCGGTACGCTCCGACCTCGAAGTTGTGCATCTCCGTCTTGATCTCCTGCGGGTCCCTGAACTGGCGCCCGAACTGGACCGGTACGATGCCGGGATGCCGGAACGGCAGCTCGGCGGAGAAGACCGCCACGGTTTCCGGTCGCATCACGATCCCCTTGGGGCTTCCCGTCTCGATCTGGAACGCGCCCGGTTCTTCCGTGAAGTACTGGAGATCGACCTGCATCAGCTCCTCGGGAACGGAGAACGGTCCGGGCGCGGGCAGAGGATTGAGGCGCACGACGACGACGATCGCGCGCGAACCCGCGTTGCGCTCCAGGTTCGTCTCGACCGTCAGATCGCTGGATTCCGCGAGACCGACGAAATAGAACCCCCCGTTCATCGGCGGGAGAATTCCCCCCGAGTAGGGAGGCTTGGTGATCGAATCGATGACGCGCAGCGCGTTGTCGTGATTGATGTAGGAGTCGGTCTGTTCGTCGGCGCCTGCGGTCTGCGCGGGGTTCCTGAAGGCGCTTCTGATATCGACGAAGGCCCGCGCGCCCGCCCCGCTCGTCGTATTGCCCGCTCCATACAGCGCGTTCGACTGGTCGAACGCGCGGCTCGCGCCCGCGTTGAAAGCCCGCATCGGAAGAGCCTTCCCCCCCGCGACGATCGCCGCGTCGTAGAAGTCCAGGCCCGTCTCGTTGTCGATCGAGCCTTCGAGCCACACTCCGCCGCTTTGGGAGTGGTAGGTCAGGTCCGACTCGATGGCGCCGGAGAGCGTGCGCGGTCCGCGCACTTCGAACCGCGCGGTGTCGAAGGTCCGCAGCGGCCAGCTGCGCACGCCGATGTGGTCGTCGTCGCTCTCGATGACGGGGCTGCTCTTGCCGAAGACGAACCCGGTGGAAGGCCCGGCGACGTCCAGGGAGAAGCGCAGGTCTGCCAGCGCCTCGGAGTGGTCGTGCCAGCGGTCGCTGTCCGCGACGGTCTGGTTGGGCTCCGAGGGGTTCAGGAAGTACTCGTCCGCGGAGGGAACGAAGATGCTGACGGTGCTGCGCTCCTCGAAGACGTTCTCGCCCTCCGCGCCCGCCAGCAGCGTGATCTCGCGCCCGATGGTCTGGCCGCCCTTCGTGATCGATCCGAACAGATAGATCAGGCCGGAAAACAGGAACACGATCGCCGGCACCGTGAACCACGCCAGCTGGATGCGTCCCATGCGCGAGAGCACGAAGAAGTTCACCGGCCCCACGATCGCCGTGTAGAGCACGCAGATCAGAATGATGACGATCACGTTCGGCGGTCGCGCCGCGCGGCCCGTCACCAGTTTCATCCGCCCCATTTCGTCGGCGTACTGATACCGCCAGTCGACGATGTTGTTGCTCGGAATCGTCGCCATCCACGCGGGCGCGAGGATGTCGTCCAGCAGGGGGGAGGGCGCTTCCAGGTCCGTGCCGAGAAAGAGAATCTGCCCACGCCCGAGCTGCCTGCGAACCAGCATCGGCATCGGCTCGCCGATTCCCCCGGACGCGTCGAGGATGACCTCCGCGCCGGGATTGACGGTCACGTCGCTCAACAGCACCGAGAGCTTCGGGTCGATCTCCGCGCTCTCGTCGGCATACGAAATCCTGTATTGTTCCTGGTGCATGACGCCCCGGCGGCTGCCGTTCACCTGGACGGGAAGCAGTTGCGCCGCGAAGTCGTTCCCGTAGGTGACGGACTGCGAGCCCCCCAGGAAGACCAGCGTCCCGCCCATCGAAACCCAGTCCCGCAGCGCATCCAGGTTCTTCTCGCCGAACCGCGCGTCCGGCCAGCCCGGAAAGACCATGACATCCACCGGGTCGTATCCCGCCCAGTGCGTCGGCAGATTGCGCGGCGAGACGAACGCCCGCTGTATCTGACGGTTGACCAGCAACCCGCCGTGACGCGGGAAGTAGTAGTTCCGCGCCTCGTCGGATACCGTGGCCATCAGAACCTGGCCGTGTCGCAGCGCCTGCACGTTCAGCGGGATGGACTGGATCAGGCGGCCGTTGTCCGCGCGGACGAGCATCGTCGGCTGCGTCGCGGGTTCCTCGCGGATCTTGACGTGGATCGTGAACCGCAGAATGGACCCGGAGGGAACCTCGATGTCGCGCACGAACTCGTACGCTCCCTCGCGGTCCCCGTAGCTGTCGCTCTCGATCGAGATCGTTCCCGAAAAGTTCGCCGACTGGTCGCCGGCCTTGCCGTCCTGGTTCTGCACGGAAACGACGATGGGGTACCAGTCGTTGGGCCGGTAGTACCCGCCGTATTCCTCCGAGACGTTCACGATCAGATCGGCGCGCGCGCCCGCCGCCACCGCCATCGACACGGCGATTCCCAGGACCAGCACTGCCAGTTGGCGAATTCCCAGTGAACGCATTCCCGTTTGTTGGCTCCCCGCCTCGTTTGACCGCCAGACTGCCGGTTCAGTTTGCCGCGAGTCGATGACGATTTCGCTCCAGCGTCACGGGGCCGATCCCCCTGACCGCCGTCAGCTGGTCCACGCTTCGAAACGGCCCGTTCAGCCGCCGGTACTCCAGAATCGCCGCCGCCTTCGCCGGGCCGATGCCCGTCAGCGACTCCAGTTCCTCCTGGGTAGCCGTATTCAAGCGCACGATCGCCGAGTCCGAAGCGCCGGAAATCGGAGTCGGCGCCACCGGTGGCGAAACCGCCGCCGGGGATTCGGGGGCGGGGACCTGCGCCGGAGCCACGAACACCATCGGCTCCAGCCGTTCGATGGTCTTGTGCCCGATGCCGTGGACCCGTTCAAGGTCCGCCACGCTGGCGAACCGGCCGTTCGCTCCGCGTTCGCCGACGATCGAAGCCGCCTTCACGGGGCCGATGCCCGGCAGCGCTTCGAGAACCTCGACCGACGCCACGTTGATGTCGATCCGCCCATCGACGAGTCCCGCGAGCGCGGATGGCGCATCATCGGCCACTGGTTGGAGATCGACATCTTCAGGCGCCGCAGGCGGCAGAATCTCCCCGGGTTCGTGCTGAACGACGGCCCCGGAAATCCGAACCGGCGCCGACGTGTTCGTCTGCGTCGCCCGCCAGCCGAGAAGAGCCGCGATCCCGCCGATCATCGCCAGCGTGAACAGGTGCTCCCTTCTCGTCAATCCACGGAACATGGCTGGAACTACGCGGAGGGGTTGGGGATCGAGGCGTCGAGCACCTGAAGCAGAATCCGCTGAATCTGGAGGATCGAGGAAAAGCGGCCTTCCCGCGCCTTGGCCACTAGGTCGCGCAGTTCCTCGACGGGATCGTAGTTCGGCTTCGCCTCGGCCAGCTGCGGCGCCACGATGACCGATTCCAGCAGCGTCTCCACCAGATCGGCGAACTGGCGAATGTCGCCCTGGACCTCGTGGTTGCCGCCCGAGGGAATCTCCTGGCGCGAGGTCTCCCCCGAGGGAACGCTGCGCACCGGCCAGGGCTGGAGCGCGAAGTCCACGATCTTCACCAGTTGGTCGTGTCCGATCATGATGTTCTGGGGGCGAAGGTCGCCGTGCAGAATGCCGTGCATGTGCGCCGTGCCCAGACCCGTCGCGACCTGGTTCAGGATGCGGAGCATCAGCGGCAGGCCGATCCGGTCCAGACGCTTCACCATCGCCGGCAGCGTGCCGCCGCCGTTGTACTCCGTGGCGATGCGGATGATCGGTCCGAAGTGGTCGACGAACGTCATCTTCGTCAGGTTCGGATGGTTCAGTTGCGAAATGACCCGCAGGCGGTGGCGGAGAATCTCGAACTCCTCGCCCGTCACGCCGATGCGCGAGATGCGAATCGCCACCGGGCAGTCCAGCAGGCAGTCCACGCCCTCGAAGACCGCCGTCAGATCCCGCTCGCCGATCAGCCGGTTGTAGCGGAAACGCGACGCCGTCGATGCGACCGAACGCACGGAATACCCCGACTCGCGCTGGTCGCCGCCGAGCGCGAGATGTCCCACGACGATGGAATGGTCCTCCAGAACGGAGGCCCCCGGCGCGCCGGGACCGCCGGAACGAAGCCGTCGCGTTTCCAGCGCGGGGCTGGCCTCGCGGAACTCCTCCGGCGACTCGTCCTCCATCGCGGCCGACAGGTCCGGACGCTGGCTCTGCGGGGGAGCGGCCTCCGCCAGACGGGTCAGCTGGTTGAGATAGATCAGTCGCGTGGAGAGGTCTTCGACCTCCACGCCGCGCGCCGCCGCAGCCCGATAGTAGCCCCGCGCGACGCGAATGGCGTTGGCCGCCTCGAAGGAGCGTGCCGCCTCGAACAGAAAGCGCGCCGATCCCTGGATCGGGCCCTCCTCGCCCGACACCGCATCGACGAGCGGTCGCGCCTCGTCGATCTTCGAAAAGTCCAGAAGCGCCTGGATCAGGCGAAGCCGGACGTTTTCGTCCTCCGGCGCCGCGTCCAGCGAAATGCGATAGTGCTCGATCGCCGAAAGCAGATCCCCCAGCGCGCGGTCGAGCTCCGCAAGACGCGCCGTGTCGCCGACCTTCGCGACCGCATCGCGCTCGGCCGCGATGTTGCCGCGACGGTTCCCTATCTCCGCAGCCTTCGCGTAGTCGCCGGCCTCCATCGCCAGGCGCGCGTCCTCGGCCGAGGGAATCTCGCGGTCCTTGCCCAGATCCGCCGTGTCCGCATCGAACGAGGAGTTCGGCTTCGTCTCGGTCTCTTCCGCCGATTCGGGAATGTCGCCGGAGTCCGGCACGTCGGACTGGCCGGTTGACCCCGAAGCCGCCGGCTCGGAAGTCTCGGCGGTCGGAGCCCCGTTGCGGGAGATGAAGAATATGACCCCCGCGACCACCAGGCAACCCACGGCGATCAGAAGCAGAACGGTCGGGAACGCATCCGCCCCGGTCAGAATCGTAGAGAGCAACGCTGCTGCCTGCATGACACGATCAATTCGATACACCGATTTATGGACTGATAACCCGGGACACCACCCGCCGGTTCCCACTGCCGAACGAATAACCGCCCAGCGTACGGTACAAGCACCATGAATGGCAAAGACACGCCCGAAGTCCAGCAGTGTCAAGCCTTCAATGGCCATCGGCGCGCCTGGGCGGTCCTCCTTCTCGGCCTTTGCCTTCTCGCCAGCGGCTGCGCACCCATCGGAAAAGGCCCGATTTCTCCGCAGCAGGCCGACCGTCGCCTTGCGGAACTGGAATCGCAGACCGCCGCTGCCGGAATCCAGGAGATCGTCGCCGTTGCGAGTTTCGGAGACGGCCAGACCTATCTCTGGTCTTGGCCACCTGGCCGGGAACTGTCGAATCAGCACTTCGCCCTCGCTTCCGTCAGTAAAATCTATACCACCGCCGCCATTCTCGAAGCGGAAAAAAGCGGTCTCCTTGCGCTCGATTCGCCGCTCAATGGTCGCGGCATGACTCCGAGGCACCTCCTGACGCACACGAGTGGCCTGGAATTCTCCGACGGGGAACTGGTCGAGGTCCTGCCGCCGGGTCTGCGGTACCACTACGACAATCGCGCCTTCGCCCTGCTGGTTGGAGAGAATCGGCCGGAATGGATGGAATCGGTCGTTCTGGAAAGGCGCGGACTTTTCGGAACGACCGTTCAGGAACCCGGCGGTCCGTTGCCCTTCGGCAGCGGGGGAATCGGAGCCACGCCGATGGACGCGCTGGCCTTTGCGCGGTCCTGGCTCGTCCGCGACGACGCGGGCCGCGCGGACTGGGAAAGGGCCGTCGATGCGGGGATGGCGAACTTCGCGCCGCCGCTGGTCGCCGGATGGCGGGCGGAGTGGACGAACCGCGGCAGCGTCCACCGGCTCTACCACGCGGGAGCGATCGATGGCGCCGGTGCCGAGATCGGCATCTATCCCGCAGAGAACGTCGCGATCGCGATCGTCGCGCGGGGGCGCTACGACGGGCCGGTGTTCGAGCGGACGCGCCGCGTTCTCGAACGTGTCGCGGAAGTCGAAACGCCGGCGACGATGCACGTTCCCGACATCGAGCCGCGTGACCTGGCGGGGGAGTGGTTCTGCGCCGCGTCCGGTTCGCGAATCGCCATCGCCGCGCGGGGCGATGCGATCGTGCTGACCGGCGACGACGGCGCGGCGGCGGAATTGCAGCGCGCTTCGGCGCGCGAGTTCGTCTCCACGAGCAACGGCAGCGACGATCTCGCGCGGACGTTCGAACTGGAGTCGGGCCGCGTGCTCGAAGTCGTGGCGCCCGCAGAGACCGTCGCGGGGTTGCTTTGGGAGGGCGGCTACTTCGAACGCGTTCCCTGAACGGTGTCCAGTCGCTGCGGGGCTTCTTCCGTCGGCGCTTGCGGGTCTGGCCCTGCGAAGGCCGACGGCAGCGGGACAGGCGCATCGCGCCTGGAGATGGTCGCCTATGGTTGCCGAAGGCAACCATAGGATAGCTTACGCACCGGATCGAACAGCATCGCTGTTCGACAATTCATCCGCGAGCGCGGCGAACCGCGATGCGGTTCCGATGGAGATTCCCCCGAACCTGCGGTAGCCGCTTGCGCGGCAACCGCAGGCTATCGACTCCAGGCGCGCTGCGCCTGCCGGACGAACGGTCGTTCGTGTGCGTTGGCAAAGACCCCTGGGGAACCAGTCCGACGGAAGCGCCTGAGCACCGGGGATGCCTACGCGGCGGTTCGCGCGACCAGGTCGCCGAAGTTCCTCAGCAGGCGCAGTCCCGTGGCCTGGCTCTTTTCGGGGTGGAACTGCGTCGCGAAGAGGTTTCCGCTGTGCAGCACCGCCGCGACCCGTCCGCCGTGGTCCGTCCAGGCGGCGACGCACGAATCGCTCGCGGGCACGACGTGATAGCTGTGCACGAAATACACCCAGGGCCGCTCCGGCAGTCCCTCGAAGAGGGGGCAGCCGGGCCTGGTTTCCAGACCGTTCCAGCCCATGTGGGGAATCTTCAGGCCTTCGCCGCGGCGCAGGCGCGGACACGATCCCTTCACGACGCCGAGACCCGGGACGCCGGGGTCCTCTTCGCCGTCATCGACGAGAATCTGCATCCCAACGCACACGCCGAGAAAGGGCCGGCCGCCATCGCGCGCCTCGATGCCCCGGTCGCGCGCCACGCCGGCGATGCCGCGCCGCTCCAGTTCCGTCATGGCGTCGCCGAACGCGCCGACGCCCGGCAGAATCACGCCGCGCGCGGACCCGATCTCGACCGCGTCGCTGGTGACGGCGCAGGAAAGCCCGAGGTGCTCCAGCGCCTTGGAGACGCTGTGGAGGTTTCCGCTTCCGTAGTCGATGATCGCGATCGAGGGGGTGTCGCTCATGTCGAAGAAACCGCTCCGGAACGGTGGCGGAGAGCATAGCCCGGGGGCGGCGGCCCGACGCAAGCGGCGCGATGACGGTGCGCGGGGAAACGCCCCGGCGGGGGGCGCGAGAAAACGGGGATTTGACCCTTGACGCGGGGACCCCGAATGCCCTGAATCCCCGCCTGCCATTATGTGGGGCGTTAGCTCAGCTGGTAGAGCGTCGCAATGGCATTGCGAAGGTCAGCGGTTCGACCCCGCTACGCTCCACCACCACTTTCGTGAAACGCCGAATCGACGACGCCCGTGCTCTCTGCGGCACC
>JAJFLJ010000266.1 GCA_021772755.1 Candidatus Sumerlaeota bacterium
CTGATGCCGACGTTGATCGCAGGCCGCACGCCGGCGAAGAACAGGTCCGGCTCCAGATAGATCTGGCCATCGGTGATCGAAATCACGTTCGTCGGGATGTACGCCGACACGTCGCCCGCCTGCGTCTCGATGATGGGCAGAGCCGTCAGCGAACCGGCGCCGAGTTCGTCGCTCAGCTTCGCCGCGCGCTCCAGCAGGCGGGAGTGCAGATAGAAGACGTCGCCGGGATAGGCTTCGCGGCCCGGCGGGCGCCGAAGAAGCAGCGACAGCGTGCGGTACGCCGCCGCCTGCTTCGAAAGATCGTCGTACACGCAAAGCGCGTGGCGGCCCGAATCGCGGAAGTACTCCGCCATCGTCACGCCCGTGTAGGGCGCGATGAACTGCAGCGACGCCGCGTCGTCCGCCGACGCCGACACCACCGTCGTGTACTCCATCGCGCCGTGCTTCTCGAGAATCTCGACCACGGCGGCCACGGAGGACTGCTTCTGCCCGATGGCGATGTAGAAGCAGTACACGCCCTGGCCCTTCTGGTTGATGATCGTGTCGATCGCCACGGTCGTCTTGCCCGACTGGCGGTCGCCGATGATCAGCTCGCGCTGGCCGCGGCCGATCGGAATCATCGAATCGACGGCCTTGATGCCCGTCATCAGCGGCTCGTGCACCGACTTGCGGGCGAGAACGCCCGGCGCCTTGATCTCGATGCGCCGCGTCTCCTTCGCCGGAATCGGGCCCTTCCCGTCGATCGGGTTGCCCAGCGCGTCGACCACGCGGCCCACCAGCGCCTCGCCGGCCGGAACGGAGGCGATCTGCCCCGTCCCGCGAACGAGATCGCCTTCCTTGATCAGGGAGTCCGAACCGAACAGCGCGACGCCCACCGAATTCTCCTCCAGGTTCAGGACCATGCCCCGAATCCCGTGGGGGAATTCCAGCAGCTCGCCCATCATGGCCTTCTCAAGACCGTAGACGGTGGCGATGTTGTCGCCCACCCGCAGGACCTTTCCGACGTTCTCCACTTCGAGAGAACGGTCGAAGCCCTCCAGCTCGGATTTCAGAACGGACGCGATTTCGTCAGCGCGCAATGCCATTGCCAGACTCCGTACGATAGTCGGACGAACGAGCCGTCCCTGGGTTCCCGCGGGGCGGTCAGATCACCCGCGCGGCCATGAGCCTCTCGCCCAGCCGCGAAAGCTGGGTCTGCAGACTGTTGTCGATCATCAGGTCGCCGCACTCGAACACCAGCCCGCCGATCAGCGCCGGGTCCACCTTGTGCTCGAGCGTCAGCTTCAGTCCCGTCTTGCGTTCCAGTCCCGCCTGCACCCGCGCCCGCTCCGCATCGTCCATGGGACGGGCGCTCGTCAGCTTCGCCCGCGAAACCCCGAGGTCGCGGTCCGCGATCCGCCGGTACTCCGCCAGGGCCGCGCCGAACACGTCGATGCGGTTGCGGCGAAGCAGCAGAAGCACGAAGTTCCGCAGCAGGGGGTTCGCCCCCGACCCCAGGACGCGGTTCACGATGGCGACCTTGTCCTCCGTCGGGATGTGCGGGGCCTCCAGCAGCGTCCGGAAACGCGGCACCTGCCCGAGCGCGTCGAGGAACGTGCCCGACTCCTCGCGAATCGCCGGGACGATGCCCTGCTCCTTCGCGGCGCCGAACAGCGCCTCGCCGTAGACCCTGGCCGCCTGGACGTCGACGTTCATGCACGCTTCTCCAGATCGCCGATGAACGAATCCACCAGCCTGCGCTGCTGCTCGTCGTCCATCGTGGCGTCGAGCAGCTTGCCGGTCGCCGCCAGTGCCAGCTCGACGGTCTCGCGGCGAAGCTCGATGCGGGCCGCGTCGAGCTCGTGCTGAAGCGACTGGCGCGCCTTCTCCGTGATGTCCTCGGATTCGGCACGAGCCTTCTCGATGAGTTCCGCCGCCATGCGCCGTCCCTCGTCGACCGCCTTGTTCTGGCGCTCGCGGGCCTCCTCGTCGATGTGCCTGAGCTTCTCCTCGTAGTCCTTGAGGCGCGTGTCCGCTTCCGAGATCTTCCGGTCGAGTTCGCGGAACTCCCCGGAAACGGTGTTCTTGCGCTCCTCAAGCAGTTCGAGGATCGGGCCCAGCGCGAACTTCTTGAGCACCCACAACACGGCGACGAACGTGATCACTGTCGTGATCACCTGGGCGATCAGCGTGGGGCCCGCGCCGGCTCCGGCCAGAAGCATTGTGTTCATGTCGGTTTCCTTTCGCAGTCCGCGGGGCACGGGGCCCCGAAGTTGGCGACGCGGCGGAGCCGCTCCGCGGTGCGGAACGCTCCGTCACGGCTTCGGGCAACGGTCAGCTGAAGATGCCCGATGCCTTGGCGAGGAACGGCGACACGAGCGCGTAGATGGCGAGGGCCTCGATGAAGGCCGCGCCGATGATCATCGCGATCTGGATCTTGCCGATCGCTTCGGGCTGGCGGCCCATCGCTTCCATCGCCTGGCCGACCGCGCGGCCGAGTCCGATGCCTGCTCCGACGGCGGCAAGGCCAAGACCGATCGGGTAGGAAATTCCGAGAGCTGTGGTGACGTCCATTGTGAGCCTCCGGTCAAATTGGTTCTGTCTCATACGGCGAAACGCCGATTGAACCCGTGTGGGAATGAAGATCCGCCCAGGCGGATCAGTGGTGCCCTTCTTCGTGTTCGTGGTCGTGCGGCAGCACCATCAGGATATAGATGGCCGACAGCAGCGCGAACACAAGCGCCTGGATGGCCGAAAGAAGTATTGCCAGAAAGTAGAACGGGAACGTCAGCGGAACGCCGACCCAGTGCCCGATGCCCTTGAACGCGGCGCCCGAGATCATCAGACCCAGCCCCAGCATGACGCCCAGCAGGATGTCCTTGCCCAGGATGTTGCCGAACAGTCGCAGCGCGAGGCTCAGCGGCTTCGCGATGAAGAACGAGATGCACTCGATGATCAGCATCAGCGGCGCCAGAAACCACTGCACCATCGTCGTCGGGCTGCCGCAGAGGTGCTTGAACAGCTCCACCGGACCGAGCCGCGTCAGCGAAATGTAGAAGTAGTACACGAACGTCGCCAGCGCCAGGCTCGTCGTGATCAGAAGCGACGCCGTCGGCGCCTTCATGAACGGCACGATGCCCATCAGGTTCATCACGAGAATCAGGAAGAAGAGCGACGAGATGAAGGGCAGATAGCGCCGGCCGTTCTCCTCGCCCAGGATTCCCTTCACGAACTCGTCCGTCCCCGAAACCAGGTTTTCCATCGCCAGCTGAAGACGCGTCGGGTTGCGGATCAGGTCCGCCTTGCTGCGCGTCCGGAAGGGACGCGTCCCGAACAGTACGATGGCGATCAGGAAGATCGCGCCGATGCCGGCGAAAAGGTTGTTCTCCCAGGGCGCGTAATCGACGAAAGGCACCGGCTTGCTCAGCGGACCGGCGTGGAGCACCTGAAGGAACGACAGCTCGCCGTTCTCCGCCTCCTCCACCGTGCCGTAGTCGTGTCCGTGCTTCGTCTGAAAGGCCCACTGGACGAAGTGCGGAAGCTCCGGCGGATGCGTGATGGGGCGGCTGTCGCCGTGGCCGTCCGCCGCGTGGGCATCCGCTTCATGGGCAACCGCAGCGTGGGCGTCGCCGGTCGCGAAGGCCTCTTCCGCCGCGTGATCGAGATCCGCGTCGGCGAGAATGATCAGTCCGTCGATGCTGGTCGTGTCAGGCATCCGTGGCTTTCCCCGTTACGAGCGCTTTGAGGTCCTTCGGCAGCGGACGGTCCGAACCCGACGCGCTCTTCGCGAGCGCGTGCTGGAGGACGTATCCGCCGGCCTCGATCACCGCCATCAGCAGAAACATGTGGAACCCGAGAAGAAACGCGCCGATCTCGCCCAGCACCGCCGGAAGGATCGCCACGAACATCGTCGTCAGCAGCAGCAGCTTTCCGCCGAACCACCCCAGCGCCGCGCCGGCCCTCTTCTGCGTCAGAGAAACCAGCAGCATGCCGAGAATGAACCAGTTCAGCGTCCCCACCAGCGCACCGGTCGCGAAGGACGCGCCCCAGAGGAACTGGATCTTCAGGGCGACCACCATCGCGACAAGGGCACTCGCCGCGAGGGTCTTGATGTAGATCCAGCGCAGTGTCGAATTCGCGTTCAACGCGGAAAACTCCGGGCTCGTGGTCAGTCGTCCTGGGAAAGGACTCTGAGGAGGCGTTTGGTTTCCCGAATGGCGGCTGCCAGCCCGAGAACGAAACCGATCATGAATCCGGTCGAGGGGTATCCGGCCTTCGCGCCGAGCCACCAGCCGACGAAACCGGCACCGAGCGGCCCCCCGACATACATCGTGGGGATGGTCAGCGCCATGGATTGCCGCCTGAGTGACTCGCCCCGCGATTTCCAGCGGTTATCATCGCCCAAGTGCGGCACACCCCCGTTCGAGGGTCGTCGAGCGGCCCGGGGAAAAAGACCCCCGCCAAATTCGGCGCGTGTGTAGGCAGCCCCTGTTGCCAACTCAAGGGGAAAGTTTGTGATTTTTTTCTCAAATTCCCCCCGACGCCCGCTAACCCCTGTTCCCATCGAGCTTTCGCAGCAGATCCTCCCGGTCCGCCGGAGGAATCCTCGCCTCGTACCGCACGATTTCCTCCCGGATCGCTTCCGCCGCCCCCGGACTCGCCAGGCTGGTCTCGATCATCGCCGAAAAATGCCCGTGCGACCTCGAACGCCGCAGAGCCTCGCTGAAGAACCCCACCCCGCTGAACGTAAGCCGGTGCAGCACCGTCGGCCCGTGGCGCCGGAGCGCGTCGTAGTGCTCCGGCGTCGGGTAGCCCCGGTTCCTGTCCCACCCGTACTCGGGAAACTCCTCGTGCCACGCGTCCATCAGCCGGTCCCGCGTCACCTTCGCCAGGATGGACGCCGCCGCGATCGAGGCCGACTTCGTGTCCCCCTTTACGATGGCGTGGATCGGAATGCCCAGCGCGGGAATCTCCAGAGCGTCGGTCACGAGAGCGCCGATGGGGCGGTCGGGCGCCAGCTTCGCGGAGGCCTCCTCCACCGCGCGCGCCGACGCCAGCCTCGTGGCCTCCAGGATGTTCACCAGGTCGATCTCGTCCGCCTGGACGATGCCGATCCCCCACGCCCGAGCGCTCCGCTGGATGGCCGCGAAGAGCCGCTCGCGGGTGCCGACAGCGATTTGCTTCGAATCCCCCAGCCCGGCGGGGCGGCGTCCGGCGAAGTCCCAGACCACGCAGGCGGCCACGACGGGCCCCGCCAGCGGGCCGCGACCCGCCTCGTCCACGCCGCCAACCAACACGCCGCCGCACGTCGCCGCGAAGTCCTTCTCGGGGCGGATCGTGGTACGCTTGCGCTTGCTGGATTTGCGGGGCCGTACGGAGGGACGGGCGCCGGACACGGGCCGTCTACTCGTCGTCGCCGGGGATCGCCTGCCCGTCGTTGACGATATCGCGGAAAGCCTTGCCGGGCTTGAAGACAACGACGTTCTTTTCCTCGATGAAGATCTGCTCGCCGGTGCGGGGATTGCGCCCGTTTCGCGACTTCTTCGTCTTGATCAGGAAGGTTCCAAAGCCCACGAGAGAGACCTTTTCGCCCTGCAAGAGGGCCTTCTTGACCCCATCCAGGAAGATCTCGACGGCCTCGTAGGACTCGTTGCGGCCCAGACCCGTCTTTTCCATGAGCAAATTGGCGACTTCGGCCTTCGTCATTCCACCGGCTCCGTCGAGTGTCGAATGAGTTCCCGTGTGTGTCCTAACTCCAGCCGACTCAGGTCAACGAGAAAAAGGGAAGCTCCAATGCCGGCGCCACGCCCGGCAGCCAGTGCAAGACCGGCCAGCCGCCCGCCCGCCCCCAAGTTTCCCCGGACCAGCCACCGGATTTCGAGTCCTCCGGTCCCCGGCGCCCGTCAGAGATGGCGCTCCGGCCGAGCACGACAGCCCGGACGGCCGCTCGATGAACCATGCGTTTCCGGCGACCCTGAGCGGCGCTCTCCGAACGAACGCCTGTTCGCCCAACCCCGCGCTCGCCAATGACCCCGAGCGGCGCTCTCAGAACGAACACGTGAATACGTTGTCGCGCCTTCTCCCCAGCCCTGCGCTCGTCGGCGACCCTGAAGGGGTCGCCATATCAAAGCCCGGGGTCAGCGCCGCTTGCGGCGCGCCACCCCGGGTCGATCGACGTCGAAGACCGCCGGGCTGGCACGTAGCCCGCCCCGAGGCGGGCGCTCCTCGCTCGGTTCGGGCGAGCGCAGCGAGACCCGAAACGAATCGCGAGGAACGTGACAGCCCAGCAGCACACACCCGAGTTTTCGCTCGCCGTTGCCCCGCCACCTTCCGCACCCTGGCGGCCAATGGATACC
>JAJFLJ010000267.1 GCA_021772755.1 Candidatus Sumerlaeota bacterium
CATTGGGTGGAGCCCCGGCTTGCCCTGTCAACGAAGGAGCGATGACCGTTCGCGGACCCGGTCTTGACAGTCGCCGAACCCCGCCCCGTAGATTCGCCCCGTTCCGCATTCGCGAATGCGATCCCCGCTGCGAGGCTTTCCCCCGCCCCATGGACACACTCCTGATCGCGGTCGGCGCCGGCGTCCTGTACCTGGTGGCCTATCATACCTACGGCAAGTGGCTCGCCCGCAGGATCTTCGGGCTGGACCCCGCCCGTCCGACCCCCGCGACCGTCCGCGAGGACGGTCGCGACTACGTCCCCAGCCGCAAGGAAATGGTCTTCGGCCACCACTTCACCAGCATCGCCGGCACCGGCCCCATCGTCGGGCCGGCCATCGCCGTCGTCTGGGGGTGGCTGCCGGCGCTGTTGTGGGTTCTCTTCGGCAGCATCCTCATCGGCGCCGTCCACGATTTCTCGGCCCTCGTCATGAGCCTTCGCAACCAGGGCCGCACCATCGGCGATTTCTGCGGCGACATCGTCAACCGCCGCGTGCGCATTCTCTTCCTCGTCATCATCATGTTCGCTCTTTGGGTCGTGATCGCCATCTTCGGCCTGGTGATCGCGACCGTCTTCGCCCGGTTTCCCCAGGCCGTCATTCCCGTCTGGTTCCAGATTCCCGTCGCCGTCGCCCTGGGATGGTGGGTCTACAAGCGGAACGGAAGTCCGCTCGCCGGCTCCATCGTGTCGGTCGTCGTCATGTATCTGTCGATCTGGCTCTGCAGCCACTACACGGCGCTGCAGATTTCGCCGGACAGGCTTCCCTCCTTCATCTCGCCGCTCGGCTTCTGGACCGTGCTTCTGCTGGTCTACTGCTTCGTCGCCAGCACTCTTCCCGTGCAGATTCTCCTGCAGCCGCGCGACTACATCAACTCGCACCAGCTCATGCTGGCGATGGGGCTGCTGGGTCTCGGCATCGTCGTCGCACGTCCGGAACTCGTCGGCGTGGCGCCGGCCGTTCGCCCGAACGTCGAAGGCGCCCCGATGATGTTCCCCTTCCTCTTCATCACCATCGCGTGCGGGGCGTGCAGCGGCTTTCACTGCCTGGTCAGCAGCGGCGTCAGTTCGAAACAGCTCAAGAGCGAGGGCGACGCGCAGTACGTCGGCTACGGCGCGATGCTGCTGGAAGGCATGCTGGCGGTGGTCGTCATTCTCGCCTGCTGCGCGGGGCTCGGTCTCGGGTTCAACGGCTTGTCCGGTTCGGACGCCTGGGCCTCGAAGTACAGCGGATGGGGAAGCGCCAACGGGCTCGGAAACGTCATGGCGGCGGTGGTCGCCGGTGGCGGCAACCTGATCGGCAGCCTCGGCATCCCCGCCGATTTCGCGCAAGGGATCCTCGGCGTCTTCATCGCCAGCTTCGCTGCTACGACCCTCGACAGCTCGACGCGCCTGCAGCGCTACGTGATTTCGGAACTCGCCTCGACGGTGAAGGTTCCCGCGCTGAAGAACATGTTCGTCGCCACGGGAATCGCGGTCGTCAGCGGACTGTTCCTCGCCATGTTCGACGTCTTCCAGGCGGACTCCCTCGCGGAGGGTCTCAAAAAGGGAGGCAAGGGCGGCATGGCGCTCTGGCCGCTGTTTGGTGCGACGAACCAACTGCTTGCCGGACTCGCCCTTCTGGTCGCGACGGTCTGGCTCTATCGCAAGAACAAGCCCGTCTGGATCACCGGACTGCCGATGATCTTCATGCTGGCGATGACGGGCTGGGGCCTGGTGAGCGAGCTGGGGGGAATGCTGACTCCCGCCGATGGCGAGCCCCGAAACGTCCTGCTGCTCGCGATCGGAACGATAATCCTCGTGCTGGAGATCTGGATGGTCGCCGAGGCATGCATCTTCCTGGCGAAACTCCGCGCGAAACGCGCCGCCGGCATCGCTCTGCCGGACCTCGTGGAGTCGGCATAGGGCGGTCCCGTTCCTTCCGGGCGCCCGGATTCGCTTGTCAAAGCACACGGTTCGGTCATTCTCCCGCTTTCGGCGATGCGAACTGCGGGACTCTCGGGTGACCGGCCATGCTGACTGCGGAACAGCGCGAAGAGATTCGCGCACTGATCAAGAGCGAAATCGCCCACCTGGAGGAATCCACCGAGTCGCTGCAACAGCGCCTGGGCACCGTCGAACCCGACGTCGCCATCGGCCGCCTCAGCCGCATGGACTCCCTGGTCAACAAGGGCACCGTGGAGATGGCGCTCGCGGAGGAGCTCAAGAAGCTCAAGCGCCTGCGCGACAAGCTCCCCCGCGTGGACGATCCGGACTTCGGAATCTGCGCCAGGTGCGACGGGGAAATCTCCATCGAACGCCTTCGCGCCGCACCCGACCGCGGCGTCTGCATGACCTGCCTGCGCGGCGGCTGATTCGGTTCGGTCGGTCCTTTGAGAGCGCTCCGGCAGGGCGGGATGGCACATCGGGCCGCGCGGCGAGCCGGACGCCCCGCCTTGTCAGCCGAGCATCGCACAGCTCTCGATGGCGACGCTCATCTCGTCACCCACAAACCGCCACTCGTCGCCGGCAACGCCTCTTTCGCCAGGCTCCGCGTTCACACGGAGACACGGAGAACACGGAGGAAAGAGGAACGACAATGAAGATAGGGATGTAGATGAAGATGAGGATGAAGAACGCTGTGGACTCGCAAACACCACCGCCCAACGAACGACGC
The DNA here is from genome assembly GCA_021772755.1 of Candidatus Sumerlaeota bacterium. Lineage (GTDB taxonomy): Bacteria > Sumerlaeota > Sumerlaeia > SLMS01 > JAHLLQ01 > JAJFLJ01. Next base: position 2,692 of record JAJFLJ010000267.1, read on the forward strand.
CAAACGTTCCCTCCATTCTCCAACCGGCTTCGCCTACCCGCAGCAGACCCCGCCTCTCCGCGAGCAGAGCCCGAAGGGCTCGGCTGATGTCAGCCCGGCACTTCAGTGCCGGGAAGCCGTTCGCCTCCCGTCCCAGAGTCCCGGAGGGACGACTGAACATGAACATCCCGCCCGCAACGCGCCATTCGCCACCCGCCGGACTTCGCCTTCGCCGCCGCTCTCAGGGCGGGGGACGCCTACGAAGATCACTTCAGATAATTGGGCAAATGAGCCCGGGCGGCAGCCAGTTCCTCCTCCGTATAGAACTGGTTGCTATACCCATAGCGATCACCCTCCCACTGAAGCTTTGCTCGAAGCCGCTCTTTCACCGCATCGCTCACCGGAGCGCCTTCGACCGTACGGGCTCCCTCGATGTCGAAGAGAAAGCCGCCGGGGTTACATAGTATTTCGCCGGGAACAACGTACTCTACGCCATCGAGCTTGCAGACGGCCTCCCCCATGTTCCGCAAGTGGCGAAAGCATTTCTCCCGCCCCACGAAGGAGTCGTATACCGCCAAGACGAGCGCGACAATGAACGCATTTCGCATATCATCGACCTCCCAGTCCATAGATAGGCGATCTGCCTGCCCAGTGCCCGAAGAATCGGCTACCCGGCGAATTCAACAAGGAGCGCCAGCTCGGCACGCAGACAGTTGTCCGTATTCGCCACTTGGCTGGGCCACGCCGTGCGAGTCTGCGGAACAATAGCACCGGAAGGAATCGCTGGGGGGCATGGCTCCGAACCCTTGAATCCCGGGCATGAAGCCTTCGTTCCCGACTGGAAATGGGTAAGGGGGCAAGTCGCCCGCGTCCGGAGAAGCGCCGACAATCCTTCCGCCCGAATCGAATTCAAGCTTCCAGGGACAGGCGAAATCGGGTACGGGTACGAATCGGTACCCCTTCCGCATCCATACGGAAACACCGCCTTCGTCGTCGTAGTTCCAGGAGACACCCTCTCTGGTTAGCGTTTCCAGCAACTCTTCCCTGTGGGTTTCCGATCGGAGCGCATTTCTAAAGAAGGATTCGGCAGTGTCGCATTCGAGTTTCGAATTCCTTGCACACCCAACTCCTCCGGCAAAGATCACCGGGATCAGCAGGAAGAGTCCGGACACTTTGGCTGGGAAGAGATTCATAGTATCCCGATCCTCTACGTACTGAATACGACCGTCGATCAAGTCGTATCGCGGGCCCGGCGCTGGAAGAGAGGGATCGCGACGCGGGGCACCTCGTACCGTGTGCGATATCGCGAAGGATGCCACAAGCCGAAACGCATAGGGGTTGCCATTCCGCGATAGAAGAGGGCGCGCCTTCTTCCTTGCCACTCGTCCGTATGACCGCGCGGCCCCGAGAAGCCCCTCCCGGTTCTCGTCGTCGGACAGTATTCTCTCGAAGGCCGTGGATCTCCAGCATTCCACCCGTCGGAACCCGGAGCGAAGGTGCCGTTCGATGGAATCGAGTTTCCGCAGGTGCCCGGACCGTCGTCCGGCATCAATGGGCGTGGCAGTCGCGACCGGTGAATCCGGGATCGGCGTCGAGCGTTCCGGAGGCGACGGCGCCGTCCACCATCCGGTTGACCGGCCAGGAGCTCGCGGCCCAGGGTTCCCCACCCTCGCGGAGGCCCGGCCGGTGACTGTTCTGCCACTTCGATACTACGGCGATCCCATTCTCAGGGAGAAGGCCGCGCCGTACGAAACCGTCGACGACGGCGTTCGCCGCCTCGCCGACGACATGGTCGACACCATGTACGCCGCGCAGGGCATCGGCTTGGCCGGCAACCAGATCGGCGTCGCCCGTCGCATTCTCGTCATCGATGTCTCCGAAGACTCGCTCCGCAAGCGCCGCGAAGAGCGCGACCCCGGCGAGGAGTCCACCGCCGAGGTCTACCTGAACGCCGAAGTCGTCGAGTCCAGCGTCGAGGACGGCGACTACAACGAGGGCTGTCTCTCGATCCCCGGAGTCGACGGCGACGTCTGGCGCCCCAACCGCGTGCGCGTTAAGTGGACGGACCTGGACGGCAACGCCCACGACGAGTGGTTCGACGAGATGCGCGCCCGGGTTCTGCAGCACGAGATCGACCATCTCGACGGCGTGCTCTTCGTCGATCACCTCTCCATCGACGCCCGCAAGAACATCGCCGGCGCCCTGAACCGCCTGAAGCGTGAAACGCAGGAACGCCTCGATTCGGAATCCGCCTAGCGCCATGAGACCGCGCCTGCGTCTCGATCGCGACGGCCGCCACATCCTGGCCGTCGGCGTCGTGTTTCTGCTCACGCGCGTCTACATGGCGGCACGGGGCGTCGGGTTCGACGCCTCGCTGCAGCCGTGGGGCTACCAGTTCATCGACGAGTCGCTGCTGAAATCGGAGCTGCTGCGCTCGATCTGGTCCCTGCACTGCCAGCCGCCCCTGATGAACTTCGCCATCGGCGTTTCCATGAAGCTCTTCGGCGAGGGATGGGCCGCCCCCCTGGGCCGTCTGTTCCACCTGCTCGGGCTGCTGATGGTCGTTTCCGGCTGGCTGCTTCTTCGCGATCTCGGCGCATCGCGCCCGGCGGCGACGACCGCGATGTGTCTGCTCTGCGTCTCGCCAGGAACGGCACTCTACGAGTCGTGGCTGTTCTACACGCACCCTGCGGCGGCGCTTCTCGTGTTTCTCGCGCTGGCGGCGGTTCGCGCGTTCAGGACGGAGAAGACCGTTTGGATCGTCGCGTTCGTGGCGACCGCCGCGGCCATCGTCCTGCTGCGCAGTCTCTTCCATCCCGTCTGGTTCCTGGGGGTCGTCGCGATCGCCGTCGTCGCGCGTCCGCCGCTTGCGAAGCGCATCGTCGCGGTGGCCGCGCCGTGCGCGCTGCTGATCCTGCTGCTGCTGGTCAAGAACGCCGCGATCGCCGGATCGTTCTCGACGAGCTCATGGCTCGGAATGAGTCTCGCCAGAATGGTGCTGCGAAAGCTTCCGCCGGAGGAGAAGTCGCGCCTGATGGAGGAGAACGTTTTGACCCCCGTCTACGGCGTGGGCCCGTGGCTGGACCTTCGCTTCTACGAATCCTTCGTGCCCGCGACGGAACCGATGGGCTTCGCGGCCCTGGACCGCCCCGTGCGCGAGAGCGGCTGGGCGAACTACAACCACCGCAGCGTTTCCGCGATTTCCCGCGAGTACGGCACCGGCGCGAAGCGGCTCCTGCTTTCCGAGCCGCGATGGTATTTCGCCAGCATGCGCGAATCGGCCTGGGTGTACTTCAAGCCGACCAGCGAGTATATGTTCCTGCTCGACAACCTGGGCCGCGTTCGCGCCGAGGACAGGGTTCTCAACGCCGTTCTCTTCGGACGGTTCGGAGAGCACACGCATTTCCGCGGCGGAGCGGAACCGGACTTCGACGGATGGCTTGCCGGTCCGCGCCACATCGGGTTTCTCGTTCCCGCGTACTACCTGCTCATGTTCGCGCACGGCGCGTGGATACTCCGGCGCTTCGTCCGCTCGCGCCATGACAGAACGCCGGCAGACGGCGCGTTTCTCCTTCTCTCGTTCGTTTTCGCATGGACGACGTTCGTCGGCATCGCGTTCGAACACGGAGAGAACAACCGCTTTCGCGCGCTGGTCGAGCCGTTGATGTTCGTCTGGGTCGCGTACCTGGCCGATGCAGCGTGTCAGCGGTTTCGGCGGTCCTGAAGCAGCGCCAGGATTTCCGCCTCCATCTCCCGCAGCCGCACGCCCCACGTCTGGCGCCGCGCCAGCACCTGGCGCTGTTCCGCGAAGGACGCGTCGTCCGCCAGCGCCTCTTCGACGGCCGCGATCCATTCCTCCGTCGTTTCCGCCAAGCGAACCGCTGGCTCGAACGGCAGCAGCGACGGCAGCGGGGACGCCACCACCGGCCGACCCGTCGAAAGATACTCGAAGAACTTCAGCGGAAACACCGCCCGCGTCGCGCGATTGCGCACGTACGGAATCAGCAGCACGTCCGCTTCCGGCAGCCAGGCGGGCAGCTCTCCGTATTCGACGTGTCCCGGCATGACGACGTTCGGCATCGCCCGCAGCCTGCGGATCGCGTCCGACGCGTCCGCCCCTTCCCACACCGGCCCCACGATAACCACCTGCCAGTCGGGACGGCGTTTCGCGATGCGGCCGAGAAGCGCGAGATCGACCTTGTGCGGTGCGATGTTGCCGCTGAAGAGCAGCCGCGGCCGCGGCCGCGCCTTCAGTTCCGCCAGCCGGTCGTCGCGAACGCCGGCGCGGGGCTTCGAAAAATGCGCATAGTCCGCCACGTTCGGCATGTACCGAGACATCGGGTTGATGGCACGGGCGCGGTCGAAGAGTCCGCGCTCCGTGCAGAACACCAGGTCCGCCCGCGCCAGCAGACGCTGCTCCGCATCGCGCAGCGCATCGGCGTTCGCTCCCGGAATCGCCGAGAGGTCGTCCACCATGTGATACACGACCAGCGCCGGGTCGATGCGGTCGAGCAGATGAACCGCATAGGGCGAGTACACCCACGCGACCGCGCCCCGGAAGTGCTCGAGGACTCCGCCCGCCTGCGCGGCGAACGCCGCCCGGTTGACGGTACGCTTCGCCGGCGTCGACCAGTCCGGCCTCACCACCGGCGAGAGCGTCCAAAGTCGGTTCTCGCGGCGGCGCGAACCCTCGAGCGCCCGCTTCAGCCGCCGTCCGATCCGCAACAGGTCCGTCTTCGACCCCGCCCGGGGCGCGCGCGTGCCGATCGTCTCGATATACAGAACGCGGTTTCGCCGGGCAAGACGGCGCATCAGCTGGTGCTTGTTCGTCGGCAGCAGCGTATCCCAGTCGGCCGTCGAAAAGCACACGATGTTGCGGCCCTCCAGACGGGGAGGGCACTGCGGCGGGGGTTGCGTGTCGGTCTGGGAAGCCATCGCGCGCAATCAGCGCGCCGAGCGCTTGCGGGACAGGCGCTCCATGTGGGCGGACAGCTTGACTGTCATTTCGTGCAGCGCCTTCAGGTCGGCATTGGATGTGACATGGCTCGAGTATTCGCTGCCGTCGCTGTATGTAATCTCGTAGAGATACGTTTCCGCAGGATTGGACAGGTCGAATGAGGGCTCTCGCAGGAACCGCGAAGCTTCGGAAATGGATTCGAAAACCACGGGTTGGGAGTCGCGTCTGAGTTTGAATCGAAGTTCCTGTGGCAGCGCGCTGAGCTTACTTCTAACACGATCCGTATAGCCATCGATGACGGCATTGCCCAATGCCGTTCGCAGGCTTCTGGCGACGGAGGACTTCTTTCGAGGCGTTAGCGCGGATGCGAACTCGTCGGCGATTCGGCCCTTCGCGGCCTCGGACGCCGAATCGGGGTAATCCATGACAAGGCCATTGGAACGGAACGCATCGACGACGCGATCCTTGGGAATGTATAATAGGTCGATACCCCTTCCCATGACAAGGCTTCTGGCGGGAGACGTGAATTCTCCGGCTGCCACGATGCCGAGAAACCGGGCGGTGGGATAGTTCTCCCTCATGGGAACGAGTTTTCCAGAGTCATCCCGGGCCTTGTCCTTCGAATGTCGGGCCCCCCTTCTCCAGAAACATTCGACGAAACCCACTGGCACCCCTTTGCGCATCCTGGTTCCGCCAAGCTCGAGCACGAAGTCATAGTCTACAGAATTGCCATCCCCGTCGTCCCAGCAGAGCTTCTCTCCCCGCGCGGTCCTGGAAGCGAAGCGCGTGTCTAGAAACAGCTCCAGCGGCCTTGCCACGTTCCCGAGCAGCGGCCAGACGAAGTGCCTCTCGAACCAGTCGCCGACGAGTTGGCCCAGCCTGTGTCCCGACGATGCGCTATCCGGCATGCCCCGACTCCCTCGTCATGAAATCCAAAGGCGCCCCTCGTGCAGGGGGACGCGATGCTTGCGATTCTTCCATTTCGTATTCCTGTCTCTCATCTTTTCGAAGCGGTAGTCGGAGAATCCGGCGGCGATGGCGAGTTTGCCAAGCCACTCTTCCACCGGTACGTATACCCCATAGGGCGCGGAATCTCCAACGACGAAAACGACGGTGCAGTTTTCGGAGCAAATCCGCCGTATGTTCCGCCATGCGAGGGCCATGTCCCGGAAGTAGCCCGCGATCATGGTGTGATAGTGCTTCTTTCCCCCGCGGGATTGGCGCACGGTGGCGAGTTCTCTGCAGACTAGGGCCAGTTCGCTTGCGATGGGTTCCAGCAGTGGGGATTCGAGGAGGTCGTCCAGGTTCCACTTCTCCTTGGACGCGTGTTGGGAGGAGGAGCACATGAGATGCCTTCGGACGACGCGGTGCAGATCCCCCCACCCATCCACCTCCCCCCAGAAAGTCATCTCAAGGCGGGTTGCATCGGCATAGTCGTAGTTGTTGGCATAGGGCGGCGAGGTGACGACAAGGTCCGCGCCCCTGGTGCCGATATCGAAGGGGTGTCGAATATCGTGCCGCACAATGTTGGACAAGGGGGCCTTTCCCAGTGACTGCATCGTCCCGATGTCGGACGCAATAAGCCCCACCATCTGTTCGAACGAACTGAAGGCCTTCCTTACCCGAACCTTTCGCTTGTTGGGCAGAATATACTGCCATTGAGCGGTACCCGCCGTGGAGCATCCTCTGAGCGAAGCCGTGAGGGCCAGCCACGTCAGGCTTCTCAGGGACTCATGCGCCGAGAGACTCTCCCACGCGCTGCGGATTCGAAACAGATCGAGCAGCGTTTCGGGATCATAGCATTTCCCAAGGAGGGGGGGGACATTTCGTGGCATCTCGGGCGAAATGCTGCGCGCGGCCTCCACGAGGTCGTCTCCATGTTCACGCAGGGAACCTGGTGCCACGTTCCAGTTGGCCTTGGCCTGGGCGAGTCTGGAGACGAAGGGGTGCGATTCGACTCCCACGCTTTCAACGCCGACGATATCTGCGGAAATACACGTTGTTCCCGAACCGGCGAACGGATCGAAGACGAGAGGGCGCGTTCCCGTGTTCTCCCAGTGGTCCCTGATCAGCGTGGCCACCCACTGGCCCGAGTATCCCGCAGAGTACCTGAACCACCGGTGAACGGGAAGCTTCATATTGTCGAGAAACGTTCCGGAGACGTCCGGTCGACGATACTCTCCGAGTTCCCCAAGCAGGTCTGTCTGGATTCCAACCGGGCTCATGGGGGACCTTTCGAGAGAATTCGCGGCGGCTCGACGATGGGAACCAAAAAGATCAGTACCTATGCCGTCCGGTGGTTCAACAGAATACCCGGCCAGGCACGGGGAGGGGCCTTGTCCGGCGCCCCGCTTCTCCGCCTCCTTCGTTGACCCCCGCCCGGGGGCGCTGGCAAGCCCCTCGCACGTTCCGAGGAAAGGCGTCCGCATTCATGCCGATTCATCCCACCGCCGCGATCGACCCGTCTGCCCGCGTTCACGAGTCCGCCGACATCGGCCCCCACGCGTACGTCGGCGCGGAGGCGGAAATCGGCGAGGGCTGCGTCCTGATGCACGGCGTTTCCATCGCCCCGCGAACGGTGATCGGCGCCCACACGCGCCTGCACTACCACGCGGCCATCGGTGGCGATCCGCAGTACCTGGGCTTCGACCCCTCGACCGACAGTCGCGTTCGCGTCGGCGAGCGGTGCGAGCTGCGCGAAAACGCCACTATTCACCGCGGCCTGAAGGACGGCGCCGAAACCGTCGTCGGCGACCGCGTCATGATCATGAACGGGGGCCATGTCGGCCACGACTGCACCGTCGGCAACGACGTGGTGATTGCCGCCTGCGCGCTTCTCGCCGGCCATGTCGCTGTTGAGGAGCGCGCCTTCATCTCCGGCCTGGTGGTCGTTCACCAGTATTGCCGCATCGGCAAGCTCGCGATGCTCGGCGGGCAGGCCGGCGTCGGCCAGGACGTGCCGCCCTATACGATGGTGCAGGGGGCGAGCGGCGCGGGCCGACTGACCGGTCTGAACACCGTGGGGATGCGGCGCGGCGGCGTCGGGCCCGAAGCCCGCACCGCGATTCGCAGTGCCTTCAAGACGCTCTTTCTCTCGGGGCTCGCCCGGGGAACCGCCCTCGCGCGCATCGGCGAAGAGTGGGCGGGAAGGGACATGCCGGCGGAACTCGCGTCGTTTCTCGATTTCATGTCGGTCAAGTCGAAGCGCGGGTTCATGGGAGCGTTCGTCGCCGGGAGGGAAGCCTCCGGTGAGGAATAGGGGCGGGGGCGTTTCGCGGACATGAAGGACGCAACCGCCCGGTCGCGCCCGCGGCTCTCCATCGTCACGGTGTTCTGGAACTCCGCGGACGATCTCGAACCCTTCTTCGGGGCGATCGAGCGCGCCGCCGCGGCGCTTCCGTTTTCCATCGAGATCGTCGCTATCGACAACGCGTCCTCCGACGGGACGCCGGACCTCGTCGCTAACCGCGCGTCTTCCGTTCCGGTGCGTCTGATTCGCAACGATGGCAACGCGGGTTTCGCGGCCGCCTGCAACCAGGGCCTCGAGCAGGCGCGCGGCGAGTTCCTGCTGCTCCTCAACCCCGACTGCGAGGCAGGCGCCGAGGCTCTCGCCGGCATGGTGCGGCTGCTCGAACGCCATCCCCGCATCGGCGTCGCCGGCTGCCGTCTTCTGCACGAGGACGGCCTGCCGCAGCACAGCTGGCACGCCGAGCCCTCCGCGCTCTCCTACTGGGCGACTCACTCGCTCGTCAGTCCGCTTTGCCTGCGCGTGCGCAAGCTGCTGCACCGCTACGAACGCCGCCCCCGGCCGTTCCACACCGGGTGGCTCATGGGCGCCTGCATGATGACGCGGCGCGACGCGTACCGCGACGTCGGCGGACTCGATCCGGAGTACTTCATGTACAGCGAGGACATGGACTGGTGCCGGCGCATGCGCGACGCCGGTCTTCATGTCGTGCACGATCCGCGCGTCTCCCTCGTCCACCGGCATGGAACGTCCGCGTGGCGGCTGCCGGAGTTCGCCTTCCGCAGGCTCTACCGCAGTCTTCTCATGTACACGAAGAAGCACCACGGCCCGCTGCGGAACATCTCGCTTCGCGCCGCCGTCGTGCTCGACATGTGTCTGCGTTTGCCGGTGTACGTCGCGACGGGAAACGCGCGCCGCATCGAATCGGTCCGCGCGGTCGTCGGCATCTTCCTGAGCAACCGTCCCGAAGCGCTTCCCATCGAGGCACCGACCGGCACCGGGTCGTAGTCAGATCACGACGCCGCGCTTCTTCGCGAGCGTGCGCTTTCCCTCCGCCAGCATCTTGCCGTAGTCGGCGCCCGTGCGCAGAATCTCGGCCTTGTGCGGCGCCAGCATGCGCTCCGCCTCCGCCTCGATCTCGTCTTCCAGCTTCAGGTTCTCGATCATCCGCCGCCGCACGATCGACACCGCGCCGTCGGGATTCAGCAGATCGACGTTGGGATGGTCCTTCAGCCCCTTGTAGACGAGGAACGCCATGTAGTCGATATGGTTTCTCGAGAGACGCATGATCAGTCCCCTCCCGGCGCGATGGCCGCCGCTTCCGCGACGAGACCCGCCACGGCCGCCGCGAACGTCGAGTTCGCCATGACGGTGTCGGCGCCCGCGCGGCGCGATTCGCGAATCAGATCCGTTTCGACATGGCTGCAGAAGCCGACGATGCGCGCCTTCGTCGCCGTGCGAACCGCCGCGACGCTCTCCGCGCCTCCGGAACCCGGCGCGTCCAGATCGATCAGCACCAGTATCGCCGACGCGTCGCCTGCGGCGGCGAGCAGGCCCTGCGCCGATGACGCGTGACGCACGTCCGCCCCGTAGTGGCGAATGGCGACGTCGATCTTCGAACGCAGCAACAGGTCGGGCACGAAGCAGACGATCACGATCCGGTTCGCTTCTCCGCCAGCTTCGCTTCGGGATGGAACTTCTCTACCAGCATGGCGCGTCCGGCGAATCGATCTGCCGCCGGGTCGTCCGGCGGGAATCGACACCGCATCACGCCCCCGAAGGTCCCGTCAACGCGGAACGGCGCTCGACACCGTCGCCGCGCAGCCGTTCACTGTCCGTGCACGAACCGCCAATGGAGCAAACCGACTATGGGCATCTTCGACCGTTTGTTTGGAAAGAAGCCCGCACCGGAGGAACCGGTTCCCGCCGATCCCGCGACCGTTCCCCCCGAAGACGACTGGCAGGACCAGGGCGTTCCCCAGGAACTCCAGCCCGCCGAAGTGCGCGAACGCCTCGCTGCGGAACCCAGGCCGGTTCTCCTCGACGTGCGCGAAGCCCCGGAGCTCCAGGCCGACGGCTGGATTCCCGGCTCCGTTCACATTCCCATGAGCGAACTCGAAACCCGCCTCGGCGAACTCGACCTCTCCCGCCCCCACATCGTCTACTGCGCCAGCGGCATGCGCAGCTTCGACGTCGGCTTTCTCCTCATCCAGAACGGATG
>JAJFLJ010000268.1 GCA_021772755.1 Candidatus Sumerlaeota bacterium
GGCGTCGATGACGGCCTGGCGGAGTTCGGTGCAGGTGGCGGCGACGACCTCGCCGATGACGCGAACGCGGATGAGTTCGCTGTTTCCTTCGACGACCAGTTCCATGGGCCCGGCTCCAGCGGCGATGCTGGCCCAATCAACTGCCGGTGCCGTGGGGCGTCAACGGATTGGGAGTGTTCGAGGGGGCGGAGGAGAGGTCGCCGCCGAAGACTTTCGATTTATTCTTAGAAAAGATGGCCTAAATGGCGGATATTTCGCGTTAGATTTGTATTATTGTACCAGATGTCGGGTGAAAATTCCGACAATGACCTGCATTTTTCCCTCGCTTTGGGGGAAACGCCCTGGATAGCCTCCCTTCAAATTCAAGAAAGAGTCGAGGTCTGTTCCGCCTATGTCCGCAAAAGCAGTGAGCCCCTCCGCCAAGAAACCAGCCGCCAAGACGGGTGCCGTGAAGGCCCCCAGGGCGCTGCCCTCCGCCGTCGAGCAGTGGTATTTCGAGAAATCGGGACGCCAGCTCTTCTACAAGCCGGAGGAAAAGCTGCCGATCATCGAGGTGTCGAACTTTCCGGCGCTGGGCCGGCTGACGGCGTTGCGGTTCATCGAGTGGGTTCTGGAGAATCCCGAGGGCGTGGTGAGTCTTCCGACGGGGAAGACGCCGGAGTACTTCATTCGCTGGTCGCAGCACTTCCTCTCGAACTGGAAGAAGAAGGACATTCAGGCGCAGCTCGGCGAGGTGGGCCTGGGGGGGCGGCCGGCGCCGTCCTTCGGCGGGCTGACGTTCGTGCAGATCGACGAGTTCTATCCGATCGACCCGCAGCAGCAGAACAGCTTCTACTACTACGTGAACAAGCACTACCTGCGCGGGTTCGGCATGGACGCGAACAAGGCGATGCTGATCAATCCGGCGAAGATCGGCATTCCGAAGGGGCAGACGCTGGAGACGGTGTTCCCGGACGGGAAGGTGGACCTTGGGCTGCGGCACCGGCTGCCGAAGACGCAGCTGGAGCGCGTGCAGGCGGGCGTGCTGATGGAGGTGGACCAGTTCTGCAGCGACTACGAGGAGAACATCCGGGCGAAGGGCGGTCTTGGGTTCTTCCTGGGCGGCATCGGTCCCGACGGGCACATCGGCTTCAATTTCCGCGGGTCGGACCTTCAGTCGCCGACGCGTCTGACGTACACGAACTACGAGACGGAGGCGGCCGCGGCCGGCGACCTGGGCGGTATCGAAGTGAGCCGCAACAAGCCGGTCATCACGATCGGTCTCGGCACGATCACGCACAACCCCGAGGGCGTGGCGATCATCTTCGCGGCCGGCGAGGCGAAGAGCGGCATCATCTCCGACGCGGTGACGAGCGGTCTGCACGTCAGGAATCCGGCGAGCGTTCTCTCGACGATGAAGAACGCGCGCTTCTATCTGACGAAGGGTTCGACGGTGAAGCTGAAGAACCGCGTTCTCGAGGACATCGTGAAGTCGGAGAGGATCGAGGACGCGGAGTTCGAGAAGCGGGTGATCGACCGTGCGCTGGCGCTGGGCAAGCGGCTGGACGAGATCAAGGACGCGGACGCGAAGGGCGACGAGCTGCTTTCGGCGGTGCTCGACAAGACGGGCCGCGGCTATCGCGAGGCGGCGCAGTGGGTGCGCGAGCGCCTGGTGAAGAAGATCGAGGCGGGGACGGAGTCGTCGGGCGACCAGACGATCCTGCACACGGGCCCGCACCACGACGACATCATGCTGGGCTACATGCCGTACGTGATGCACCTGGTGCGCAACGCGTCGAACAGGAACTTCTTCACGGTGCTGACGTCGGGCTTCACGGCGGTGACGAACGGGTTCCTGGCGGGTGTGTTCGAGGACCTGGAGGGCTTCATCGGCGAGGGCGCGTACGACGCGGACCTGGCGGCGGGCATCTTCCAGGCGGACCAGCCGGCCGCGCGCGCCGAGGAGGTCTTCCGCTATCTGGACGGCGTCGCGGCGCAGGACGACCGCGAGATGAAGTTCTCGCAGGCGCGCCGCATGCTGCACAACCTGATGCTCGTCTACGAGGATGAGGACATCGACAACATCAAGCTGCGCCTGAAGGAGAACCTGCACTATCTCCGCACCGTCTATCCCGGCAAGAAGGACATCAAGATCATCCAGACGCTGAAGGGGATGCAGCGCGAGTACGAGGAGGAGCTGATCTGGGGCTACGTCGGCATCGGGCCGAGCGACGTGTTCCACGGTCGGCTGGGCTTCTACACGGGCGACATCTTCACGAAGGCGCCGACGCAGGACCGCGACGTGACGCCGGTGCTTCAGATGTTCGAGGACCTGAGGCCGAACGTCGTTTCGCTGGCCTTCGACCCCGAGGGCACGGGCCCCGACACGCACTACAAGGTGCTGCAGGTGCTGCACGAGGCGCTGCTGCAGTATCGCGACCGCACGGGGATCGACCCCGAGGTGTGGGGCTACCGCAACGTGTGGCACCGCTATCACCCGGCGGACGCCAACGTGTACATCCCCGTGTCGCTGAACACGATTTCGGTGATGGCGCACTCGTTCATGAACTGCTTCGGATCGCAGAAGAACGCGTCGTTCCCGAGCTTCGAGTACGACGGCCCGTTCTGCTATCAGACGCAGAAGGTGTGGGTGGAGCAGTTCCGGTCGCTGCGGACGCTGCTGGGGCACGAGTGGTTCGAGCAGAACCCGAGCCCGCGCATCCGGGCGGCGCGCGCGTTCGTGTACCTGCGCAAGATGCCGCTGAGCGAGTTCTCCGGCGCGGCGCGCGCGCTGGCCGAGATCACCGAATCGGCGATGTAGGCCACGATACGAACGGCGATAGGGGTTGCGGCGGCGGGTTCTTCCCGCCGCCGTTGTTCGTTATGGCGAACGACGAGGGACTGCGCGGGATTCTGGAAGCCGGAGCGGTGGCCGCCGCGGCCAAGCTGCTGGGCTGCGCGATCGAGCACCACGCGCGAGGCGGCCTGCGGTCGGGGACCATCGTCGAGACGGAGGCCTATACCGAGGACGATCCGGCGGCGCATTCCTTCGTGGGGCGCACGGCGCGCACCGACCCGATGTTCCGCCGCGCGGGAACGCTCTACGTCTATCTCAGCTACGGCATCCACCACTGTATGAACGTCGTCTGCGCCGGCGAGGGCCGGGGCGAGGCGGTGCTGATCCGCGCCATCGAGCCGCTGGCGGGAACCGATGCGATGATCGAAGCGCGCGGATGGCGCGGCAAACCGGCGAAGGACCTGGCGAACGGTCCGGGGAAGGTCTGTCAGGCGCTTGGCGTCGGGCTGCACCACAACGGCGGCGATCTGCTTGGCGGAGGCGCGGTGCGGCTCGTCGCGGGACCGTCGCCCCCGCCGGACGCGATCGTCGTGACGCCCCGCATCGGCATCACGAAAGCCGCCGACTGGCCGAGGCGGTTCGTCTGGAAACGGAAATGAAAACCGTTGTCGCGCCCAACGGCCGGCGAATAGCGAACGGCGCGAAACGATTCTCTCTCCGACGGAGCACCCTCCCATGGCACCCACACTGGTTTCCGGTCCGACGCGCATCGAAGCCGCCGGCAACGTTCCGAAGATCATCGAGGAATACGTCGGCCGCGTGAACAGCGGCACGGCCGCGGCGAGCGTCGCGCACATGAAGTCGCCGGGCGGGTGGTCCGAGCCCGGGCAGCGGCCCGACTTCGACGAGTACACCGTCGTGCTGAAGGGCACGCTGCGCGTGGAGTTCGAGGGCGGTTCGCAGGACGTCGCGGCGGGCCAGGCGGTCATCGCGCACAAGGGCGAGTGGGTGCGCTACAGCTCGCCGGAACGCGATGGCGCGGAGTACATCGCGGTGTGCCTGCCGGCGTTCTCGCCGGACGCCGTGCACCGCGACGGGTAGGCAGTCGCACCAGCCCCCGTTCCGGGGGGCTTGCGCCCGGGCGCGGGGCGTGCTTCGCTTCGGACGGATTCGCCGATCGGCACTTTTCGCGGAGGTCAGCCCGTGTCCACCCACTACACCGACGAGGAAAAGACGCCCGTTTCGGCGGCGCCGCCGCAGAGCGCGAGCAAGGTGCCGCCCGCTCCGGAGGGGACGATGCGCAAGGTGCGCATCGCCCATCTGCACGAGATGAAGCGCGCCGGGCGTCCCATCGCGATGGTGACGGCGTACGACGCTCAGATGGCGGCGATGGCGGACCAGGGCGGCGTCGATGTCGTGCTGGTGGGGGATTCCGTCGGCATGGTGGTGCACGGGTTCGATTCGACGATTCCCGTGACGATGGAAATGATGGAGATGCACACGGCGGCCGTCGCGCGGGGGGCCAGGCGCCCGCTGATCGTGGCGGACATGCCGTTTCTGAGTTTTCAGGAGAGCGAGGCGGAGGCGGTGCGCAACGCCGGCCGTCTGATCCGGGCGGGGGCGGAGGCGGTGAAGATCGAGGCCTTCAGCGACCGCATCCTGGACATCGTCAAGGCGCTCGTCCAGACGGGCATTCCGGTGATGGGGCACCTGGGGCTGG
>JAJFLJ010000269.1 GCA_021772755.1 Candidatus Sumerlaeota bacterium
CCCAGGGCGGGGGGTACAAGAGTCTGAACGTCACGATCCGCAAGACGCTGGGTCTGTTCGCGAACGTGCGGCCCTGCATGAGCTACCACCCGTTCGTGCGCACGCGGCATCCGAACATGGACATCGTCATCGTTCGGGAGAACGAGGAGGATCTGTACGCCGGCATCGAGCACCGCCAGACGGACCAGGTGACGCAGTGTCTGAAGCTGATCTCGCGGCCCGGTTCGGAGAAGATCGCGCGGTACGCGTTCGAGTACGCGCGGCGGAACAACCGCAAGGCGGTGGGGTGTTTCGTGAAGGACAACATCATGAAGCTGACCGACGGGCTGTTCCACCGGGTCTTCGACGAGACGGCCGCGGAGTACCCCGATCTCCAGTCGGGTTCGTGGATCGTGGACATCGGCGCCGCGCGGCTGGCGGACACGCCGGAGATGTTCGACGTGATCGTGATGCCGAATCTGTACGGAGACATTCTGTCGGACGTCGCGGCGCAGATCACGGGAAGCGTGGGGCTGGGGGGCTCGGCAAACATCGGGGAGCACTGCGCGATGTTCGAGGCGATCCACGGTTCTGCGCCGACGATCGCGGGCCAGGACATCGCGAACCCCTCGGGAATGCTGCTGGGAGCGGTGATGATGCTGGTCCACATCGGGCAGGGGGAAGTGGCGACGCGGGTGCACAACGCGTGGCTGCGGACGATCGAGGACGGCATCCACACGGTGGACATCTTCCGCGCGGAGACGAGTTCGGAGCGCGCGGGGACGAAGGATTTCGCGAAGGCGGTGATCGCGCGGCTGGGGCAGAAGCCGCAGACGCTGCCGGCGGTGGAATACGCGGCGACGCGCCAGCCGATCATGTCGGAGAAGGTCAGGACGGCCCGCCCGCGCCAGCACAAGGACCTGGTGGGCGTGGACGTGTTCCTGGACTGGACGGCGGGAACGGCCGACGAACTGGGGGCGAAGCTGGAGACGCTGGCGGCGCCGGACTTCGACCTGGTGGTGATCACGAACCGGGGAGTGAAGGTGTGGCCGAACGGATATCCGGAGACGTTCTGCACGGACCACTGGCGGTGCCGGTTCCGCGCCTCGGCCGGCGACCACACCGCGACGCACGGGCAGATCATCGACCTGCTGCGACGGGTCGAGGAGGCGGGGCTGGACTTCATCAAGACGGAACACCTGTGCAACTTCGACGGACAGCCGGGCTATTCGCTGGCGCAGGGCGAGTAAACGCCGTTGCACCGGCGGGGGCCTTGTGGCCCGCTGCCGCGCTTCAAACCGGCCGCCGGATTCGTCGCCGGCCGCCAGACGAAAGGGACGAACGATGAGCTATACAGTGGCGATCCTCGGGGCATCCGGGGCGGTCGGGCAGGAAGCCCGCAATCTTCTCGAAATGCGCGAGTTCCCCCTGGGGGAACTTCGCCTTCTGGCGTCGGAGCGTTCCGCCGGCAAGACGTATCCGTTCCGCGGAAGGCTGCTGGAGGTGGAGGCGGTGAAGCCGTCGTCCTTCGACGGGGTCGACATCGCGATCTTCAGCGCCGGGGCGGACGTTTCGAGGAAGTGGGCGCCGGTGGCGGCGAAGAAGGGCGCGATCGTGATCGACAACACGAGCGCGTTCCGCATGGACGCGGACGTTCCGCTGGTGGTTCCGGAGTGCAACATCGACACGCTGGAGACGCTGCCGGAGCGGCGCATCGTGGCGAACCCGAACTGCTCGACGATCCAGATGGTGCAGGCGCTGAAGCCGCTGCACGAGAAATTCGGGCTCAAGCGGCTGGTGATCTCGACGTACCAGTCGGTCAGCGGGAGCGGCACGCCGGCGATGGACGAGCTGAGCGACCAGTCCGACGCGCTTCTGCACGGCGGCGAGATCGACCCGCCGGAGCAGTACCCGCACCAGATCGCGTTCAACGTCCTTCCCCACATCGACGTGTTCCAGCCGAACGGATACACGAAGGAAGAGATGAAGATGGCGAACGAGACGCGGAAGATCCTCGGTGCGCCGGACATCGCCGTCACGGCGACGTGCGTTCGCGTGCCGGTGTTTCGCGGGCACAGCGAATCCATCAACGCGGAGTTCGGGAAGAAGATCACGCCGGAGCAGGCGCGCGCCGCGATGGCCGCCGTTCCCGGCGTGGTGGTGGTGGACGACCCGGCGAAGAACCAGTATCCGCTCGCGATCTACTGCGAGGGCCGCTACGAGACGTACGTGGGTCGCGTCCGCCAGGACATTTCGAACCCGAAGGGGACGAGCATCGACATGTGGGTGGTGTCGGACAACCTGCTGAAGGGCGCGGCGCTCAACGCGATTCAGATCGCGGAGTGGCTCGTGGAGAACCGGAAGGTCGGTTCGAAGAAGACAGCGGCGAAGAAGTCGGCGAAGTAGCCGGCGGTCCCTCCGAACGACAGATCGATCCGAAGCCCGGGCCATGCGGTCCGGGCTTTTCGCGTGCGGGGGCTACGCGATCCTGTCGAGTTCCTCCGGCTTGAGGACGACGAGCTTCGAGCGGCTCGAAACGATCAGTTCGCGCAGTTCCAGTTCGGCGAGACTCTCGCTGACGGTTTCGCGCTTGGTGCCGATGATGGACGCCATTTCCTGGTGGCGGAGGCGGAAGGAGATCAGAATGCCGCCGCTGTCGGGGTCGGGTTCGCCGTAGCGCTCGGCGAGTTCCGTGAGCAGCCCGGCGACCTTTCCGAGGCTGGTGCGGAAGAGCAGCCGGCGGAGGCGGATCTCAAGGCGGCGCTGGCGCGTGCCGAGAACGCGGGTGAGATTGAAGACGACGGTGGGGCGGCGCTGGATGAGGTCCTTGAAGTAGTCGAGGGGGAACTTGAGCACGCTGCCTTCGCTGAGTGCCACGGCCTCCGAGGCGGTTTCGCCGATGGTGGATTCGGAGATGGTGCCGGAGTCCTCGTTGCCGATGCGCACGGCGCGGTCGATGGGGCCGAAGGCGTCGCCGCTGCCGAGAACGTCGATGATGATCTCCTTGCCGTTTTCCGTGAGGGAGCGCAGCTTGATCTGGCCCTCGACGACGATGTAGATGTTGCCGGACGCGCTGCGGCGGACATCGACGGGGTCGCCGCGCTTGAACTCCAGAAGGCGCGCGCGAAGGTCGGCCGAGTGATAGAAGGACTCGGTCTGCTCGCGGAAGATGGGAATCTCCCGCATGAACCAGATATAGCTGCCGTCGCGCGCCTGGGTGTCGGTGCTCATCGTCCCGCCTGGGGGGTGCCTACGGGAGAGATTCGCAGGGGGGCGGACCGGATGACAAGAGCGAATGGGGCGTCAGGGGGTCAGATCGATGGGTTCGCGGCCTTCGGATGCCTCGTAGACGGCGCCTTCCGAGAGGACGGGCATGTCGGATTCGAAGTAGCGGAAGTCGTCGGGGACGTGGATGAGGGCCATTTTCGCGCGGGTTTCCTTCGGGAGGGACTGCAGTTCCGAGAGGGCCGTATGGTTCCTGGGGCCACCGGCCTCGTGGACGATGAAGTCGCAGCCGGACAGGAAGTCGATATGGTCCTGGTCGAACTCGGTGTCTCCGCTGTAGCCGAAGGTATACATGCCGTAGTGAATCTTGAGGCCGATGCAGGGAACGGAATGGCGGGTGCGGCGGACCTCGAACTCCAGGTCGGGATCGCTCTCGGCCAGGCGGAAACGCTGGCCTTCGGTCCAGCGGTGCGCCTGGAACCATGTGGCGAGCGATTTGGGATCGCTTTCCGTACCGCCCATCGCGGCCTTGAGCCGGTTTTCCCAGAGCGGGCCGATGAGCTCTTCGAGCAGATAGAGATGCGGGCGGCTCTGTTTCGCGATGTACTGCTTGTAGTAGGCGAATTCCTCCAGCCCGCCCGCATGGTCGGCGTGGAGATGGGTGAGGATCGCGTGGTCGATGTGCTCGAGCTCGATGTCGATTCCCGACTTCTTGGAGGCTTCGTGGAGGACGCGCCGCAGGGGGGAAGGACAGTCTATCAGCACGACGCGTCCGCCGGCCACGACGAGCAGGCTGCTGTTGTAGAAGACGCGGGTGAACGCGTTTCCGACGCCGAGGGGGATCACGTAGAGGCGCTGGGGGTTGAGATCGCCGATCTTCAGCATGCGCGCGGCGCCTCCAACCCGTCGAGCCAGGCGAAATCGAATTCCGTCATGGAATCCAGAATGCGAAGCGCGCCGGAGAGGTCAAGGCCGCGGGTGATGCGGTTGGGAACGGCGACGCACGGAATGCCAGCGGCTGCGGCTGCGCGGATTCCGTTGGGAGAGTCCTCGAGAACGAGAGCGTCGCGGGCCTCGACGCCAAGGCCGTCGAGTGCCGCGAGAAAGAGGTCGGGGGCCGGCTTGGTGCGGGCGACGTCGTCGCGGGTGCGGATGCACTCGAAGCGGTCGGCGATTCCCATGCGGCGAATGTGACCGCCGACCCAGGCGAGGTCGGAACTCGACGCGATGGCGATGCGCATTTCGCGGCTGCGGGCTTCGTCGAGGAGTTCCACGACGCCTGGCATGGGGCGGGAACCGGCGAGCCGGCGATCGACGCAGGCCCGCGTTCTCTCGCGAAGCGCGGCGCCATCGACCGGCTTTCCGGTCAGTTCCGCCAGGTCCGCGCAGGGATCCAGGACATTCTCTCCGCTGCCGACGCAGACGCTCCACTTCGCGACGGGCAGATCGTGGCCGTGGTCCGCGTAGACCTCGCGCCATGCCTCGTAGACCGGCACCTCGGTGTCGAGAATCAGGCCGTCGAAGTCGAAGATGAGCGCGCGCATGGGTCATTCCCGTTTCGTAAGCGGGCTTACCTTCCGCGGGTCGGGGCGAAGGGGCAAGGCAATCGAACGTCCGCACGCTCACGTTTCGCCGGTCCCGCGATTTACAGTTCACGCGGCCTCCTTGACAGAACGAAGGGGCGGCGGGAGTGAAGGTGCATTTCTCTCCCGCATCGTGCGAGGAAAGGACACTGGGTATGAACATTCAAGCGATTCGAGGACAGGCGCTCTTAGCCGCCGTCGCGACGGTGGTCGCGGCGGGTGGGGCGGGCGCGCAGACGCTGAACGACCTGATCATCACCGAAGTGGACTTCGGGACGAACATGGTGGAGGTGACGAACGTCGCGCCCGCCGGCTTCGTGGTTCCGCAGAACCTGTTCTTCTGCGCGAGCGGAACGTACGACACCAATCTTCTTTCGGGCGACTCGAAGATCCTGTCGGGCGAGAACTTCTCCGCCGGCGAGTCGAAGTCGTTTTCGGTGATCGGGCTGAACCAGGCCACCGGCGACACGTGGCTGTTCGGCGATTCGAACTTCACGGGAACGAACATTCTGTCGGGCCTGCAGTGGGGAAGCACGAGCGTGCGCACCGCGCAAGCGGTGAGCGCCGGCGTGTGGAACGACGTGTCGGACTTCGCGATGGCCGCGACGGGCGGCGACACGCTGCAGCTCGACGACCTCGATCACCGGGTGGGTTCCTCCTGGACGGCGCGTTCCGCGACGACGAACGCGTTCTTCGGAACGGGCACCACGATCGATCCGGTGGGGTTCGATCCGTTTCCCGACATCGCGACCTCGTCGATACAGATCGGTCTGGTGCCGCTGGTGTCTGGAATCACGGCGCCGATCGCCGTCGTGGACGAGGGGGGCGGCTCCGACCGGCTGTACGTGGTGGACCAGGCCGGCGAGATATATCTCGTGAACAAGCAGACCGGCGCGGCGATTTCGACGTTCCTCGACGTCGGCGCCTCGGGGACGGCGCATCTCGTGACGTTCCGGCCCGGTTTCGACGAACGTGGCCTGCTGGGGTTCGCGCTGCATCCGGACTTTCCGGCCGATCCGCGCGTCTTTACCTATACGTCGGAACCGGATTCGGCAAACGAGGACTTCGCACTCCCCGCAGCGGGCACGGTGGACCACGAGAGCGTCGTCGCGGAGTGGCAGCTCGACGGGCTGGACGCGGACGTGGTCGATGTGGCGACGCGGCGCGAGCTGATGCGCATCGAGCAACCGCAGTTTAATCACGACGCGGGGATGGTGGGTTTCGGCCCGGACGGCTATCTCTACATCGCGCTGGGCGACGGCGGTTCGTCGGACGACCAGGCGCCGGGACACGTCGCCGGAGGCAACGGCCAGGACAATTCGAGCGTGCTCGGGTCGATCCTTCGCATCGATGTGGACGCCTCGGCGAACCCGCTCTCGGCCAACGGCGAGTACCGCATTCCGGCCGACAACCCGTTCGTGTCCGACGGTTCGGTGCCGGACGAGAAGTACGCGTACGGGCTGCGCAATCCGTTCCGGTTCAGCTGGAACTCCGGGGGCGATTTCATCGTTCCCGACGTGGGGCAGCGGGAGATCGAGGAGATCAATATCGTGGAGGCCGGCGACAACCTGGGGTGGCGCCTGAAGGAGGGAACGTTCTTCTTCGACCCGGGTCCGGTCGCCGAAGCGAACGACGGTCTGCTGACGAGTCTGCCGCTGGGGCCGCTGCCCTTCGACATCAAGGACCCGGTCGCGCAGTACGACCATTCCGAGGGGCTCGCGATCATCGCCGGGTTCGAGTATCGCGGCAGCGACGTCGCCGCGCTGGCGGGGCTCTATGTGACGGGTGACTTTTCGACGAGCTTCGGAACGCCGGCCGGGCGCCTGTTCACGGCGGACCTGGGCACGGGGACATTCGAGGAACTGCTGCCGGGTTCGCCGGGAGCGCCTCTGGGCAAGTTCCTGAAGGGTTTCGGCGAGGACGAGGAGGGTGAAGTCTACGTGTGCACGACGACGGAGCTGGCCCCGGTTGGATCGACGGGCGAGGTCTTCCGCATTACGGCGCTGACGTCGTCGGTCAGCAACTGGTGGGCGTTCGACTGACTCCCCTCCGACACGGGACGCGGAGCCGCGCCACGATGCGGGCGGCTTCGCGTCTCACTTCGACTCGTACGAATCGATCGTTGCCTTGATCCGCTCGGCGTAGTTGTAGATTTCGCTCAGGTCTTCGAGCGGTATCCGCTTCTCGGATTTGTTCTCGTCGAAGAGCCCAATAAAGAGTCGCTTCGGGTTGTTGAAGTGCAAGCGGCAGATCGGCTTTCGGTTGTTGTCATCCAGCAGAATCCCGAAGTAGCTCTTCGTGTCCCGGTGAACGATTCGTCTGCCCTCGACGAACCGGCGGCAGATCGCCCTCACGATATAGTACGCCTCCTTTTCCTCCGCCGTGGTATCGATTCCGTCCCCCTCCTCCTCCTGTGCCTTTGGGGCGGAGACCTCCATAGCCGACAGCGCCTGCTTCGCCTCCTCTTCCATGGCAGCCTTGAGGCGTGCACTGATCCTTTCGGATAGTATCTGCTTGAAAGCCTTCTTGATGATCGCTTCGAACTGTTCCCGCACCCCTTGCGTCACCATTCCCTTGTGAACCCTGCGAGCCACGAATTTCACGAACTCGTCGGAGGGATCGTTGAATTCCTGCGACAGGATACTCTTCACCTCTCTCAAGTATTTAAGCTCGACGGCAGCGGCCAGCATTCCATCCAGGTCGAACTCCGACTTCGTGAGGCGCTTGAGCTCGAGGACGATGTCTGGAGTGACGGCATTCAGATCGAATTCGAGGAACGGTTTTCCATCCATGACATTCGGCGCTTCGAGATCGGAGAAGAACTGATATGTGGAGCCGTTCGTCAACACCCCGATCCTTGCAGCCTTTACCGCGTTGAAGTACCTATAGAGCTGCGAGTTGTGGGATTCCAAAGAGGTCTTGACCGACTTGCACTCGAAAAGGACCACGGGCTCCCCGTCCACGATGATTGCATAGTCCACCTTCTCTCCCTTCTTGGTCCCGATGTCCGCGACCAATTCCGGGGTGACCTCCGTCGGATTGAATACATCGTAGCCAAGCGCGCTGATAAAGGGGGCGACGAACGCCATTTTAGTCGCCTCCTCCGTTGCGATGTATTCGGCCTGCTTCTCGACGCGGGCAGCCAGCGCCTGAATGTTGTCGATTAGGTCCACGATACCCTCTCAGTAGCGAATTGTGACGTTCCCGCACCCGTCCGATGGACTCCGGGCACAAAAAAGAGAGCAAGGCCAAACAGGGCCACCCGGCGGCCACCACATGGTCCCAAGCGGCCACAATCCCGTTGTCCGCCCGGGGCGGGCGGGTAGCGTTGCCCGGAACTCGATGCATTCCGACTTCCGGGGTTTCGTATGAATCTGGTGGCGATCGTGCCGATGGTGGAAATCGCGGGGACGGCCCGCCCGGCGCCCGACGCGGTGCTTGCGGGGCGGGCACTCTGCGACTGGGCGATTCGCCCGGCGGTCGATTCGGGCTGTTTCGCGCGGGTGGTGTGCGTCGTTCGGACCGCTGGCGCTGCGGAGGTGGCGAAAGCCTGCGGCGCGGAGGTTCTTCTGCTGGACGAAACGCCATCGTCGCTGGACCAGTTGCTGGTGCAGGCGGGGGAACGGCTGGGGGATTTCGACGGGCTGGCGCTCGTCGATCCGGCGTCACCGCTGACGCATCCCGAGGACATCCGCGGCGCGGTGGCGAAGCTCGACTCGGGGCCGGCGGATTCCGTCGTCGCCGTCGCGCGAAAGCCGCTGCTGCTGTGGGAGGAAGACGGGACGCCGATGAACTACGATCCGCTGCACCGCGAAGGAAGCATCGAAGGCGAGTTCGTCGAGACCGAGTCTCTCTATGTCCTGGCCCGCGCGGTGATCGACGACACGGACTCGCGCCTGGGGGGGCGAATCGCGATCCACGAGGTTCCCGCCGAACGTTCGTTTCGCATCGCGTCGGACGTCGATCTGGAAGCCGGCGCCGTTCGCGCGCGCCGGTACGGGTACTCCCCCGCCGCACGGGCGGTGAAGCTGATCGTTCTGGACGTGGACGGCGTGCTGACGGACGCGGGGTTCTACTACTCGGAAGAGGGCGAGTCGCTGAAGAAGTTCAACACGCGCGACGGCGCGGGGATCATGATCGCACGCAAGGCCGGCGCGGAGTTCGGCATCATCACGGGCGAATCCACGGGGTTCGCTCCGGCGCGGGCGGCGAAGCTGAAGATTTCGCGCGTCGAACTGGGCTGCAGCGACAAGCTGCCGGTGCTGGACGGATGGCGGCGGGAGCTGGGGCTGGAGTGGAGCGAAGTCGTGTACATGGGCGACGACCTGCCGGATCTGCCCTGCGTCAGGGCGGCCGGCGTGGGGGCGTGTCCGCGCAACGCGGAGCCGGAAGTTCGCGCGGCGGCGGACTTCGTCTCGTCGGTCGATGGCGGCCAGGGCTGCGTCCGTGACCTGATCCGCCACCTCTGCGGAACGGGACGGCTTGGGGCGGTTTCGGCATGAGCGATTTCCGTCCGACTCTTGCGACGATCAATCTGGCGGCGTTCCGCCACAATCTCGACGAGGTGCGCCGTCTGGTGGGCCATCCGCGCGGGATCATGGCGGTGGTAAAGGCGAACGCGTACGGCCACGGGATGACGGTGCTGGCGCGGGAGGCCACGAAGTGGGGCGTGCAGGCGCTGGGCGTGGCGACGGCGGACGAGGCGCTGGAACTGCGGGAGACGCAGGGGCTGGCGGAGATTCCAATTCTGATCGTGGGACCGACGTTCGCCGAAGACGCGGAGATGCTGCAGAAGGCGAACGTGTCGGTGGCGGTGGGAAACGCGGCGCTGCTGCGCGAGCACATGGCGGTGGGCCGGCGCCTGGGCCAGCCGCCGCGCATCCATCTGAAGTTCGACACGGGCATGGGGCGGAACGGATTCCGTGCGGACGACTTCTCCGCGCTGGATTCCTTCGCGCAGGTTCCCGAGGCCCTGGAAGGGCTGATGACGCACTTCACGGTTTCCGACGAGCCGGACGAGGAAAGCCGACAGTTCACCGACGGGCAGTGCCAGGCGTTCGCGGCGGTCGTGCGCGAGGTGCACCGCCAGGGGCTTCGACCGGTGATCCACGCGGCCAACAGCGGCGCGGTGCTGCACCATCCGGCGACGCACTACGAAATGGTGCGGCCGGGCATGATGCTCTATGGCGCGAACCCGGATCCGAACGGGGAACAGCTTTCGGTTCGCCAGGTGATGACGCTCTCGACGCGGATCGTGTCGGTCCACGACCGCCGCGAGGGCGAGCCCATCAGCTACGGGCGAACGTACACGATGCCCAGGGACGGGCGGATCGGCCTGCTGCCGGTGGGGTACGGGGACGGATTGCCGCGAAGCCTGGGGGGGCGGGCGGAGGTGCTGGTGGCGGGGCGGCGGGCCCCGATCCGGGGGCGAATCTGCATGGATGCGACGATGATCGACCTGACCCACATCCCCGAAGCGGTGGCCGGCGACGAGGTCGTGCTTTACGGCGGGCAGGGAACCGAGCGAGTGTCGCTTGAGGAAGTGGCCCGACATGCCGGAACGATCCCGTACGAAATCACGTGCCAGCTCGGACGCCGCGTCCCGCGAGCGTATCGCGACAGCGGGGCTGTCTGAGTCCGACCGGCACATTCGGCTGGAGCTGACGGTCGCGCTGTGCCTGACCGTCGCACGGTTCGCCCTTCTGGTGGCGCTGGTGCTGTTCTGCGCGGCGAGCTACAGCGTGTGGGGCAGCCCGGGAAGCCCGATGCGGGGGGCGTGGAAAGGCGGCGTTGCGCTGCTGGCGGTCTGGGGGGCGATGATCGTCTTCCACCGGCGGGCGCTGCGGACGCTGATGGTGCGGCAGCGCAGAGCCGGGGTGCGGCTGGGATGGATGGACACGCTGTCGAGCACGGACATTCGGAAGCTGAAGGACGACGATGCTTGAGACGATTCTGAACCCGAACGCGTTTCTCGGCATTCTGATTGCGGGAGCGTTGGCGACGCCGCTGCTGGCGCTGGCGGTATGGAAGACGCGCGCGGAGTTGCGGGCGCGCTGGCTTGCGGCGGCGGGCGCGTCGGGTCCCGGGGTTCTCCTTCTTTGGGGGGCGCACAACCTGGTTCTGGAAACCGTCGGGTTCGCGTCTGTCTGGAGCCTGGCGATCGTGGTCGCCGGCGCGGCGGCGATCGGCACGGCGACGGGAATCTGGATTCGCCGCGATCCGCGCGGACAACGAGGAGAGAGTCGATGATGAAGCCCTCGCTGGCGGCGATTCTGCTGGCCGGTACGGCGACCGCCGCGGCGGAGGACCTGCCTTCGCTGGCGGACCTGCGCGCGGAACGAACGACGGCGGAACGGCGAGCCGCGTTCCGGCAGGAGATCGCCGAGGAGAAGATCGGCCTGGGCCTGGCGGAACCGCTCTACGACGGCACGGAGGAGAAGTGGCGCGGCGCGCTGTGGGCGACGCAACTGACGCGCACGCGCACGCGCGAAACGCGGGACGGCGTGAAGGGCTGTCTCGGGAACTTCGGGAAGATCGGCGGGGAGCTTCGGCGCCAGACGCTGGAAACGGCATACGGGCTCTATCCCGACGACTTGACCGAGGACATCGGACGGCTGCTGCCGAGACTGGAAGACCCGCAGCTGTTCGCGATCGCGGTGCTGTACCTCGTTCGTTCGAACGAGGACGACACGCCGCCGGAGACGTTCGTCCGGATCATGGAGCAGCAGTTTCCGGGATGGAGCACGAATCCCGTTCTCGAATCGCTGAAGCACGACCTGGAGCACGACGCGGCGACGGAGGTCGGAAGCCGCCCGCCGCTGGAGGACCTGTTCGACGCGCCCGGTTTCGCGGAAGACGCGGTGATCTTCAGTTTTCAGCGCACCGACCGCACGCAGGAGGGAATCGCGCTGGTGCGCGACGCGAAGGGGCGCTTCGTCCGCAATGCGGACGGGAGTCTGTTCCATGTCCCGCACCTGGCGCTGGCGGTGTCGAACCTGCCGGGCTACGTGACGAACGGCAATTCGCCGGAGGGCGTGTTGTCGGTGCTCGGTACGGGGAGTTCGGAGAACGAGTTCATCGGACCGACGCCGCTTCTGCGATCGGTCCTGCCCGGCGAGGTGGATGCGGAGAAGTTCCTTCGCGCCGGCGGGTCCGCGAAGAAGCTGGAAATCGACGACTACCGCAGTCTGCTTCCGGTGTCGTGGCGCGGGTATCGACCGTTCGAGGAAGCCTGGTATGCCGGCGATGCTGGCCGCAGCGAAATCGTCGTTCACGGCACGACGATCGATCCGGAGTTCTACCGCGGCGAGTCGTACTATCCGAACACGCCGTCGCTTGGCTGCCTGACGGCGGCGGAACTCTGGTCGCCGACGACCGGTCAGGCGATTC
>JAJFLJ010000270.1 GCA_021772755.1 Candidatus Sumerlaeota bacterium
CATACTCCGGGTACGAGAAGAGCGTCAAAAAGGACGTTGAACACCGTGCCACGCTCGAGGGCCTCCGCGGCGAACTCGGCGAGGTCGTCGTGCCCGAGGAAAAGGTCGTCGAGGTCAAGGACGGCAAGAAGCGCGAATCCAGCAAGAACATCATGCCCGGCTATGTCCTCGTGCAGATGAACTACCACGAGGAACTCTTCAAGATCATCGAGGAGATCAAGGGCGTGGCCGGATTTCTGGGGGCGGGGGACTCCCGCACCCCCCTCAGCGACGAGGAAGTCGCCAACATCCGCGGCATGGTCGAGGACAAGAAGGACCGCCCCCGCGCGGAAATCAAGCACCGCGAGGGCGACAAGGTGAAGGTGATCGAAGGGCCGTTCTCCGGGTTCCTGGGAACGGTGGACAATATCGATTTCGACCGTGCCAAGCTGCGCGTGATGGTTTCCATCTTCGGCCGCAGCACGCCCCTCGAACTCGATGTCCTGCAGGTGGAGTCGGGAACCAAGTAGTCGAACGTCGCAGGAATTCTCCCCGCAAGGATCGCAGTCATGGCGAAGAAGAAGAAGGAAGTCGCGAAGATCAAGCTGTTCTGCAAGGCGGGACAGGCCACCCCGGCGCCGCCCGTCGGCCCCGCACTGGGCCAGCACGGCCTCAACATCATGGACTTCTGCAAGCAGTACAACGCTCGCACGAAGGATCAGCAGGGCCTGACCATCCCCGCCATCATCACCGTCTATGCGGACCGCAGCTTCACGTTCGCCCTGAAGACGCCCCCGGCATCGGACCTTCTCATCCGCGCCGCCAAGATTCCCAAGGGCTCGGGCGTTCCCAACAAGGAGAAGGTCGGCAAGGTCACGCAGGCCCAGCTCCTCGAAATCGCCAAGATGAAGGAAACCGATCTGAACGCGGCGACGCCCGAGGCGGCCGCCAGCATGATCGCCGGAACCGCCCGCAGCATGGGCATCGTCGTCGAAGGCTGAACCCCGGACCCGATCGTCGGTATCAATTCAACCTGTGCGGGAGAGCGGCCCGGCCGCTCGCATGAACCGCGGGAGTGACAACATGGCAAGACACGGCAAGAACTACCGCGCGAAGATCGAAAAGGTCGACCGCACGAAGCGCTACACCTCCGAAGAGGCAGTCAAGCTCCTCAAGGAACTCACCTACGTCAAGTTCGACGAGACCGTCGGCCTCGACGTCCGGCTGGGAGTCGATCCCCGCAACGCCGAGCAGCAGGTCCGCGGCACGTGCGCCCTTCCCCACGGAACCGGCAAGAACGTCCGCGTCGCCGTCTTCGCGACCGGCGACAAGGTCCGCGACGCCGAAGAGGCGGGCGCCGACATCGTCGGCGGCGAGGACCTCGTCAAGAAGGTCCTCGACGGCTTTCTGGACTTCGACGCCGCCATCGCCACGCCCGACATGATGCGCCACGTCGGCCGCCTCGGCAAGGTCCTCGGGCCCCGCGGCATGATGCCGAACCCGAAGGTGGGCACGGTCACGATGAACGTTCGCGACGCCGTCGAGGCGCTGAAGGCCGGGCAGGTCGAGTATCGTCTCGACCGCTTCGCGATCATTCACGTCCCGGTCGGCAAGATGTCCTTCGAAGAGGGCAAGCTGCTGGAGAACGTCGATTCGATGCTGGACGCGATCGCGAAGGCCAAGCCGTCGGCCGCCAAGGGCACCTACTTCCGGTCGGTGGTCCTGAGCGGCACGATGACGCCCGGCCTGAAGCTGCTTCCGCCGGACGTTCGCGTGACGAAGTAGGAAGAACGATGGATTTCCGCCGTCGCTCCCGTGAGCGGCGGCGACAGAAAGCCACGGTAGGCCAGAGACAGCAGGTGGGAGCCGGCAGGCTCCCCGAAGACGGGAAAAGCCTTCCCGCAAACCTGCCGAGGCCCGGCACCTCCGGAACGCGACCACGTCGCGTCCGACGCCCGGGCGAAGCTGAGCCCCGGGTGCTGGAAAGGAGGTAAAGATACAGTGGCAAAACCAGGAAAATCGGCAACCAAGAGACGCGGCAAGGCCCCGAAAGTGGCCGCCGTGGCCGAAAT
The DNA here is from genome assembly GCA_021772755.1 of Candidatus Sumerlaeota bacterium. GTDB lineage: Bacteria > Sumerlaeota > Sumerlaeia > SLMS01 > JAHLLQ01 > JAJFLJ01. Next base: position 2,052 of record JAJFLJ010000270.1, read on the forward strand.
GGAACAGATGTTCCGCAGCGGCGACGGACTCGTCTTCTTCGACAACAACGGTCTGACCGTGAAGCAGGTCAGCGAACTGCGCAGCAGTCTCCGCGAGAACAAGGTCGCGGTGAAGGTCGCCAAGAACACGCTCATCAAGCTCGCGCTGAAGAACGCCGGATACGACGTCGCGGGCCTCGAGCCCTTTCTCGTCGGACCGACCGTCGTGGCCGTTGGACTCGAGGACCCCATCTCCCCCGCCAAGGGCGTGATGAAGTTCCTCAAGGACAACGAAGAGGCCCGGCTGAGCGTGAAAGGCGGAATCGTCGGCGAAGAACTGCTCGACGCCGCCGGCGTCGACAAGCTGGCGCAGATGCCTGGACGCGAGGAGATGATCGCGCGCATGCTGGGCAGCATGAACGCCCCGGCGCAGAACATGGCCTACGTTCTCAATGCGTGCGTGTCCCAGTTCGTCTGGGGTCTGTCCGCCTACCAGCGCAAGCTGGAGGGGGAAGGCCAGGCCGCCGCGTGAACATGAACCGTTGAACCTTCGACCCTTACCAAATCCAGATGGAGAAATCGCATCATGGCGACTCTGACAAACGAAGAAATCATCGAGGCCATCAAGCAGAAGCCTCTCATGGAAGTTGCGGACCTCGTGAAGCTGTTCGAGGACACGTTCGGCGTTTCCGCCGCTCCGGCCGCCGTGGCCGTGGCCGCCGGGGGTGGTGAAGCTGCCGCCGCCGTCGAGGAGAAGACCGAGTTCACGGTCGTTCTCAAGGACGCCGGCAAGGAGAAGATCAAGGTCATCAAGGAAGTCCGCGCCATCACGGGCCTGGGCCTCAAGGAAGCGAAGGACCTGGTCGAGGGCGCCCCTGGCGACGTCGCCAAGGACGTTTCCAAGGAAGACGCCGACAAGTTCAAGAAGCAGCTCGAGGACGTCGGCGCGGTCATCGAACTCAAGTAGTTCCAGCGGAAAGCCAGCGCGACCGGGTTCTTCGGAGCCCGGTCGCGGCTTCTTTGGATCAGGTCTTGCTTGACAGGCCTCGAAATCGCCTTGACAGGCCCTGAACCCAACCACACTGTTTCGCCCCCTTGCCGGTCATATATAAGGCAGGTGGAAGCGCAAAAAGGGCTGGCGTTGTCCCTTGCAACTGGTGCCCAGGCACTGACGCAGCATTAGGTGGTGACCCCGCGATCCGACGCTCAGAGGAGCCCGGACAGGCGGGAATTTTGCGTTTGAACCAGCCGGTCCAGGACCAGCCTCAAGCGACGCCCTTCCTCCCCAGGAGCATTTCATCATGGCAGCAGCTTCGAAGAAAACGGCGACCGCGCCGAACGGGCGACTCTCCTACTCCAGAATCCCTGAAGTCATGGAGATGCCCTATCTTCTGGAGACTCAAAAGCAGTCCTACGCGGATTTCCTGCAATACGACGTCCCGACCGACCAGCGGGAGAGAAAGGGCCTGGACGAGGTCTTCAACTCCGTCTTCCCCATCAACGCCCCCGCGCCCGACCCCTCCACCCTGGAGTTCGTCGAGTACACCTTCGGCACCCCGAAGTATTCGGTCAAGGAGTCCATCGACCGCGGAATGACGTTCGCCTCCCCGCTCAAGGTCAAGCTCCAGCTCGTCGTTCGCGAGCTCAACGAGGAGACCAGCGAGGCCGAGATCCGCGACATCAAGGAGCAGGAAGTCTACCTGGGCGAAGTCCCCCTGATGACCGGACAGGGCACGTTCATCGTCAACGGCGCCGAACGCGTCATCGTCTCCCAGCTTCACCGCTCCCCGGGCGTCTCCTTCTCCACCGCGACGCACCCCAACGGCAAGCTCACCTACAGCGCGCGAATCATCCCCTACCGCGGCGCGTGGGTGGAGTTCGAAATCGACATCTACGGCGTCATGTACGTGATGATCGACCGGAAGCGCAAGATTCCGGCGACCACGTTCCTGCGCTCCTTCGGATACAACAACGACGAGAAGCTCGCCGACGAGTTCTTCCAGACCGAGTGGGTCAAGCTCGACGACTTCTCGGCGGGCATCACCGACGTGGAGCTCCTCCACGAGTTCCTCGGCGTCGAGTACGCCGAGACGGTGCACGACGACGCGGGCAAGCTCATCGTCGAGCGCGGCCAGAAGGTCACCAAGAAGAGCCAGGCCGCGCTGAAGAAGGCCGGCACCGAGCAGATCCAGCTCTCCATCGGCGCCGCCTACGACAACCTGGTCGGCCGCGTGCTCGCCTCCGACATCGTCGACACGAAGACCGGCGAGATCTTCGCCGAGACGTTCGACATCATCACCTCCTCGCTTCTTCGCCGCATCTCCCACACGGTGGTGCGGAAGGTGAAGGTCCTGCTGCTGCCCAACCCCGAGCAGCCCGGCCCCATCCTCAACACGCTCAACAAGGACAAGATCCGCACCGAAGAGGAAGCGGTCATCGAGTTCTTCCGCAAGATGCGCCCCGGCAACCCGGTGAGCGTCGTGGCCGGCCGCCGCCTGATGGACGAGATGTTCTTCGACGAGCGCCGCTACGACCTGGGATCGGTCGGCCGCTACAAGGTCAACAAGCGCTTCTACAACGTGGGCACCGCCACCGGCGACCTGACCCGGCGCCTCCTCAGCATCGAGGACCTGGTGCACGTCATGAAGCACCTCTCCAGGCTCGCCGCCGAAGAGGTCGACGTCGACGACATCGACCACCTGGGCAACCGGCGCGTGCGCTGCGTCGGCGAACTGCTTCAGAACCAGATCCGCCTGGGTCTCTCGGAGATCGAGAAGACCGCCCGCGAGCGCATGTCGATCGTCGATCTGGAGAGCATGCTGCCGCAGAACCTGATCAACGCCAAGCCGCTGGTCACCGCGGTGCGCGACTTCTTCGGCCGCAGCCAGCTCAGCCAGTTCATGGACCAGACGAACCCCCTGGCGGAACTGACCCACAAGCGCCGCCTTTCGGCCCTCGGACCCGGCGGCCTCTCGCGCGACCGCGCCGGCTTCGAGGTGCGCGACGTCCACCACACCCACTACGGCCGCATCTGCCCCATCGAGACGCCGGAAGGCCCGAACATCGGCCTGATCAGCTCGCTCTCGACCTATGCGCGCATCAACAGCTTCGGCTTCATCGAGACGCCCTACCGCAAGGTGGACAAGTCCTCGGTGCGGAACGCGAACATCGACTACCTGACGGCCGACATCGAGGACGAGTTCACCATCGCGCAGGCCAACGCGCCTCTCGACGAGAAGAACCGGTTCGTCCTCAACAACGTCCTTTGCCGCCGCATGAGCGACTACGCCCGCGTGGACCCGAAGGAAGTGGAGTACATGGACATCTCGCCGAAGCAGCTCGTTTCGGTGAGCGCCGCGCTCATCCCCTTCCTCGAACACGACGACGCCAACCGCGCGCTGATGGGCTCCAACATGCAGCGCCAGGCGGTCCCGCTTCTGTTCACGGACTCCCCGGTCGTCGGCACCGGCATCGAGCGCAAGGTCGCGATGGACTCCGGCGTCTGCCCCCTGGCGCGCCGCGCCGGCGTGGCCACCAAGGTCACCGGCGAGGAAATCCAGATTCGCACCGACTCCGGCGAGATCGACACGTATCGCATGGAGAAGTACAAGCGCTCCAACCAGAACACCTGCATGAACCAGCGCCCCATCATCCGCGAGGGCGACCGCATCGCCGACGGGCAGGTGATCGCCGACGGCGCGGCGACGGACCACGGCGAGCTGGCCCTGGGCCGCAACGTGCTCGTCGCCTTCATGAGCGCCGGCGGCTACAACTCCGAGGACGCCATCCTCCTCTCCGAGCGTCTCGTGCACGACGACGTGTTCACCTCGATCCACATCGAGGAGTTCGAGATCGACGCGCGCGACACGAAGCTCGGCAAGGAGGAGATCACCCGCGACATCCCGAACGTCTCGGAGGAGGCCCTCGCCAAGCTCGACGAGGACGGCTCCGTCTTCATCGGCGCGAAGGTGGGCCCCGGCGACATCCTCGTCGGCAAGGTCACGCCGAAGGGCGAGACGGAGCTCAGCTCCGAAGAGAAGCTGCTGCGCGCGATCTTCGGCGAGAAGGCCGGCGACGTGCGCGACGCGTCCCTGAAGGTTCCGCCCGGAACCAACGGCATCGTGATCGACATCAAGACGTTCACCCGCAAGGAACGCGGCGGAAAGGCCGACCGCGACGACAAGTCGCGCGTCACCGAGGTCGAGTCGCAGCGCGAGGAGGAACTGTCGAACCTGTGGACCGAGTTCGACGGCCGCCTGGTCGCCATCCTCGGCAAGCTCGACAAGGAAATCGTCAACTTCGAGACCGGCAAGGTCGAGATGCGCCCCGGCGACAAGCCGAGCGCCGCCGCCATCGCCTACGTCCGCCACAGCCTCCAGACCGGCATGCTTCCCGTGGACGGAAGCGTGGGGTCGGAGATCAAGCGCCTCTTCCAGGACGTTCGCTCGCGGGAACTCGACATCGAGGACCGCGCGAAGAACGCCGTCGACCGCATCAAGACGGGCGACGAGCTGCCCCCGGGCGTCATCAAGCTGGTGAAGGTCTATGTGGCGTCGAAGCGCAAGATCAGCGTCGGCGACAAGATGGCCGGCCGCCACGGCAACAAGGGCGTCGTCGCCAAGACGATGCCGGTGGAGGACATGCCCTTCCTCGCCGACGGCACGCCGGTCGACATCGTTCTCAACCCGCTGGGCGTTCCCTCGCGAATGAACGTCGGCCAGATTCTCGAAACCCATCTGGGCTGGGCCGGACTCGAAATCGGCAACCAGGTGAAGGAAATCGTGAACAAGGCCGGTGCCGCCGCGGCGCGCAAGCGTCTGCTGGAGATATTCACCCCCGGCGACGCGGCGAAGAAGTCCGGCCTGGACACCGCCGACTTCTACCAGACCGCCGCCGCCATCGCGAAGATGAGCGACGACGAGATTCTGGACTACACGTCGAGCCTCGACCGCGGCCTGAAGCTCGCAACCCCCGTCTTCGACGGCTGCAAGGAAGAGGAGATCTGGACGCTTCTCAAGAAGGCCGGTCTGCCCGACACGGGCCAGACGACTCTCTTCGACGGCCTGACCGGCGAGAAGTTCGACCACGACGTGACCGTCGGCGTGATCTACATGCTGAAGCTCGCGCACCTGGTCGACGACAAGATGCACGCCCGGTCCATCGGACCATACTCGCTCGTCACGCAGCAGCCCCTGGGCGGCAAGGCCCAGTTCGGCGGCCAGCGCTTCGGAGAGATGGAAGTCTGGGCCCTGGAGGCGTACGGCGCGGCCTACACGCTGCAGGAACTCCTCACGGTGAAGTCCGACGACGTGAACGGCCGGACGAAGATCTACGAGGCCATCGTCAAGGGCCAGCACTCCGTCACGCCGGGCATTCCGGAATCCTTCAACGTTCTCGTGAAGGAACTCCAGTCCCTCGGCCTGAACATGGAACTGCTGATCGAGGAGGACGGAAGCCACGAGGACGCCCAGGCGTTCAGCGCCCTGGAGGGGGTCCACGACGACTCCTTCCTGGACAGCGACGACCTCGGACTCGACGACGACCTGCTTCCCCGCGCGGCAAGCGTTCGCTCGACCGACGACGACGACAACCCGCGGAACTCGAACGACTGAACAGGCCGCTCGAATCGTAATGCGAAACGCACGACTTCCGACGCACTTCGCGAAAGGTGATCAGGCATGACCACACTCGATCCCGTACAGTCCCAGTCCGGCAACGGCAGCCAGCCGAGTTTCCGCTCCATTCCCATCGGAGTCGAAGGCGCCCTGGAAGACGTGAACCTCAACGACGTCTCCGCGGTCGCGCGCATCTCTCTCGCCGCGCCCGACCAGATTCTCGAATGGGCCCGGCGCCACCGCCGCCAGACGGACCGCGCGGTCGACGAGGCCGAGCAGCGCTCCTTCGGCGAGGTGAAGAAGCCCGAGACCATCAACTACCGCACCTTCAAGCCCGAGAAGGACGGTCTCTTCTGCGAGCGCATCTTCGGCCCCACCAAGGACTGGGAATGCGCCTGCGGCAAGTACAAGCGCATCAAGTACAAGGGCATCATCTGCGACCGCTGCGGCGTCGAGGTCACCGAGTCGAAGGTGCGCCGCGTCCGCATGGGCTTCATCGATCTCGCGGCCCCCGTCTGCCACATCTGGTTCTACAAGGGCACGTCCTCCAAGATCAGCAACCTGCTGGACATCAGCGTCCGCGATCTCGGCAAGGTCATCTACTTCCAGGAGTACGTGATCGTCGAGGCCGACGAGGAAACGGGCCTGACGCCCAAGGAGGTCATCACCGAGGAGCAGGCGCGCCAGTACCGCCAGCAGTTCGGCGACAAGGTCAAGATCATGATCGGCGCCGAGGCCGTGAAGGAGTTCCTCAAGGACATCGACATCGAGGACCTCTCGAACCAGCTCGCCATCGAGATGCGCGAGGCGACCTCGGCCCAGAAGCGCAACAAGATCATCAAGCGCCTGAAGGTCGTCGAGGCCTTCCGCGGCTCGCCCAACCGTCCCGAGTGGATGGTGCTCGACTCGCTGCCGGTCATTCCGCCCGACCTGCGCCCCCTCGTCCACCTGGACGGCGGCCGCTTCGCCACGTCGGACCTCAACGACCTGTACCGCCGCGTGATCAACCGCAACAACCGTCTCAAGCGCCTCATCGAGCTGCGCGCGCCGGAGGTCATCCTCCGCAACGAGAAGCGCATGCTTCAGGAGGCCGTCGACGCCCTGTTCGACAACAGCCGCCGCGGCCGGCCCACGAAGGGCCACAACAACCGCCCGCTGAAGTCCCTGAGCGACATGCTCAAGGGCAAGCAGGGCCGCTTCCGCCAGAATCTTCTGGGCAAGCGCGTCGACTACTCCGGCCGCTCGGTCATCGTGGTCGGCCCCGAACTGAACTTCAGCGAGTGCGGCCTGCCCAAGCGCATGGCCCTCGAGCTCTTCGACCCCTTCATCATCCGCGAGCTCGAAAAGCGCGGCTACTGCACGACGATCAAGTCCGCCAAGAAGATGATGGAGCGCGAGGAACCCGTCGTCTACGACATCCTCGACGACATCATCAAGGACCACCCGGTCCTGCTCAACCGCGCACCCACGCTGCACCGTCTCGGCGTCCAGGCGTTCATGCCCCGTCTGGTCGAGGGCAAGGCGATCCGCCTGCACCCGCTGGCCTGCTCGGCGTTCAACGCCGACTTCGACGGCGACCAGATGGCCGTCCACGTTCCGCTCTCCATCGAGGCCCGTCTCGAGTCGCGCATGCTGATGCTCGCCGAGAACAACATTCTCGCGCCCTCCAGCGGACGCCCGATCGCGACGCCCAGCCAGGATATCGTTCTCGGCTGCTTCTATCTGACGAAGATCCGCCGCAAGAACCAGAAGGGCGAGTACAGGGAATACCGCCGGCAGAAGAACGGCAAGGTCGTCTCGATGTCGCGCCTCGAAGTCGAGGACGCGCAGAAGGCCGCCCCCGACTTCGACAAGAAGACCCCTCTCGTGGGCCGCACCGGCATCTTCTCCTCGCCCAACGAGGCGATCATGGCGTTCCAGCACGGAAAGCTCTCGCTGCACGCCGAAATCCGCGTCCGCTTCGAGAACTACCGCGGCGTGGAGGGCGACACGCGCCACGCCTACACCTCCGTCGGGCGCCTTCTCTTCGCCGAGCACCTGCCCAACGAGATGGACTTCCTCGCCGTGGCCAACGAGGTCATGACGAAGAAGACGCTCGGCCTGGTCGTCGCCATGGCCCACAAGATCGTGGGCCCCAAGCGCTGCGCGAAGATCCTCGACGCGATCAAGAACCTGGGCTTCCAGTACGCCAAGCACGGCGGCATCTCGATCGGCATCAAGGACATGATCATCCCGCCGACCAAGAAGGCGATCCTCGCCGAAGCCCAGGGACGCCTCGACCGCATCAACACGGACTACTCGTCGGGCAACCTGACCGACGAAGAGCGCTATCACAACGTGATCTCCACGTGGACGCAGGCCACCGACGACGTGACCCGCGACCTGATGGACATCCTCTCGCGCGACCAGGACGGCCTGAACCCGATCTACATCATGGCGCACTCCGGAGCCCGAGGCAACAAGGACCAGATTCGCCAGCTCGCCGGCATGCGCGGCCTGATGCAGCGCCCCTCCAAGAAGCTCACGGGCTCCATCGGCGAAATCATCGAGTCGCCCATTCTCGCCAGCTTCCGCGAGGGTCTGACCGTGCTGGAGTACTTCATCTCCACCCACGGCGCCCGCAAGGGTCTCGCCGACACCGCCCTGAAGACCTCCGACGCCGGTTACCTGACGCGCCGTCTGGTCGACGTCGCCCAGGACCTCATCATCACCGAGAACGACTGCGGAACGATGAACGGCATCGTGGCGCAGCCCATCACCGATGTGGACGCCAAGGGCGAGAAGATCCTCGAACCGCTCCGCGAGCGCATCACCGGTCGCTGCCCCGTCGAGGACATCTCCAACCCGACGACCGGCGAGCTGATCATCAAGGCCGGCGAACTGATCACCGAGACCATCGCCCGCCGGATCGAGGACGCGGGCATCCAGGAAACGATGATCCGTTCGGTCCTGACCTGCGAGACGCGGCGCGGCATCTGCCGCCGCTGCTATGGCCGCGACCTCTCGACCGGCGCGCTCGTCAAGTACGGCGAGGCGGTCGGCGTGATCGCCGCCCAGTCCATCGGCGAGCCCGGCACGCAGCTGACGCTGCGTACGTTCCACACGGGCGGCGTCTCGATGGGCGTGCTCGAAGGATGGTACCAGGCCGAGGACAAGGGCTCGATCGAGTACCGCGACATCGAGTTCATCGACACCAAGCAGGGCGACCGCATCGTCAAGAACCGCACCGGCTCCATCAAGGTCTACAACCAGGATGGCGACGAGGTGCAGACGCTGCCGAACATCCCCTACGGCGCCCGCATCCTCAAGAAGGACAAGGAGAAGGTCGCCAAGGACGAGAAGATCGTCTCGTGGGACCCCACCGCGACGCCGATCATCTCCGAAGTCGACGGCGTTCTGAAGTACGAGGACATCGTCGACGGCATCACGATGCGCCTGGACTTCGACCCCGAAACCGAAAACCGCATGATGGTCATCACGGAGCACCGCGAGGAGCGTCACCCCAAACTGCTCGTCTGCGACCCCTCCTCCAAGGGCGACGACGTCAAGGTGCTCGCGCGCTACTCGCTCTCGGCGGGAACGATTCTCGGCCGCGAGACCTCCGACGGCGCGAAGATCGCCGCCGGCCAGATTCTCGGCCGCGTTCCCCGCGCACGCACGAAGAGCCGCGACATTACGGGCGGTCTGCCCCGCGTCGACGAGCTCTTCGAGGCGCGCAAGCCGAAGGAGATCGCCTTCATCGCCGACGTCGAGGGCATCTTCGAGGTCCGCGGCGTCGCCAAGGGCATGCGCAAGTGCGCCATCGTGACCGAAAGCAACGAGGAGCACACCTACTCCATTCCGCTGAACCGCAACTTCCTCGTCCGCGACGGCGAGCGCGTCCACGTGGGCGACGTCCTCACGGACGGCTCGCTCTCCCCCCACGACATCCTTCGCGTGAAGGGCGAGAAGTCGGTCATGGAGTTCCTTCTGCAGGAAATCCAGGAGGTCTACCGTCTTCAGGGCGTGGGCATCAACGACAAGCACATTGAGTGCATCATCCGCCAGATGCTCAAGAAGGTCGTCATCGACGAGCCGGGCAACACGCGGTTCCTCTACGGCCAGCAGGTCGACAAGTGGATGTTCATGGAGGAGAACGCCCGGGTGGTCGCCAACGGCGGCGAGCCGGCGATCGGCAAGCCGAAGATGCTCGGTCTGACCAAGGCCTCGCTCGAAACCGAGTCCTTCATCTCCGCGGCCTCCTTCCAGGAAACGACGCGCGTCCTCACCGACGCCGCCATCCGCGGCCGCCGCGACTACCTCCGCGGCCTGAAGGAGAACGTCATCATGGGCCTCCTCGTCCCCGCCGGCACCGGTCTCCTCCGCTACCGCAACGTCGAGGTCTTCCCCGCCGACGAGGACCCCACGGCCTCCAAGGCGCCGTCGGAAAGCTCCGACATGCTCGACGTCCTCTAGGACGGCTCCAAAGCCTGTTGATCCAACGAACCGCCGGAGTCCAGACTCCGGCGGTTTTTCTTATGCACATCCTTCTTCTCGAACTCGAACTCCACATCCACGGCGCCCGGTCGCTGAAGGAAAAGCGCTCCGTGCTCCGGAGCCTCGTCGACCGCCTGCGGACAGGATACAACGTCTCGGTCGCCGAGACGGGCTTTCAGGACAAGTGGCAGCGCGCGGCCATCGCGGTGGTGACGGTCTGCTCCCTGAGGGACCGCGCGCAGCAGACCGCCGAACGCGTCATCGCGGAGATCGAGTCCCGCGGAACCGCCGATCTGATCGGCATCGAACAGCAGTGGCTCTGACATGAAGATCGTCCGCGTCATCAACAGCCTGCACAACGGCGGCGTTCAGCTCCGCCTCGAACGCGTCGCGCGCGACCTGGCCGCGCGCGGGCACGACGTTTCCATCGTCTGCACGGCGGAGGAAGGCCCCAACGCGCCGCGCGTCCGTGACTCCGGGGTTCGCGTCGAGGTCGTGCCGGTCGCGAAATGGAAGAGCCCCCGGGCGTGGTGGCGGCTCGCGGCGCACCTGCGGCGCGAAAGACCCGACGTCGTCCATTCGCACATGTTCCGCCAGAACGCTCCCGCGACGATCGCCGCCCGCCTGGCCGGGGTGCGAAAGGTCTACGCCCAGGTCCACCTGGTGAACACGTACAAGAACCGCGGATGGGTTCGTACCGACCGCGTCCTCTCGCGTCTTCGCACGGCCATGCTCGCCGTTTCGGAGGGCGTGGCGAAAGACATTCGCGATGCGCTGCATCCCTTTCCCCCGCCGCGACTGCGCGTCCTGTACAACGGCGTCGATCTCTCGCCCTTTGCCGGCCTGGACCGCGCGAAGTGCCGCACCGACCTTCGCGCGGGGCTGCGTCTCCCGGACGACGCGTTCCTCGTCGTCAATCTCGCACGGCTGCATCCCGAGAAGAACCAGGGACAGTTGCTGGACGTGTTCGCGCGAGTCGTCGCGGACAGTCCGCGTGCGCACCTGCTCCTTGCCGGCGAGGGCGAAGCCCGCGCCGACCTGGAGTCGCACACCCGGCGGCTGGGCATCTCCGACAATGTCGTGTTCGCGGGCCAGCGCGGCGACGTTCCGGCGCTGCTGGCCGGCTGCGACGCGTTCGTGCTGCCGAGCATCCAGGAGGGATTCTCCAACGCCATCCTGGAGGCGATGGCGGCGGGTCTGCCGGTCATCGCCTCCGATACCGGCGGGGCCCGAGAGGTCGTGCGCGATGGCGAGAACGGCTGGGTCGTCGCCGTCCGGCACCCGGCACCGCTGGAGGAGAAGCTCCGCGCTCTCGTTCACGATCCCGGACAGGCGCGCGCCATGGGCCAGGCCGGCCTTCGCATCGTGCGGGACTTCTCGCACGATGCGATGATCGAAAACACGCTGCGCCTGTATTCGGATTAGGACCTTCTCAGTCCGCGTCCCACCACTTCGCCGGGCCCGGATCGCGCAGCGTGTTCGTCGCGCAATGCACGTTGCCGCACCACTCGTGGTACAGACGGTCGTCCAGGAACACTTTTTTCTGGGGAAGTGTGGAGAGCAGTTCCAGGACATGCGCTTCGAGCAGGTCCGCGCCTTCCACCACCGGCCCGTTGGGCGTCGGCAGAAACAGCGTGTCGTTCACGACCAGGCTGTTCACCATGTTCGGAACCATCGAACGGCCGTCCCGCTTGTAGTACGCCGGAACGTGCACGAGCGCATCCTCTCCGACTCCGAGTTCCGCGACGATGACCGCGTTGTTCGCGTCGATGCGGTCGCGCTGCAGCTCCTCGTTGTAGGCCCGCAACTCCCCGTCGGCGAGAAGCGAGGCCGTCGTCATGCCCTTCTCGTAGATGGAGAGGAGGGGAACGTCGCCCTGGCCCGCTTCGACCCACCCTTCCGCGAGTTCGATCATCGCGGTCACGCTCGGAACCAGCACTCTGTACGGATCGTCCGCGATTCCCGTCGGCACGAAGCACACCATTTCGTCGACGTGCTTGATGAGCAGCCAGCCGACGTCCATCGCCAGCGGCGGTGCCTGCACCCCCTGGGCGCGGATCATCGCGACGATTCGCGGGTCCAGCTGCGCCTCTCCATCGTCGCCGGCGGTGCCGTAGTACATCCGACCGAGAGGCCAGGCGGACGTCGGCGGCGCGATTTCGAGATTCCCGAACCAGTCGATCCACGACGTGCCGCCATCGCCCTCGCCGAAGGCGGGACGGTAGTCGCCGACGCGGTACCAGCCGAAGTCCGCCCCGAGAAGACTCGCCTTCGAAAAGTCGTCGATCGACTTGCCGCGGTTGGCCTGCAGAACGACCGGCATTCTCGCGCCCGGCATTTCCGTGTATCCGATTTCCATCGTGTCCTGCAGCCAGACCTCGTGGCTGCCGTAGGGCGCGCCGCCCGGAATCGCGAACAGCTCCGCGCCGGCGCGGGGAACGTACTCGCGCAGCGAAGCCATGAATGCGTCGTTCCTGCCGGGGAACTCCCGGGCGTACACCACCCTGCCGGCCTTGTCGTTCGCCAGCATGATCCACGGCGCGACTTTCATCTGCACGCGGTCCGACGCCTCGACGATATCCGCGCGCTCCAGCGCCAGCGTCAGCGTCACCATGCCGTCCCATTCGGCGTCGGCGAACTGCTTCGCCTCGATGGCGAAGCCGGAGTTCGGAGCGATCGCGGCAGTGCCGTTCTCGAACGTCACGGGAGGTCCGAAGGGAACCCTGGCGCCGCTTTCCTCGCGGGTCGCGAAGATGCGAACGCGGTCGGCGGATGCGGCATCGACCGAGAGAAGAATCCGCGATTCGTCGGCAAGCCCCTCCGGCGCGCGCGTCGAAACGAACGCGAAGTCGCCGCAGTCCGCATTCCCGTCGACGAGATCGTTCGCGTTGTCGGGTTCGCCGTCGCCATCGTCGTCGTCGCAGTTGTTGAGGAGGATGGCTCCGCGCGCGTTCGACCAGGCGGCGCGACCGTCGAGATCGCTCTCGAACGCCACGACGCCGTCGCGATTCGTGTCGGCGACGATCGCGAGGGCCGTGCGTTCCGCAGCCGCCCGCGGCGCAACAAGTCCCAGCGCGACAAGCGCTCCCGCCGTGATCTTCGTACCATTCCTCATCGTCGCATTCTCCGGAGAGTGGGGCTATCGGCTGCCGCGGGGATCGAACGCGTCCCGCAGTCCGTCGCCGAACAGATTGAACGCCAGCATCGTCACGCTGATGGCGATGGACGGAAAGATCAGCAGGTGCGGCGAGGAGTTCATGCTCTGGACCGCATCCGAGGCCAGAGAGCCCCAGGAGGCGAGGGGCGGCGAGATGCCCAGCCCGATGAAGGCCAGAAACGCCTCGACGAAGATCGCCTCCGGAATCGCCAGCGTCGCCGCCACCAGCAATGGCGCCATGCAGTTGGGCAGCACGTGGCGGATCAGAATGCGGGCCTGGGACGTCCCGAGCGACTCGCACGCCGCCACGTAGTCCTTCTTCGACTGGTTGATGACCTCGCTGCGGGCCAGCCGCGCCATCGTCAGCCAGTTCGAAAGCCCCAGCGCGAGATACACGCTGATCAGGTCCGGCGTGAGGAGAATCGGCAGTTCCACGTCCGGCGGAACCCTCGCATCGATCAGCGGTTTGACGAAGACCTGGAGCAGGATCACGATCAGCAGCAGAGGAATGCTGTAGAGCGCGTCCACGATCCGCATGAGAACGGTGTCCACCTTGCCGCCGACCCAGCCGGCGATGGTTCCGATTCCCACGCCGATCATCAGATTGATGGCCATGGAAACGAAACCGACGGCCAGACTGATGCGGGCGCCCAGCATGAGGCGGGAAAGGAGGTCCCGGCCCAGGAAGTCGGTCCCCGCCGGATGAGCCAGAGAGGGAAGCTCCGGCATCCCCATCAGCGCCTCGTCGGAAGCGGTCGGGTCGATGCCCTGGATCATCGGGCCGAATATCGCCGTTCCCAGGATGAGGAGGATCACCAACAGCGAAACGACGGAAACGCCGCTGCGGCTGAAGCGGGCCAGCGCCGGGTAGCGCTTTCGCCATGTTTCCGGGGGCAGCGGGGCAGTGACAGTTTCTGCCGACAGGGCGGTTGAGCTCACGAATCGAATCCGTTCGGAACCTGAATGGGCTCAGTAGCGCGGCTTGGGGCCAGGGGAGTCAAGCGGCGCCTGGCTCTTGGAGACGCCGAAAAGAGCAACAAGTTGCATGTCGATCAGGCCGCCGACGGCTCCGGAGCGAAAAAGGGTTGCCACTGAGCCTCGAAAGACTTCTCAGGAAGGGTCTCTGCCAGCGGAATCGGGAATTCTCCCGATTTTTTCACAGCTCTGAAATTGGCCGATTTTCCTTGCGGCGGCCCCGGCGAATCCCCGAAGTGCTGTAGCAGATTGACCGAAACCACGTAACGAACGAGCGTCGTCCGGCAGGCTTGAGCAGACCACCCCAACTCTTGAGTGGAGGTGCCCTGTCAGAGCATTCGAAGGCCTCCACCCAAGACAGTCGCATGACTGGCTCCGGGGCTAGTGGTAGCGGGAAACGCCGCCTGGTCAATTCGGCCTCCCCGTCAAAACGCCGGAAGACGAGACTTCACGAGAAGGCTGAGCCATGTTCGGTTCAAAAGCGGTTGTCGGCCTCGACATCGGGACAGACAAAGTCAAGGCCGTCCAGCTACGCAAGAAGGGCGGCTCCTACGAACTCGAAAAATTCGGAGTCGCCGACATCCACCCCGGCGGCGAGCGCCAGGCAACGGGTTCGGAGCTCCAGCGGCTCAAGGTCTCGGCAGTCCGCCGGGCCATCGAGCAGGGGCGGATCACGGCGAAGTACGCGGTCTCCGCGGTCAGTGGCGAGTCCATCATCGTCCGCTATATCCAGCTGCCCCAGATGCCCGAGGCGGAGTTGAAGAACGCTCTGCGCTGGGAGGCGGAAGAGTACATTCCGTTCAGTATCGACGAGGTGAATCTGGACTCCGTCGTTCTGGGAAGGACCAACGACAACAAGGTCGATGTCCTCCTGGTCTGCGCGAAGAAGGATCTCGTCAACGACCACCTGGAGATCATCCGCGCGGTCGGGCTGACCCCTCTCCTGGTGGACGTGGATTCCTTCGCGTTCCTCAATTGCTACGAGGCGACCTACCACCCGGGTCCCGGCGACTGCGTCGCGCTCGTCAACATCGGGGCGGGAATCACGAACATCAACATCTACGTCGGCGGCACGTCGCGCTTCGCGCGCGACATCAGCATCGCCGGCGACGCGATGTCCACGGCCATCGCCCAGAAGACCCAGCAGCCGTTCGCCAAGGCGGAGCTGGCCAAGCACGCCATGGCGGCGCCGGTGGCGGAGAGCGGCGACGGAACCGAGGAGGAGGAATCCTCCCTCATCAGTTCCATCCGCGGCACCGTCGAGCGCATGACCGGTTCTGACTTCGCCGAGGATTCCGGCGACGCCGGTGCCCAGAAGGCCGTCCGCAACGTGCTCTCCAATCTCGTCGGCGAGGTTCGCCGCTCGATTCAGTTCTTCGAGAACCAGAGCGGCGGCGCCACGGTCCAGCGGGTCTATCTCGGTGGCGGCACCTCCCGCATGAACAAGCTGCCCGAGTGGCTTTCCTCCGAGCTGGAGCTTCCCGTCGAACTGCTCGACCCCCTCCGCGGTTTCTCGGTGGGCGCCGGCGTCGACCAGGGGTTGCTGGGTTCGGCCCGCGAGCACCTCGGTGTCGGCATCGGACTTTCCCTGAGAAAGGCGGGATGACCCTCACATGATCGAGATCAATCTCCTCCCACAGGAAACTTCTGCACGCGCGACGACCGTTCGCACGTCCTCCGAAAGCCAGGGGACGCTGGTCGTCACGGCGGCTCTCGTCGCCGCGTACGCCGCGGTCTTCGTGGTCGCGTTCCTGATCCACAGCCATCAGAGAGCGGTCCTGCAGGAAGAAGAAGACCTGAAGGCCGAAAGCAAGAAGCTGGCGGCGGAAATCCGCGAGATCGAGGACGAATACCGGGAACTCGTCGAGGCCCTGGCGGTGGCGAAGAACCAGATCGCCCTGCTCGAAGCCCTCGACCCCGAAGAGCGCCTTTTCTGGGCCGAAAAGCTCAATATCCTTCCCCTGCTGATCGACGACGGCGTCTACCTGACGGCCCTGGAGGTCAGCGAGAACGTGCGCGAGGTCGAGACCAAGGCGTCCCGCGAGGCGCGCGCCGAGTGGTCCAAGAACAAGAAGTCCGGCCCCGAGCCGCCCCGCCTGACCCAGCCCGTCATCACGCAGACGCTGCTGGTCAAGGGCGTCTCCTACGTTCCGGACGGCACGAGCGACGAACAGCTCGCCCAGATCGTGACCTTCATCAACACGCTCCGCAACGAGAAGGCGGAAGTCCCCTTCTCCGGCGAGCAGGTCAGCTTCATGGACCACTTCAAGCCCGTGATTCCCTTTCGCGACGTTCGCGGGAGCAACGTGCAGGACCGCAACGTGACCGAATTCACGCTGACCCTGGTGAGCAATCCCGTGGGCGGCACCGAAGAATGACGACGCGACATGTCCCGGAGGTCGTGACAATATGAACGAGAAGCAAAAACAGGCGCTGACGGTGGGGTTGATCTTCTCCGTCCTTCTTGCCTTCATCGTCGGATACTGGTATTTCATGAACGTGCGCGACACGGTCGAGAAGTCCCGCGCGGAGCAGACGAAGATCGCCGCCGAGATCAAGAGCCAGAAGGCCCGTCTCAACGAGATCGAGGTGTTCATGGCCAACAAGGACGAGCTCGAGGAGATGCTGCTCCGCGTCGAGAAGGCGAAGCACCGCCTCCCCGACGACCCCGAAGCCATCGAGTTCCTGGCGATCCTGACCGACAGCCTCAACAAGACCGGCGTGAGCGTCATCGAGGTCTCCCCCCGCAACCATATTCCCCGCGCCCTATACGTCGAAATCCCCTACTTCATCAAGGGATCGGCGCGGTACCACGAGTTCGGCCAGCTGCTCAACCTGATCGAGTGCAACCCCGAGCGGTTCATGCGCGTCAGCACGTTCAAGATGTTCAAGAACGACAAGCGCCCCAGCATCCACCCGATCGAGGTCCAGATCGCCACCTTCATGTTCAAGGAAAGCATCTGAGGCGCCGGACGATCCGGCCAGTGAACGACCGACACTCTCAAAGGAAACCGCCCTCATGAAGAAAATCGCCCTCCTCTCCGCACTGGCTGCCGCGATGCTCGCGGCGCCGGACGCGTCGGCACAGGATGCGGAGGCGGAAATCGAGGCATCCGTTCCGGAGCTCGAGGCGCTCATCTCGCTTCCCCAGCAGGCCAGGCTCGCCCGCGAGGCCGACGAGGACCTCGCCAGCCCCCGCAACCTGTTCGAAAGCGAGGCCGTACGCCGCGCACTCCTCGGGGACGATCCCAAGTTCATCTACATCCCCGAAGGCACCGACCCCATGATCATCCCGTGGGTTCGCGCCACCATCGTGGCGGCGGAACTCTACGCCGATGCCGAGAAGATCTTCCTGGAGGCCGCGTCGCGCGGCGACCAGGAAGCCGCCAAGCGCGCTCTGCCGAAGCTCGAGGGAATCCGCGACAACTACGCGGAAGCCGCCGACGCCGGCAAGGCCCAGGCGCTGCTGGCCCGTGTCGAGGAGTTCCTCGACCGAGATCCCAGCGACAAGAACCAGACCGTGGTCGAGGTCCCTGTAGCACCCATCGGAACCGGCGAACTGCCCCAGTGGATCACCACCAACACGACGGGGATTCTGCTGGATCTGGACACACCGACCGAGTCTCTCATCGTCGTCGGCGACTATCTCCTCTCCCAGGGAGACATCGTTGCCCGCTATCCCGACGTGAGCGTGAAGGAAATCCGCGACCAGCAGGTCGTCTTCGAGTACCAGGGACGGGACTACATCGTCCAGGTCAAAACCCAATAACCGACACCAGGGGCGCAACCACCCATGAGCAGACATACCATGGAAAAGACTTCCAAAGGAGCCGACATGCCTCTCCGATCTCTGATCACTTCCGGGGCCCTCGCGGCCGCCGGACTCCTGCTGACGACCGCAGGAATGGCGGATACGACAATCGAAACATGGGGAATGGAGCGCACCGCCGGCCAGGAACGCGTACGGCTCCAGTGGAGCGAACCCTGCGCGGCTGAAATCGCGGAGTTCCCCTCCGCCCGCCAGGTCGTCGTCCGGCTGCCGGGCGCCACTCTGCGCGACGCCGAGCTCGCGAGCCGTACCCTGCGGGGCAGCGACCTCGTCGAGTCCGCCCGCCTGCAGCCCGTGACCCTCGCGGACGGCCAGGAAGGCGTGCAGATGACGCTGAACCTGCGGTCGTGGTCGGAGGCGTCCCTGATGACGTCGCCGAAGACGCTCACGGTCAGCATCGACGCCCCCGCCGCTGCGGCACCCGTCGGCGACAAGGTCATCACGCTGGGCAACGGCGACATCGACGAGATGCTCGACCGCTTCGGTTCCGCCGACGCCCCCGCCACCGGCGCCGGCCAGTCGGCCTCCGACGACGCGTTCTCCTCCTTCTACATCCCGCCCGACCTTTCCGTCGAGCAGAAGGCCGCCCAGATGGCCGGCGGCGACATCGGCTTCCAGAACACGGTCGATCTCTTCAACCGCACGGTGAACCTGGACTACAAGGACGCCGAGCTGGAGAACGTGCTCCGCTCGATCGCCGCGAAGCTCAAGCTCAACATCGTCATGATGCCCGGCGACGTCGGCGGTCGCGTGACCGTCAGCCTCTCCAACGTCCGCATGGGCGACGCGTTCGACGCGATGCTCCGCGCCAACGACCTGGCGTACAAGATCGAGAAGGGCGGCATCGTCCGCATCGTCGACCGCAAGCTGGTCCAGCCCTCCGAGATCGAGACGGTCACCCACTCGATTCCGCTGAACTGGATCGATGCCGGAAGACTGGTGGGCATTCTCAGCCCGTTCCTCAGCGGGGAGGGCGTGATCAACTCGCACCAGCAGACCAACACGCTGATCGTCTCCGACGTGCCCGAGAAGGTGGAGATCGTCCAGGGTCTGATCACCCGTCTCGATCTTCCCGAGAAGCAGGTGCGCATGGAGGTCCGCCTCGTCGATATGACGGAGCGCGCCTTCCGCGGCCTGGGACTCGAAACGTCCATCACGAGCGAGGCGACCCTCTCCACGCTTCCCGTCGAAGGTGGCGTGGTCGGGGACGAGCTCCAGCTGATTCCCAAGTACATCTCCGGCATCGGCGGTTCGAAGGATTCCGGCGACGGTCTGGACTTCACGGCCAACAACACGTTCAGCATGTTCGGCGACGAGTACAGCCTGAGCACGCGCCTGACGGCCCTGGAGCAGCACAGCGAGGCCATCATTCTCGCCAACCCGACGATCGTGACCCTCAACAACGTACCGGCCCAGATCGAAGTGAAGCGCCAGATTCCCTACCTGGACGCCACCAACACCACGCAGGGCTCCGTTTCGACGGTCCGCTTCCAGGACGTCGGCATCAAGATCGATATCACGCCGAAGATCACCAATCACGGCTACGTCATCAAGGACATCTCCACCGAGCAGAAGATCCAGGTGGGTTCGACCTTCGGCACGCCGATCATCGACGAGCGTCTCGCCACGACGACGATCATCGCCAAGGACGAGCAGACGGTCGTCATCGGCGGTCTTCGCCAGTTCGACACGCAGAACTCCGAGGACGGCGTCCCGTGGTTCATGCGCGTCCCGGTCTTCGGCCAGCTCTTCAAGACCTCCGAGGACAGCCAGTCCAAGCTGGAGCTCGCGCTCTTCGTGACGCCGCACATCGTCAAGGACCCCGAGCCCAACTCCTACGACATGGCGCTCTACGAGAAGATCGACTACAACTGGGACCTGCCCGACTACTACTTCGACCAGGTTCGCACGCGCAAGGCGCCGAACGAAACGATCGATCCCCGGGCCAAGACCCCCTGAGTCCCCCCGACAGCCCGATCGCTCTTCCGGCCGCCCCTTTCGGGGCGGCCGTTTTCTTTGTGCCGATAAAGCATTTACCCCTTCGGTTTGCGGCGCATCGGTGCCTCCCGCCCTCCGCACCCCGCGCCTTTTCCGTTGCGGGTGGGGGCCACGGATTTGCCCTTTCTTGACACTCGAATCGCGGCCAAAACCCGCCCGTCAGGACGACTTCGCCCATGCCTCACAAACCCGTTCCGGCCGAGTTCCTCGGAACCGTTCGCGTACTGCCGAACATTCCGGAAAAGCTCGCCGGTCTCGAAGACCTCGCCTACAATCTCTTCTGGGCCTGGAACCCCCGCGCCCGCCAGCTCTTCTCGAAAATCCACCAGGACACCTGGATCGCCGTGGACGGCAGTCCCGTCCGCTTCATCAGCCGGGTCGGCCAGGCGGACCTGGACCGTGCCGCCGACAACCCCGAGGTCGTCGCCCTCTACGACTCGGTCATGACGCAGCTGAACGACTACATGGCCAACCGCGACAGCTGGTTCACCCGCGAGCACAAGGGCCGCGAGATGAGCGTCGCCTACTTCTCCGCGGAGTTCGGCCTTCACGAATCCCTGCCCATCTATTCGGGCGGCCTGGGCATCCTCGCCGGCGACCATCTCAAGTCCGCCAGCGACATCGGCATTCCCCTGACCGGTGTCGGCCTGCTGTACCGCGAGGGATACTTCATCCAGCGGCTCGACTCGCAGGGGCACCAGATCGCGGAGTACCGGGCGCTGGACTGGAGCGACCTGCCCATCCGTCCGGCGCTCGACAAGCGCGGCAACGAGGTCACCGTCAGCGTCGATCTCGGCAGCCACAAGCTTCTGGCGAAGGTTTGGCGCGTCCAGGTCGGCCGCATCCCCCTCTTCCTTCTCGACTCGGACGTGGCGGGCAACACGCCGGAGGACCGCAAGCTGACCGCCCGCCTCTACGGCGGTCGCGAGGAAACCCGCATCCAGCAGGAGATACTTCTCGGCGTCGGCGGCGTCCGCGCCCTTCGGGCGCTGGACATCTCCCCCACCGCGTTCCACATGAACGAGGGCCATTCCGTGTTCCTCGGCCTCGAACGCATCCGCGAGTACATGCACGAGCACGGCCTCACGTTCGACGTCGCCCAGGAAATCGTCCGCTCCACGACGCTCTTCACGACCCACACGCCCGTCCCCGCCGGCAACGACGCCTTCGTTCCCGCCCTGATGGAGAAGTACTTCCGCGGATTCTGGGAATCCATCGGCCTTTCCCGCGCGCGCTTCATGTCCATGGGACTCGACACCAGCCAGGAGGACGGACGCTTCTCGCTGACGATCCTCGCCCTCAACCTGGCGTCCATGGCCAACGGCGTCTCCGAACTGCACGGCCACGTCTCCCGGGGCATGTGGCAGCACGTCTGGGCCGATGTCCCGGGCGAGGAAAACCCCATCCGCCACATCACCAACGGCGTGCATTCGCGGACGTGGATCAGCCTGGACATGCTGGAACTGTACGACCGCTATTTCGACGCGAACTGGCGCGAGCACATCGAGGACCCGAAGGTCTGGGCACGGGTCGACGAAATCCCCGACGAGGACCTGTGGGCCGCGCGGCAGAAGCTCCGCCGCGACCTGGTCGAATTCGCCGGCCGCCGCAGTGCCGCCCAGCACCTCCGCTTCGAGGAATCGCCCCACGAGATCGAGGAGTGGGCCCATATCCTCGACCCCAACGCGCTCACCATCGGGTTCGCCCGCCGGTTCGCGACGTACAAGCGCGCGACGCTCATCTTCCGCGACCGCGAACGCCTCAGGCGCATCCTGCACAACCCCGACCGCCCCGTGCAGATCGTCTTCGCCGGCAAGGCCCACCCCGCCGACCAGCCCGGCCAGGAACTCATCCGCCAGGTCATGGAGATTTCGCGCCAGCCGGAGTTCAAGGGCCGCATCGTCTTCCTGGAGAACTACGACATCAACATCGGCCGCCGCCTCACCAGCGGCGTGGACGTGTGGCTCAACAACCCCCGCAAGCCCCTGGAGGCCTCAGGCACGTCCGGCATGAAGGTTCCCCTCAACGGAGGGATCAACTGCTCCATCCTCGACGGATGGTGGCTCGAAGCCTGGAAGATGAACAACCTGTCGGGATGGGCGCTCGGCGACGGCGTGTCGTACTCCGACGAGAACCGCCAGGACGAGGCCGACGCCGACACGATCTACGACATCGTCGAGAACCAGATCGCGCCCATGTTCTACGACCGCGACGAGAACGGCATCCCCCACCAGTGGATCCGCCGCATGCGCGAATCCATGAAGACCGTCTGCTGGCAGTTCTCCACCAACCGCATGGTCGAGGAGTACTCCGACCGCTTCTACCTTCCCGGGTCGAACCGCCACGGTCTGTTGACGTCGGGCAAGCACAAGCGCGCGAAGGAGAACGCGGCGTGGAAGGACGGCATTCGCGCCGCATGGCCGGCCATTCGCGTCAACGCCCGCGTCGATGGGGGAAAGAGCGGTGCCGGAACCCTGCGCGTCCGCGAAAAGATCGATGTTCTCGCCGAGGTCTATCTCGGCACCATCGACCCTGCGGACGTCGAAGTCTCGATCTACGTCGCCCCAACCCGCCAGCCGAAGAATCCCTGGATCGGCGTCAAAGGCGGCAGCATCCCGATGCGGCCGGGCGACCGGAACGACGACGGCAGCATCCTCTACCGGGGCAGCCTCCTCGAAGGCGATTCCGGCGAATACGCCTACACGGTTCGCGTCGTCCCCAAGCACCCCGACCTGGTCCATCCCCACGAAATGGGTCTCGTCGCGTGGGCACGACCCATGGAAGCGTAGGGCCCGGGCACGAAGTCGTTCCCCCGGCGAACGGTGACCACCGGGGGAACGAACTTCTTCCCGCTTCGGGCGGCCTGGAGGATTCCGCTACGAAACGGCGATCTTCACACGGCGCGATCTGGCGATCGCGGTTTTCAGCATCTTCACGATGAGCAGGCCGTCCTTCGTCTTCGCCGAAACCCTGGCCGTCTCGACTTCCGCCGGCAGCTCGACGCTTCGCGTGAACCTGCTGCTCCACGACGCGCGGCGGTAACCGGCTCCGCTCCCGTCCTCCTTCTCGCGCCTGGCGCGTCCGCGAACCACCAGGCGGGTCGGCGTCACATCGACGTCGAGATCCTTCTCGCTGAATCCGGGAACGTCGATTCGGGCCACGATTTCCCTGTCGAGGTTCTCGAGTTCGACGTTCGGGAAGCGAAGCGGCGGAAGACTCGAAGGCCAAAACGAATCGAAGCGATTCATCAGCGAGCCGGCGATCGTCGGCTCCGGCAGGAGTTCCGACCTCGGCTCCGCATCGACATGGGTTTCCCTTGTCCGCAGACGCTCCGCCGTCTTCTCGAAGGCGTTGGCGATATCCTCTCTCATGCGGGAGAGCAGACCGGGCTTGTTGCCTTGGGCGTTCATGACCTGTTCCTCCTTTCGTCGATCGGCGAACCGGCCGGAGGGGGCTGGCGCAGCCCTCCGGCCGCGGCGATGCGCGTCGCCGGCTACGCGAGACTGACTTCGATGCGGCGCGGCTTCACCTCTTCGTCGAAGGGAAGATTCAGGGTCAGCACGCCGTTGCTCACTGCCGCCCTGATCCTCGCGCGGTCGATCTTCTCGCCCAGGCGGAACTGGCGGTAGTAGCTGGTCAGCTCGAACTCGCGAGAGACCGCGTCCCGGTGCTCGCGCTCCGGCACGTTGCCGCGAATCGTCAGAACGTCGTTGTCGACGTCGATGTCGATTCCGTCCTTCGCGACACCGGGCAGGTCGGCGACGACCGTAAGGCCTTCACCCGTTTCGTAGATGTCGACCGGCGGCGTCACGTAGCGTTCGGGTTCGTATGTCGTTTCGTGAACGACTTCGGGGTTCTTGCCCTGCTCCTTGCGGGCGATGGTGGATTCCGTCATGGCTGAACCTCCTTGGTCAGGTGGAATTCGCTTCGGCGCTTCAGGCGACCGCGACTTCGATGCGGCGGGGCCTGGCGGCTTCGGACTTCGCGAGGCGAATCGCGAGAACCCCGTTGGCGTATTCCGCTTTCACGCCATCGGGATCGATCTCCGCCGGCAACGCGATCTTCCGGACGAACTTGCCCGCCGCGCGTTCCTGGCGGTGCCAGGCCTCCGGTTTCACATCCTCGCTCTGGCGGCGCTCCCCGCTGATGGTCAGTTCGTTGCGAACCACCTGCAGATCGAGAGCCTTGGGATCGATACCCGGCAGGAGCACCTCGACCTCCACGTCGTCGCTGTTCTCGTAGACGTTGATCTGAGCGGGAGCCAGGGACGACCGGCTCAGGAGCGAGCCGCCCGTGTACCCGTTGAAGATCCGGTCCACTTCTCGTCGGACTGATTCCAGCTCTCGGAAGGGGTTGTAGTAACGCATGGCGAACCTCCTTGTTCGAAGAAATCTGTCGATAGGGAGTATTACAAGCAGTTTGCCAGGTTGCAAAGATCGACATAAGTCCAGCAAGATCAGTCATGATCGTTCTCCACTCCCGACAGGACAGGAGCGTTGTGATACATGCGATCAAGGAGCCCTTCTCGTTTCGCCAGGTCGATGTGTCCAAAACACACATGTCGTGCCCTTCCGGGCTCACTCGTCACGATGCAAAAAGACACATACGCACCGCGCCTCCGACTGAAACCACTCGTCTTGCCGCTGCCACGACACCGGCACGAGACTGGATACGCACAAGGCTGCCTGGGTCGGCTCACGCTGTTCCCGCTGGCCACATCCAAGGGAGTTGCCGAACGATGACAGGACCAAACCGACAGGAGACCGATGAGATGCTCTGGAACCGGCGCGACCCCCAGGAAACGGACGAAGGCGCTGCGCCGAAAGACGTCCCCGGTACTCCGGCGGAAGTCGAGGAGACCGCCCTCTGGATGGAGAAGGCGCACCGCATCGCTGCGGAGCTGGACAACGTCCGCAAGCGCGCGCGCCGCGATCTCGAACGTGCCCGCCGCGACGAGCGGGTCGGCGTCGTTGGAGGCTTTCTCGACGTGCTCGACAACTTCGACCGCGCCCTCGCCATGCCAGGTGCCGAGTCGAACCAGTGGATCGAGGGCTTCGAAGCAACCCGGGCGCAGATGCTCGACGTCTTCGCGCGCTTCGGCGTTCGGCCGTTCGAGTCCCTCGGCCAGGCCTTCGATCCCAACTTCCACGAGGCCGTCGCGATGGCTTCGGTCGCGAACGCCGAAGAGGGAACCGTCGTCGAGGTGATCCAGACGGGCTACGTTCTCGACGAAACGGAGGTCATTCGCCCCGCGAAGGTGGTCGTGGCGAAGTAGCCTCCGAAGATCGCGCACCGACGCATCACGGATGAGGGAGGAACACGATGGACATCAACAGACTCACGCAGAAATCCCAGGAATCTCTCGCCGCCGCCCAGTCGCTCGCCGTCGAGCGCGGACATCAGGAGGTCGATTGCGAGCATCTGCTGCTCGCGCTTCTCGACCAGGAGGACGGTCTCGTCCCTCGGCTCTTCGCCCGCATGGACGTCGGCACCGGGGACGTGCGCGACGCCGCCGAAGCGGTGCTCGACACGCGCCCCCGGGTGAGCGGCCCCGGCGCCGATCCCTCGAAGGTATTCCTGACCCAAAGGCTTTCGAAAGCTCTCGTCGCCGCCGAGAAGGAGGCGAAGCGCCTGAAGGACGAATACGTCTCGGTCGAGCACCTGCTGCTGGCCCTGCAGGACGACGCCAGGGCCGGCAAGCTGCTGGGGGACTTCGGCGCCACCCGGGACCGCCTGCTGTCGGCGCTGACCGCCGTACGCGGGCGTCAGCGCGTACAGTCCGCCAATCCCGAAGCGACCTACGAGGCCCTCGACCGCTATGGGCGCGACCTCGTGAAGATGGCGCGCGACGGGAAGCTCGATCCCGTCATCGGCCGCGGCGACGAAATCCGCCGGGTGATCCGCATTCTCTCGCGCAAGACCAAGAACAACCCCGTGCTGATCGGCGAACCGGGCGTCGGCAAGACCGCCATCGCGGAGGGCCTGGCCCAGCGCATCGTGCGCGGCGACGTGCCCGAGGGCGTGAAGGAGAAGACGGTCTTCGCGCTGGACATGGGGTCTCTCGTCGCCGGGGCGAAGTTCCGCGGCGAATTCGAGGAGCGCCTGAAGGCCGTTCTCAACGAGGTCAGGGAGAGCGACGGGCGCATCATCCTCTTCATCGACGAGCTGCACCTGATCGTCGGAGCGGGAAAGGCCGACGGCGCGATGGACGCCGGCAACATGCTCAAGCCCATGCTGGCGCGCGGGGAACTGCACTGCATCGGCGCGACGACCCTCGACGAGTACCGCAAGTACATCGAGAAGGATGCCGCCCTCGAACGCCGCTTCCAGACGGTTCTCGTCGAGCAGCCCACCGTCGCGGACTCCATCTCGATTCTTCGCGGCCTGAAGGAGCGCTTCGAGGTTCACCACGGCGTGAGCATTCTGGACAACGCCCTCGTCGCGGCCGCCGTTCTCTCAAGCCGCTACATCAGCGACCGCTTTCTGCCGGACAAGGCCATCGACCTCGTCGACGAGGCCTGCGCGATGGTTCGCACCGAGAACGATTCGATGCCCGCCGAACTCGACGCGGCCAGCCGCCGCGTCATGCAGCTCGAGATCGAGGAGGCGGCCCTGAAGAAGGAGAAGGACAAGTCGAGCCGCGACCGGCTCGCCGCGCTGCAGAAGGAGCTTCAGGACGTTCGCACGCAGGCCGACGCGATGCGCGCGCAGTACGACGCCGAGAAGGGCGCGCTCCAGAAGGTGCAGGCCCTTCGCGAGGACATCGAGCGGGTCCGCCAGGACATCGAGCGGGCGAAGCGCGACTACGACCACGATCGCGCGGCGGAGCTGATGTACGGCCGGCTGCCGGAGCTGGAGAACGGCCTGAGGGAGGAGGAGGCGCGCCTCCGCGAGAGGGAGGCCGGCGGCGCGCAACTTCTGCGCGAGGAGGTCACCGAAGAGGAAATCGCCGGCATCGTCGCACGATGGACGGGCATTCCCGTCGCGCGGCTGGTCGAGGGCGAACGCGAGAAGCTCCTCCGCCTGGACGAGGTGCTGCACGAACGCGTCATCGGCCAGGACGAGGCCGTCCGCCTGGTCGCCGACGCCGTGATCCGCGCCCGAGCCGGCATCAAGGACCCCAACCGCCCCATCGGCAGCTTCGTCTTTCTCGGCCCCACCGGCGTCGGCAAGACCGAGCTCGCGCGGACCCTCGCGCGAACGCTTTTCGACTCCGCCGACAACATCGTCCGCATCGACATGAGCGAGTACATGGAGAAGCACGCCGTCTCGCGGC
Organism: Candidatus Sumerlaeota bacterium; assembly: GCA_021772755.1. Classification (GTDB taxonomy): domain Bacteria; phylum Sumerlaeota; class Sumerlaeia; order SLMS01; family JAHLLQ01; genus JAJFLJ01. The sequence goes on from JAJFLJ010000270.1 coordinate 29,357, forward strand.
TGATCGGCGCCCCCCCGGGCTACGTCGGATACGAGGAGGGCGGACAGCTGACCGAAGCCGTGCGCCGCAAGCCCTTCAGCGTGATTCTCTTCGACGAGATCGAGAAGGCCCATCACGACGTCTTCAACGTGCTGCTCCAGGTTCTGGACGACGGCCGCGTGACCGACAGCCAGGGCCGCACCGTGGACTTCAAGAACGCCGTCATCATCATGACCAGCAACATCGGGTCGACGCACCTGCTGGAGGGCCTCGGTTCCGACAACCAGATCCGCGAGGACGCCCGCGAGATGGTGATGATGGAACTGCGACGGCACTTCCGGCCGGAGTTCCTCAACCGCATCGACGAGATCGTCCTCTTCAAGCCGCTGACGCTCTCCGAGATCGAGCGAATCGTCGATCTGCTGGCGGAGGAACTCCGCAAGCGCCTGTCGGACCGCGGAATCGGGCTGGAACTGACCGAAGCCGGTCGGCGCCTCCTGGCCGAACGCGGCTTCGACCCGGTCTTCGGCGCACGGCCCCTGCGGCGCTATATGCAGCGGGAGCTCGAAACCCGCATCGGTCGCGCGATCATCGCCGGAGAAGCCGCCGATGGCGCGACTGTCACGGTCGATGCCACCGAAGAAGGCCTGAACGTTGCCATTCGGCGACCCGCCAAGAGCGAATCCGCGACATCTCCCTGAACGCCGAAAAGGACCGAAACCCTTGGGATTCCGGTCCTTTTCGGTGCAAGTGGTCGGTCGAGACTCTGCGGCAAGGCGCTTTGTCTTGACTCCGGGAGAGACTTGAGCCAGATTCAGGCCAGAAAGTGTGCCCGTATTTTGCTATAAGGGCTTGTCAAGCCGAAAACACTCGTCGTTCGCCACAGAACCGGATCACCGGTCGGACCAAAAGGCAGGATTCATGGCGATCTCGCTCCACCAGCAAATGCGTCAGACGCAGAAGCTGATCATGACGCCGCAGATGCAGCAGTCCATCCAGCTGCTTCAGCTCAACAGCATGGAGCTGGAGCAGATGATCTCCCAGGAGATGATGGAGAACCCCTTCCTGGAGCTCTCGGACGACGAGGAGAACCTGCAATCCAGCAACGAGGAGCGCGACCAGGCCGACGCCGGAGCCGATGATTCCCCGGACGACTCGGGCCTCTCCGAGCAGGCCAAAGCGGAGTCCCCGACCGCCAACGACAGTGTGTTGCCGGACGAGCGGGAGGACACCCGCCAGAAGGGCGAGGAGACCGGCGACGCGACCCCCGACGAAACCGGCAAGGACGCCGCCGAGGACTTCGAGAAATTCGAGAAGAACGACGTCGACTGGGACAGCGAGTACGGCGATTCCGACACCTCCGCCTACCGCGCCACCCGCGAGGATTCCGAAGAAAGCGACTTCACCACCTACACCGCCCTCAACGAGAGCCTCTACGACAGTCTGATGCGCCAGGTGCGCCTCTCGGTCCTGGCGGGCGACGAGATCGAAATCGCCGAGTTCATCGTCGGGAATCTGAACGAGGACGGCTTCCTGGACTGTTCGCCGGAAAACCAGGCGATGATCATGCTCTACCCCCCCGAGCTGTTCACGACGAAGCCCACCACCCAGACCTCCGAACGGCTGCGGGGAATGCTCAAGAAGCTGCGGGGCAGCGAAGCCGCCGTGTACGCGGTGGAGCTCAAGCACCGGCAGCTCGTCGCGATGGTCGTCGGCGCGCTGCTGAAGATCACGCCCGACGAGGCGATGACGATGTCCAGACGCGAGCAGGCGCTGGCGCTGGTCGCCCGAAAGCTGAAGAAGCCTGCGGAGGAGGTCGCGGAGGCGAGACCCGAGGACCTGGTCCTCGAGACCGTCGCGTGGCGCATGAAGAGCGATGCGCAGACGGTGTTCGACGTGCTCGAGGTGGTCCACGACTTCGAGCCAACGGGCGTCGCGGCCCGCAACCTGGGCGAGTGCCTCCGCCTTCAGGCCGAAGAGCGCGGCATCCGCGACCGCGTGCTCTACGAGATTCTGGAGAACCATCTGCCGAACCTCCAGCAGAAGCGGTTCCGCGAGATCGCCCAGGCGCTCGACGTTCCCGAGAGCCGCGTCCAGGACGCGTTCCACACGATCGCGCGTCTCGACCCGCGGCCGGGGCGCTCGACGACGAAGGACTCCCCCCGCTACATCAAGCCCGACGTCTTCGTGAAGAAGATGGACGGCCGGTACATGTACTTCCTGAGCGAGGGCGACGCCGGACGGCTGCGCATCGCGTCGAACTACCGCCGCATGGCGAGCCGCAACGCGCGCGAGGCCGCGCAGAACGGCAACGGAAGCAACGCGTACGAGACGGGACAGGCGCAGTACGCCAACGAGAAGTACAAGAACGCGGTCTGGCTCATCAAGAACATCGAAAAGCGCAAGTCCACGGTCCTTCGCGTGACGGAAGCCATCATGGAATACCAGATGGAGTTCCTGGAGAAGGGCGTCGAGCACCTGCGCCCCCTGACGCTGCGCAACATCGCCGAGGTCGTCGGCATGCACGAATCGACGATCGCCCGCGTCACGACGAAGAAGTACGTCGAGACGCCGCGGGGCATCTTCGAACTGAAGTACTTCTTCAGCTCAGGCCTCGAGACCGACAGCGGCAACGACGCGTCGTCGCGCTCCATCAAGGAGATCATCACGCAGATGATCGAGCTGGAGAACCCGCGCCGCCCCCTCAGCGACCAGAAAATCGCCGACATGCTGAAGGACCGCGGCATCCAGATCGCCCGCCGCACCGTCGCCAAGTACCGCGAACAGCTGAAGATCCTTCCCGCGAAACTGCGCAAGGAAGTGAGCTGAGCGGGCGCGCCTCGCCGCGAAGCGTTTCGACTTCACCAGCCAAAGGACAGCGCTTCATGCAGCCACGCCGCTTTCTCGTCACCGGAGGCAGCAAGGGGATCGGTGAATCTCTCGTCCGTCTCGCCCGCAAGATCGGCCACGAGGTCGTCTTCACCGGGCGCGACGCGAAGCGCCTCGCCGCCGTCGCCGGCGAAACGGGCGCACACGCGCTCGAAGCCGACGTCGCCAGCCCGGAGGACAACGCGCGCACCGTCGAGTTCGCCACCGAAACGCTGGGCGGCATCGACGTGCTGGTCAACAACGCGGCGGTGGCGTACGGCGCGCACATCGGCGAGATCGACATGAAACGACTGCGGGCGCAGTACGACGTGAACCTCTTCGGTCTCGTCGACCTGACGAACCGCGTCGTTCCCGCCATGAAGCGGCAGGGCTCCGGCGACATCGTGAACGTCTCGTCCACCTCGGGAATGAAGGGGCACGCCAACGGGACGGCCTACAGCGGCAGCAAATGGGCGCTGCGGGGAATCTCGCAGTGCTGGCAGGCGGAGCTTCGCCCGCACGACATCCGCGTGATGTGCGTCTGTCCCTCCGAGGTGCAGACGGGGTTCAACGGCGGCGCGAAGGGCGACGACGCGAAGAAGCTCGTCGCCGACGACATCGCCGGCAGCATCATCGGAT
>JAJFLJ010000028.1 GCA_021772755.1 Candidatus Sumerlaeota bacterium
GAGGACCGGCGACATGGTAATCAGTTTCGTGAATCAGAGGGGCGGGGTCGGAAAGACCACGCTGGCCGTCAACGTGGCGGGATGCCTTTCGTCGAAGGGATACCGCGTCCTGCTGATCGACGCCGACCCCCAGGGAAGCGCCCTGGACTGGGCGGCGGTGCGCGAGACCTCTCCCCCCTTCCCCGTGGTCGGCCAGCCGGTGGCCACGATCCACCGCGACATCGAGAAGCTGCGTCGCGGATACGATCTCGTCGTGATCGATGGCCCGCCGCGCGTGACCGAACTGGCGCGAAGCATCATCATGGCCTCGGATCTCGTCGTCGTTCCGGTCCAGCCGAGCCCCTACGATGTCTGGGCGGCGGAGGAAGTCGTGCAACTCGTTCGCGAGGCCTCGACGTACCGGGAGGAACTCAGGGCGGTCTTCGCGATCAACCGACGAATCGTGAACACGGCGATCGGCCGGGACGTGTCCCAGGCGCTCGAACAATACGATCTTCCCGTCCTCGGGACGGCGGTCTGCCAGCGTGTGGCCTTCGCCGAGACGGCTGCGCATGGTCTGCTTGTCAGCGAGGGAACGAGGGAACGGACGGCTTCCGAAGAGATCGACGGAATGACCGAGGACATTCTGGAGGCGATGGAATGAGCAAGGAGGTCCCCATTCCCCGGAAGCCCTCCCGGGAGAGCGATCCCGGAGGCTGGATCGAGAGCCGCAAACTCCCCCGTGCCGAGAAGCGCACGAAACGCATCACCCTCGACGTGGACGTGGACCTTCACCGGCGCATTCGGCTCCGGTGCTTCGAGGAGGATGTCACGATGACCGACAAGCTCCTCGACATCGTTGCGGAGAGCTTTCCACCGAATGCGTCCGCACCCGACAGCGACTGATAGCGCCCCTTTCAGGGATCGTTCGCCGGATGGCTCTGAGTCATCCCGGCTCCACCGTTCGCCATGCGCAGAAGAGTCTCCTCCAGTTCGTCGAGCAGAAGCTCGCGAACGGTCAGTCTTCGGCGGGTGGATGCGATGGCGCGGGTCCGATGAAGCCCGGCGACGATCGCGAGACATCGCCCGACGCCCGTGCCGCTTGTACTGAGTATGCGTTCATCCATCCCGGCAACCTATCCCGATTCGCCATGACGGTCAAGAAGCCGTGCCCCGACGAACCGGATTCCCTGATCGCAGGGCACCCTGACTCCCTCCGTTCCGGAACGACGGCCATCCGGAAAGCCTCCCGTCCCGAAGACCGGCGAAACGGTTCCCCGGACCGCCTGAGTCGCGGCCCGACTGTTCGCCGGAAGGCCGGACATCCGGGTTCCCGGCCGAACGGCGTTGTTTACAGAACGCGCAATGCGTGGTAGTCTCCGGGGATGGAAACACAGACCTTCGATACTCTGACCTACGTCAAGAGGCTCCAGAGCGGCGGGCTTTCCCGCAAGCAGGCGGAGGCTCAGGCCGAAGCCCTGATCGCGGTCGTGAACCACAACCTCGCCACGAGAACCGATATCGAGAAGGTGCGCGGGGAGATCAAGAACCGCGAGGCCAGGACGCTGCTTCGTCTTCGGGAGCTCGAGAACAGGCTGACGATCCGCATGGGGCTGATGTTCGGCGCGACCATCACCATTCTCGCCGCGCTCATCACGCTTCCCCAACTCATTCAGTAGGCGCGACTTTGTCGCCGGAACGATATGTTCACGATTCCGTGAGGCGGTCTTGCGCGAACGAACTCCGTCGGATAACGTACCTTATCCGACAAAGAGGGAGAATGCGCTGACGGAAAACCGACACATCGAGGAACGAGGACGTTTCGGAAAACCCGCCGCAACTCCGTCGGATAAGATTTCAGCGCCGAACCTGAGACCCGGGGACCCGGATTCCCTGATCCAGTGGACCGGTCTCTACATGCGAATCCACGTCGCCGGCGGATCGAAGCGGACCGAACAGGCCAAGACGCGGGACCTCGACCGGTTCCTGCGGTTCTTCGCTTCGGAGATCGGACACGACCACGTCGACGGATGGACGCCTTCGGCGACCAAGACGTTCCAGAGGGCCCTGGAATCGACCGTCGTGGAGAAGACGGGGAAGCCCTACTCGGCGACGACGATCAACCGCGTGCTTGCGACCCTTCGGCACTTCGGGCGCTGGCTGCACGGATGCCGCCCGCTTCTGGCGGGCAGTCCCTTCGAGGGCGTCCGGGACCTTCAGACCGACGAGCCCGAGTGGAACGGCCTGACCGGCCGGCAGATTCTGCGTCTCAAGTCCGCCTGCGAGCAGCGGCTGGGACTCTGCACCCGGGCCGACCAAAACCCTCTTCTGGAGGCGGCGGTCTTCCATTGCCTGCTTCACACCGGATTGCGCGAGTTCGAACTCGCGGCCCTGGATGCCGGGCAGTACCATCACCGGGGGTTTCACGACGTGAAAAGGAAGGGCAGGAAGGTCTCCCGCAAGGTCCCGCTGCCGTCCGAGGCGCGCGAGATTCTGGACCGGTACCTCGCGACGCGAAGCGGGGTGAACGACGCCGATCCTCTCTTCGTCTCGCGATTCGGAAGGAGAATCTCCGAGCGCGACGTGGCGCGCATCTGCGATCGCATCGCCGGACAGGCCTGCGCCCAGCTGGACGCGAAGGAATCGTTTCGCCTGACCCCCCACATGCTCCGGCACACGTTCCTCAAGCGAATCGCCGACAGGGAGGGAGTCCATGTCGCGCAGAAGATGAGCGGCAACGTCTCGCTTCGCGAGGTCTTCCGGTACACGCGCCCGAGCGACGAGGAGACCGAAGCCATCGCGGAAGACGCGGGGCTGTAGGTCCTTCCGGAGAGCCGGGAGAGGGGAAGACGGAATCCCCCGCCACCGGGCGCTTACGGCGAACCGGAAGCGCCCGGCAGACGTGACGGCTCACATCTCCATGCCGATCGAGGTTGACGCACGGCGTCCGCTTTCCTCGTCGACGACGAGGATCTGCACGCCACCCGGTGCGGCATCGGCGACTTCGAGCACCACCGAGAGAGAGGAGAAGCGTTCGCCGAGGCCGGAATCGACGACGATGCTCTCGTCACCGACTTCCTTCCAGTCGCTCATCGTCCGGGCCTTTCCGTCGCTGACGGCATGGCGGGAGTACACCGAAACCGCAGCGGTCTCGAATCCGGAAAGGATCAGGTTCACGGGAAGGAAACCGTCGTCGCGAACGAAGCCCCCGGCGCCGAAGGGCGATGCGGTAACGGTGGGCACGGCGAACGCGGATTTTCCGGCCCGCGCGTCGGCCCGGGCGGACTCCATGAGCTCGACGACACCCTCTGCGGACCCGGCTTTCGCGGTTCCGCCGACGAGATCGCGCGCCGCCTCGATAGTCTGGGGGGCGAGAGCAAGGCTGACCCATGCGATACTGTCCCCCCCGGCCGGTACCGAGATACGCGGCGCGCCCTCGTTCAGGTCGAAGTACATAAGCCCGACCTTGTCGCTCGGCGCCAGGCTGTCGCTCAGCTGCGGGGCGGAGGTTCGGGGGTTGAGATGCAGCACGTCCCTGACGTGAAGAACGTCGGTGTCGTAGCCGGTGATCCCCGCACCGGACCGGCCGCCGTCCACCTGGCCGTCTCCGAAGACCACGTCGCCTCGCGCGACGATGCTCGCCCGTCGTTCGGGATAGATCGTGTCCGCCGACTGCCCGACGAGTTCCGGAGAAACGACGGGTTCCCCGCCACCGGAGTTGGGAATCATCTCGGGCACGAACATTCCGACCGTCTGGACCCACTCGACGTCTTCCCCCGGACACGAGGGGCTGTTGTTGAAGAGGGGCGTCTGTTCGATATACATGAAGTCCCGCACGATGGAGTCCTCGCGCAGACACTCCCCGCAGTCCGCGTCCTCGCGGTCCAGCGATTCGGTCGCGCCGGCGCTGAGCCGCAGACCGCGCGCCTTGTTGACGTTGATGTAGCTCCCTTCGACGGCCCCGATGACGTAGCTGTCGACGCCGATGGCCTCCTGGACAAGGCCGGCGTATGTCCCCCTGGTCGACGTTCCGATGCCGTACGGGTCGTTGGCCCCGCTCTTCAGGGGCTTCGAGGTGTCGCGCTGCCCGTCGATCCAGACGCCGGAAATCGTGCCGACCATGCGGCCCGCGATCGCGACGACGGGTTCCCACCTGTCGCTTTCCTTGAACGCGGCGGTGCGGGCGTCGACGCCCGACCGAAGCCCCCCCTCCTCGTCGGAGGCACTGATCCTCTTGCCGATGAACGAGTGGTTCTCGGCGCCCGTCGCCAGTCCGTGGATCATCTCGTCCTCGAGCGTGTAGGCCGTCCCGGGGAAGTTGTGATCCGTCAGAGCCGAATCGAACGCGATGAATCCGAAGCTCGCGCTGCCAAGCGCGTGGAACACGTCTCTCGTGGTTCCGCCCTTGAGCGTGATTCCCCGGTTGATGGAGCCCACGGTGTATTTGGGATGCTGCCAGCCGGAGGGGTTCAGCGTGACGGGATTCGTCTTCCGGTATCCCGCCTCGACGCTGGAAAGGGCGGAGTTCGAGGCTCCGACCATGAAGATCGTGCGCTCGGCGAAATCCGATTCCTGTTCGGCGGAGTTCCACATGTCGTCGTAGAAGACGCCCTGAATGACGGCCGTATCGAACTCGTTGGGATTCCACGCGCTCGAACCGAAGGGGTTGACCCCCTCGCAGTCGAACTCGTTGAGCTGGAACTGATTGATGATCGCCGCATCGCTGTCCCACAGAGGAGTCAGGCTCCAGTTGGGACTGGGGGCGACGCCGCCGTCGCCCCCCAGGCGGGTGGCGCTGATGGAGATCGGCCGAAGCGGGGTCCGCTTGCCGATCAGGTCGTGTACGTTGATCTCGCCGAACTTCGCTTCGACCCCAAGGTTGTCCGAAGCCGCGATGAACTCGCATTCCTGTTCCGAATCGCACGGGTGCAGTGGCGTTCCGGGACCGGGTGCGCCGTGGGACAGCGGCGCGATGGCGAGTACCGCGATACAGAGGGGAAACCGGGTGTGACTCTTCATGTTCTGCTCCTTCGGTGTGGGTGTATCGATCGATGATCGCTTGCGGTCGGTACTCTCCGCCCTGGAACGGATGGGACGCACTCTCCCCGTCGAACCGAGCGATCCGGTTCGAAAGCCGCGCGACGCGGCACAACGCGATGCCGACGGACCGGTTCCGATCATCCGTCACTGGCTCTTCGTTTTGTTGTGGGGGGTGTTCCGTTCCGGTGGTCTCGCGAAAACATCTCGCCGATCTCGTGCATGAAATCAAGGTAAAAGTGCAGTCGCGGTCCAAACTTCCGTTGCAATAGTTGCATGATTCGGTCGCGTCATCCCCGCAGGTCCGATCGTCCCCCGCGACCGAAGCGGGAGGGGCTCCGCCCCCGGCGCGGTCAAGGCATCCAAACGTTTCCCCGCCTGCGGCGCGGACCCTCGTTCGGAGCCTCCCTGACAGCGCCACCCCCGGTTCTCGCCGAACGGGCAGGGGTGATGAACGAGTCACACCCCATGCCAAAAAAGAGAGCGGACCTTGTTTCGGCTCCCGCGACGTTGTAGAGTCGGTCCATGTCGCAGACCGCAAAACCGTACGAACTGATCGCCGCGCGCATCGTCGAGTTGCTGCAGGAGGGTCTCGTTCCCTGGCGGCGTCCCTGGACGGACGCCGGACCGCCAAGAAGCCTGGCCACCGGAAAGCCCTATCGCGGTATCAATACCTTCATGCTCGCCTGCGAGTCGCAGGTGGCGGGCTACGCGTCGCCCTGGTGGATGACGTTCAAACAGGCGCGCGAACGCGGAGGCAGCGTCCGGAAGGGCGAGAAGGGGGCGGCGGTCGTCTTCTGGAAGATGTGGGAGGTCGAGACCCCTGCGGAGGAGGAGAAGCGCAAGATTCCCATGCTTCGACACTTCCGCGTCTTCAACGCCGAGCAGTGCGACGGCGTCGACGTTCCCGTGGCGGAGACGAAGCCGTTGGACTTCGACCCCATCATCCAGTGCGAGCGCATCGTCGGAGGAATGCCGAGCCCGCCCGCCATCGAGCACGGGGGGGCGAGGGCGTACTACCGCCCGTCGAGCGACACGATTCGCATGCCGCCGGCGGAGTCGTTTCGCTCTGCCGAGGAATACTACGCCACTCTCTTCCACGAGATCGCCCACTCGACGGGACACGAGAGCCGGCTGAACCGCGAGACCCTCGCGGAGAAGCCGGCGTTCGGATCGCGGACCTACGGCAGGGAGGAGCTGGTCGCCGAGATGGCCTCTTCGTTTCTGTGCGGCCGTGCGGGAATCGACCACGCGACGCTGGAGAACTCCGCCGCCTACATTCGCGGCTGGCTCGGAAGAATCCGGGAGGAGCCCCGCATCGCGGTCCAGGCGGCGTCGGCGGCCCAGAAGGCGGCGGACCACGTTCTGTGCGAGGAGCGCGAGGCCCTGAATGTGGAAGCGGTCCGGGAAGCGGCCGGGCGCCAGCGCTAGCGCTGGCGGACGGCGAGCCGGGCAAGATCGACCCCGGTCGCGGGACGCGCCCGTTCGCGCATTCTCTTGAAGGCGAGTTCTCTGATCAGAACGAAGTCGCGGGCCCGTTCGAGGGACGCGCTCCCGACGCCGCCCGTGCGTTCGTCGAACTCCACCAGGAGCATTCCGTCGCTGCTGGCCACGGAACAGCGCGAGGCCCCGTCGCAGGCGACATAGCCCTCGGGATAGCTGTATCCGTTGTGATGATGGATGAGAAACGGAATGCCGGCGGCCTGCAGCGCCTCGGCGTCGCTCTCGCCGCCCCAGTTCACGTCCCTCTGGCCGAAGGTCACCGTTCCGTCCTCGCCGGCCGTTTCGTCCTCGAATCCGAAACGGGTCCTGCCTTCGCGCCACTCCGGGCCGAGCAGAAGGTCCTTCACCCCCGGCAGATCGCCTGCGGATACCGTCGTCCAGGTGTACGTTCTGTCTCCCATGCCGGAACCGTAGCACGATTTCCCTATCCGTTCAAGACCCTCCGATTCCCTACCCGCGTCCGCACCGGTCGGTCGTTGCGCTTTCCCTTCCTTTCTTCTTTGCCGTTTACCGTATTTCGGCTATGCTGATGCCGGTGTCGACTCGGATTCGCGCAAGAGCTTTCCGCCGCAGGCGGTCTCCCGAAAAAGGCTCTGGCGCGCGTCTCCACGACATCGTGCCGCGACGCCGTGGTAAACGACAACAAAGAAAGGAGACTTGCCATGTCAAAACAACCGATCCACAAGATCCAGTACGGACGCGTATCGGGCGCCGTCTGGGAGAACGAGGGACAGGACGGGAAATTCCCCTCCGTGACCTTCGAACGGTCCTACCAGGACGGAGAGGAGATCAAGAACACGTCCAGCTTCGGACTGGGCACCGATCTCTCCAATCTGGAGCGGGTGATCTTCGACCTGAAGATCTGGAACGCCGCGCAGCGCCAGAAGTAGCGCGCTTCCGCCGCCCGGGCCTCGGTCCGGGCGGTCCTTTTTTTCAACGCAGGAGGGAACACGAGATGACACGAGAGAGAGAAACCGACCAAAGGGAACTGGCGCAAGCCGTCCGGCACCCGCCGAAGTTCGAGCCGGGACGGGTGGTCGCCACGCCCGGCGCGCTGGAAAGCGTTCCGCGCGGGGAGATGATGGCGGCGCTCGACCGCCACAGCCGGGGCGACTGGGGCGAGTGCTGCCAGGAAGACGCCGACGCGAACGACCGGGCGCTCGAAGAAGGGGCGCGGCTGATGTCGGTCTACGGGACGAAGGCCGGCACGAAGTTCTGGATAATCACGGAGGCGGACCGGTCCGCCACGACGGTGCTGCTGCCGGAAGACTACTGATGGCGGCCGGCGGGAAGCCGAACACGCGGATCGACTATCTCTACCGCGACGCGGGCAACTACAAGGCCCACGGTCACGTCGTGGTCGCGGGCCGCGTCCGGTTCGGCGACCTGAAGCCCTTTCTCGACTGCGGGGAGTACTTCGTTCCCCCGACCGTCGGCATTCCCCCCCTGAACATCGAAGGCGAGCCGCGCGATCCCAGGCTGGACCATCCCTGGCACGAACTGTCGCCGGAGGGATTCTCCGGGACCGGCGAGCCGCCCACGATCGACGCGACGGCCGCGCAGCTCATCGGTTCCTTTCGACGGGCCGCGTCGCGCGGTCGCGGAGGATGAAAACGCCGGCGCGTCAGATCCTGCCCTGCAGAACGTCGATGCTCCTGTGAAGGCAGGAGATGCCGGCGGCCATCAACCGGCGGCCGGCGAGCGGAATGTGCCGGCCGGTGGGAACCGGGAAGAGCGAGGGCATCTGGCTTCCCGTCAGTCCCTTCGCGGCTTCGTCGCCGAAACGCATCATGTGCGTCAGCGCCCGGAGAAACACGAAGCCGATCTGAAGAAGAACGCCGGACGCGAAGAGCCATGCGCCGGCGAGGAGATACGACGTTGCGCGGAGGAATCGGATTGCGGTCATGGAGTGGCTCCCTTCGGATTCGACAGGATGGTGACGTGGTATGAACGGTGCGAAGTCCACTCTCTTGGCGATCGGTTTCAAACTCGTCTTCGGGCTGCTGGCGCTTTGGGTGCTCAAGGTCTTCGCCTTCGCGGCGGCGGAAAACCTTCGCGATCTCCTGGAGTGGACGGGGGAAACGACGGAGCGCCACACCGCAGCGGTGGTCGCCAACGCGGAGTCCAGTCTTCCTCCGGCTCTTCAGCGCTACGAGGGGCCGGGCATCCGTTTCGACCTGGTGCGCTGCGACCAGGAGGGCGACACGGTGACCTTCACGATGCGGGCGGAGTCTCTCGGCAGGGACCAGGACTTCTCCATCCGGTATGGAACGCGGTTTCGGGCGGTCGCGACCGACTCCCCGCTGGTCGTGGAGCGTATTCGGGCCGGCAAGTCGGAAACGGAGTTCTCGCGGAAGGAGACCGTCATGACCCGCCGCCTGATCGAAGGAGTCCCGGTGGAGATGGAGATGACGGCGACGGGCATCGGCGAAATCGGGGACCGGGTCGCCCTGTTCGAGGTTCTGGCGGGGGCGCCGGATTCCAGCAGGCCCGAATGGGTCGTGATCGAGTTCCACGACTTTCCCGTGGCCCGCTGGGGGGACATTCCATTCGATCGTCCGCGCTGACGGCGCGGCGGCAGGGAGCTTCGACGGATGAACAGGGACCAGTTCTTCAGAATGATGGTGGCGGCGATCGTCTTTTCGCTGGTCGTCGTGGGATTCCTGATCGTCACGGTCATCCTGCCGATGGACGCGCGGCTCCAGGCGTCCGAGAAGGGACTGGAAGAGGCCGAGGCGCGTGGGAAGGCGATGGAGTTCAACAGCCAGGAGGTTCATCTGATGCGGAAGGACGTTGCCGCTCTGCGATCGACGGCGGCGGAGATTCGCGGCGACCTCTCCGATGTCCAGGCGTCCCTGACGGAGGTGCGCGCGCAGAGCTCCGAAAACCGGAAGGCCATCGGGGAAACGGTCGAGTGGACGAAGCGGGAGCTCGACGCCGGCATGCGGGAATCCACGACGGGCGGCGGACCGGCGCCCGTCGTGGCCAGTGTCGTGGGGGGCGGCCGCGCGCCGGGCGCCCCTCCGTTCGCGACGAGGAGCGGAAAGGGGTTTACCCTCGGCCTCTCGGGCTGCCGCCAGACGGGCGACGCGCTGACGTTCGAGTTCGTCGTGACCGCATCCGACGGCGACACCGACTACGAGGTCGGAAAGTGCCGGTTCTTCGACGATCGCGGCATCGAGTACCCGATCGACACGGGCCGGATCGCCAACTCGGACTTCGACTTCCGAACCGACCGCTTCCATCTGTCGAAGCGGCTCGTGGAGGGGGTTCCCACGCGGATGGTCCTGTCGGCCGGGGGGCTCGGGGAAGCCGTGGGCGAAGTCTCCGTTCTCTACGTCACCTCGGGAAAGCGGGGACCGCGCGGGATCGACTGGGAGGTTCAGGAGTTTCGCGGCGTTTCGGTGAGCCGGTAGCCGCCGGGAGCGGAACATCGTGCAACGCGGGTTCGGTCGCGCGACGCCCGCGTCAGACACCGTTGACACCCAGGACCGTCGCCAGGACGACGAGAACGAGGTACGCGATAGCGGCGATGGCGGCGAACTGCGCGAGCAGAAGCCGGTGCTTGAGACACAGCGCGCCGACGGTGGAGAGAAACCGGAAGACGGCGGATGGAGCCGAAAGATGGAGGATGGGAACCGGTCGCGGGCCGATGAGCGGCGCCCGCAGGATGTTCCCACCCTGCGCCGTCATTCTCCGGAACCGTCGCCCCGCCAGAGCCCGCTTCCGTCTTCCTTCCCGTTCGCACCAGCAGCATTGCGGTCGCTTCGCGACATGCCAGTGTCCGTTGCCGCATTCGACGAGGTTTCCCTTCGAGGTCTGGAGGGCTTTGCGGATCTCCGTGGCGGAGGGGCGGGCGGCCGGATCGCCGTGGCCGTCGTCGAAGAGCCGGACGAAGAGGTCTCTCATGGCGGGGTCGAGTTCGGCCCAGGGCGTCGCTCCCGGCGCCGGCCCCTGTCCGCGTCCGCAGTAGAGCCACTCGCCGGCGGCCACGCGCTCTTCCGCCGTCTTGTTCGCATCCGCCCCGAAGGGAGCCTGCCCGACAAGGAGGTGGAACACGACCGCTCCCAGACCGAAGGAATCGGTCTGGGGGGAACGCGTCCCCGCGGAAGCTCCACCGCCCATCAGTTCCGGGGGATAGTAGCCCGGCAGGCCCAGGACCTCGCACCCGAAGACGCCTCCCTGCGGATTGGGAATCTGGAAGGAATCGCAGTCGATGACGGTGATGTCGCCCGTTCCGTGGTCGATCAGGACGTTGTTGGGATGGATGTCGCCGACGACGCAGCCCCGCGCATGGAGCTTCTCGCAGGTCCATGCGTAATTGATGGCGATGGCGTGAAGATGCCGCTGGGTCATCGAGTGTTCCCCGCGAATCAGGCAGGACCACAGGGGCTTGATATCCGGACCGTCGACGCGGGGCATGACGAACCCGGCGACGGGTCCGTTCGGCGCGCCCGCGACGGTATCGAGGGGCCACGCGCAAAGGGGATGGCCGTTGGCGGTGAGGCCGCCGGGCGCGTCCTCCACCATGCGCGCGATCTTCCGGAACTTCTCCGGCCCGGCCGCCTTCGGCTTGAAGAGCTTGACGAGGAGGCCGGGGTGTTCGCGGCATTCGTGGATGCATCCCTCGCCCCCCTCCCTCCTGGGAGGATGGACGAGGGTGAGCGTCGCCCCGCTGCCGGTGTGGACCGTGGTCACGGCGTTCAGTTCGCGAAGGAGAAGAGATGGTTCCCGTCGGCCTCGCTCTGCGGGAGGGAGGACTTCGCCTTCAGGGACTGCGAGAGCCAGCGAAACAGTTCGACGAAGTTCGCGCTCCCGAGTTCGACGATCGTATGCTCCTGGCTTGTCAGGGTCAGGAGCTTCGCCTTGTTCGCGCCGGGGACGTAGGCGGCGTTGAAGTGCATCTTCTTCGCCGCTTCCAGTTCGCGGATTCTGCTGCCGGCCTCGCCGAAGAGGGACGCTTTCTCGCCGAGGGGCTCTCCATCCGTCAGAAGGAAGAGATGGGGGACGCAGCTGGGAATGTTCTCGCTCTTGAGCGCCTCCCGCCTGCCGCGCGCATGGGAGATCCCTTCGAGAAGGGCGGTGCCCATGTGGGTGCATCCCGCCGTCGAAAGCGACGGAGGCGGCTGCCAGTTCGCGACGGTCTCGATCCGGCCGTGAACGCTGACGCCGCTGTTGAAGGTGATGAGAAGAACCTCGACGGAGTTTCTGGCGAGAATGTCGTCCATGCATTCGTCCTTGAGCCGCCTGAGTCCCGCGACCAGCGCGGAGACGTGGCGGCGCATGGAACTCGAGAGGTCGACCACGAGAACGAGGGGAAGGCGCGAGGTCGTGTTCTCGCGGTCCTCGTCGGTGACGCGGGTGATTCGCGATCCCTGCGGATGCGGGCCGGCGTCGCTTTCCAGATTCTCGTATTCCGCGAAGGTGGGGGTGGCTGTATCGGTCATCGTCTTTTCCTTTCCGGTCGGGGGTCCAGGGTTCGCCTGCGGTCGTTTCGGAGGGGGCATTGCGTTTCCCCCTCCATATTGGGGTTTCGGGACGGGCGGCGGGTGCGCCCGGAGTCGGGGCTGGGGCGGCGGAAGGATGAGATCCAGGAACGCCCTGTCTTCGTAGTAGGCCATGCTTCGGGCGAGAACGGGACGGATGCCCTGCCGGAAGACGAACGCGGTGCGTCTGTCCATCGCGGCGATCTCGTCGGGCGAGAGAAGGGGCCGGTCGAGCTTCTGTTCGCTCTTCGACTGGAAGGCGGAGCGGCCGGCGAAGGGAAGCGAGAGAAGGCCCGCGACGACATCCTCCACGTCGCTGCCGCCTGACGGGCGGTCGCTCCACTGCCTTTCGGCGACGCGCCGGCTTCCCAGAAGGCGGGAGACGTACTCCTGGGTGTCCACGTCGTTGGGCCCCATGAAGATCTTCACGTTGCACTCCGACATGATGTGCTTGAAGAGCTCCGCGTTGTAGCGGTCGACGATCTGCCCGGTGTTCTGCGCGGCCAGCACGACGTGGGCGCCGTAGCTGCGAAGGTAGGCGAGGGAGTTCACCAGGTCGTGCATCGCGCCGATGTTGGCGAACTCGTCGATCAGCAGAAGAGGGTGGTTGCCGGGATTCTCCGACGCGGCGGTGATGGCGGAGACGATGGAGTCGATCACGAGCCGCACGACGATGCCGTAGGCCTTCACCTGGCTGTCTGGCATGGCGAAGTAGACGGTCTGCTTCTCTGACTTCAGCGTCCGCAGATCGCAGTCGCCGGCGCAGATGGTGCGGGCGACGGAATCCTCGAAGAGAAAGTCCGTGAGAGCCTGCGCGTTTCCCTGAACGCCGAGAAACTGCCGCTTCGCCGTATCCCACATGTCGCCGAACGTCTTCGCGACCTGGTGCACGTATCTGACCGCGCTGCCTTCCATGTCGTCCAGGTGCCCCCGCAGGCTGTTGCCCGACCAGAGCATGTCGTGGACGGTTCCGAGATGGCGCTTGTCCGGGGGAATCGCGGAACAGCCGCAGACGTGTGCGACGAGGCCGGCGATGAGGGTCGTGGCGGATCGCTGCCAGTAGTCGCCGGTTCCGCCCGGCGCGACGATCCTGGCGACGCGAATGGCTCCCGTCGCGGGACTGGCGGGGTCGATCGTCGAGAGGAGGTTGATACCCGCGCGGGTCGCGCCGGTGATTCCGAAGGGATCGAGCGCGTGGACCCGCTGGCCCATCCGCAGACGGCGGCCGGCGGTCTTCCAGTAGACGCCGTCGCGGCCCGGCTTGATGTCCGTGACGAAGAGCGTATCGGGCCAGGTCAGCGCGTTCGGGACGATGACGCCGGCGGTCTTGCCCGTTCCCGAGGGCGCGATGAGGGCGACGTGACCTTCTCTGCCGAGCCGCAGGATGTCCCGGGAGGGCTTCCAGCCCCCCAGCGGACCCTCGCGCATGGGCCGTGCGAGGAGGATGCCCTCCGGCTCCAGAAGTCCCTGCTTCTTCAGTTCCGCCGTCGTGGCGAATCTCGCGGTGCCGCGATCGCGGGGAAGTACGAAGCTCATGGGGCGGGACCTCCTTTGATTGCCGTTCGGGCGCTTCCGGGGGATGGGGGAATCCTGAGGGGGCGGCTTGAACGAAGAGGGGACTCCTGCACACCCTGCCGGACTTCGCAAGAGAAAAGTGATGCTTTTTACATCATAACGAGCTTTATGCTCTTCGCGAATGATCCATTGACTTTTGCCGCAAGTCGTGTAGGATTCCACCTTGAACGCGACCGAGAGGACCCCCATGGCGACCACCCACCGCAGACGGACCGTGACGATCCCCCCCAACGTGCTCCGGGACTTCGACGAGCGAGTCGCCGCCCTCATCGCATGGACCCCCCCGAGACGGACCGATGCCCTCCGCATGGCCGTTTCCGAGTGGATTCGGATGCGCGAGGACTCCGAACTCGCGATCGGTCCGCTGCTCAGGGCCATCGGCGCCGGGGAGGATGGGATTTGCGGCCGGGCCGCAGGGGAACCGGAGAAGGTGCTGCTGGGGTTCGACGACGAAACGGCCTCCCGGCTCGACGAACTGGGCGGGAAGTTCGGGTACCGCGTCGCCGGCAGCGAGGCGCTGCTCTGCCTGGCCGCCATCGCGGAATGGTCGGCGATCCGGCGCGTCTTTCCCACCGAGCCGGTCGAAGAGATCGTCGGAAGCATCGGGCGCGCCGAATGGAAGGCGGCCCAGGAATGGGAATCCGGGAAGACCGCGCGGGCCGGGAGGGCCGCGCGCGACCCAAAGCGGAGATCGCGCGGCGCGGGCGCGGGCGCTGACGCGATCGGGCTGAAGGACTTCTGCGAGGCCGAGGAGAACTCCGATCTCGTGCAGGTCGCCTCCGTCAAATGCCTCTACGCCAAGAGCCTTACGGGACCGAAAGCGAGAAGGACCGGCCTGATGGCCCAGCTGATGCGGAACATCGAGACCCGCGGCGCCTCCTACCAGTTTCTGCTTTCCTCGCGAAACCACGAGGAGTGGATCGAGCACGTCCTGGCCTTCCGGAGCGTCCTCGCCCCCGTCGAGGCCCTCGCCGACAGACTCGTGGGGATTCGCGTCACGGACGATCCCTCCTACCGGGGGGGATACGTGCTTCACCACAGCGGCGGGAGAGCGCTTTCCGGCATGCGGTTCGACTCCTTCGATCCCGACAACGAGGAGGACTATCGCGGTGCGATGCTGACGCCGACCGATGTCCGGCGGCGCGTGAAAGCGTTCGCGCGGACCTGGGAAGAGGCCTCGCCGCTACAGGACTGGGTCCGTTCGCAGGGACACGCCTCCGTCGGAGATCTGGCCCTCGGCCTGAAGCGGAAAGGGCGCCGCGCGGCGGCGGGATAGACCCGTTTCAGGACGACCGGGGGGATTCTCCGAGGAGCGCTTCGCCCGACCGGAGGAACGCGGTTCGTACCGCTTCTCCCTCCTGTTCGAGCAGTTTCAGGATGTGCTCCGCCGCGCCGGCGAGGGCCGCGCCGCGTCCGAAGTGCTCCGGCGCCGAGGCGGAGTAGTCCGAGAGTCCAAGGGCCTCGGAAAGGCCCGACTTCCCGGCGATCCCCGCCATCTGAATCAACCTCCTGGTATGGGCCTTCCGGAGCTCGCCCGTGGGCCGTCGCACCGCCTCCGAGCCTTTCAGGAGTTCCACGCCCCGGGCGACGAAGCGGGTCCGGTAGCGCCGGCCGTCGGGAAGATCCAGCAGGTCCGCGAGGTAGCGAAAGCCGCCGGCGAGAATGGCCGCTCCCCGGGGATTCTCTCTTTCGAGATCCCCCTTCAGGGCGAGCAGGCGCGGCAGGCCGGAGATCTCGACGAGACCTCCGATCTGAATGAGCCGGCGTGTCCTCAGCCGGCGTGGCGTGGCGGCGCTTCTTCTGAGCCCGGAGGCCTCAGCCCTCGTTCGCCGCTTTCGGAGCGCTTTCTCCCGGCGGGTCCGGTGAAGCGCGTTCGCCAGTTCGTAGAGTCTTCGGTTTTCCGTCCTCGCGGCGAAATCGCTCCCCCAGACTGCGGAGCACCTCCATGCGTTCCTTGTCCAGGTTGTCGAAGGCGGAGACGCCCTCCAGGAGCACTCCCAGCAGAATCTCGGGCGGAAGGCGGTAGGCTCCCGTCTCGATCAGCAGGCTCCCGTAGGCCTGGACGGATTTCCTGTCGCGCAGGAGCGCCTTTTTGGCGGAAACGTGGGGGTCGGGGGATCCGGCCATGATTTGAATCTCCTTCGAATGTCCGAGGGAAGTAAGCCGGAAAACCGTGGTCCGGTCAACACCCTTTGGAGCCGGAATCCGGAGGGTCACGCAGTGCGCACTTACGCAAACTCTGCGAGTTTGCCGTGCGTTCCGCGAGGATCACGGAAAATTGACCGCCTTTGGACTTGTTCCACAAGTCCGCGCTGTGGCATGCCGGAGGAGTCATGAGTGCCGGATACTTCTCCTACGAACTTTCGACCGGATCGCGTTCCGGCGGCTTCAACGCCGTCATGCACGCCGCCTACATCTCCGGTCTCGGCCTCTACGACGAGGTCGAGCGCCAGCACCACCACCTTGGGAGCGCGGAGCGCGTTGTCCACCACGAAATCTCCGCCTCCGCCGACTCCCCGCCGTGGGTGAAACGGGTCCTCGCCGACCAGGACCACGAGACGCTTTGGAACCGGGCGGAGGAGGCGGAACGACGGGTCAACTCGGTGGTCTGCCGGCGCGTGCGGCTGGCCCTCGACGACGGGCTCTTCGAGGCGGACGCGGGCGGCGTCCTCGACCGGCGCCGGTCTGCGGAGCTTCAGGCGGAGATCGTCCGGAAGCATGTGAAGCTCTACACCGACCAGGGGATGATCGCCGACTGGGCCATCCACTGGGACAGCGACACCCGCAACCCCCACGCCCACATCATGCTGACGACTCGCAAGGCGGTCGAATCGGGATTCTCCCGCTGGAAGGACGGCGTGGAGAGCAAGGGGGAGCGCAGGCCCTGGCAGATCAACCGCACCGAGGCGTACCGGGAGAACTGGGCGCAGCTTCAGAACGCGGAACTCGAACGGCTGGGTCTCCCCTACCGTCTCGACCATCGCTCCTACGAACGTCAGGGGGTGGACCTGGAGGCGGAGAAGAAGCACTTCGGGCGCTCGGACCGCAAAGAGGAGAACGAGAGGCATCACGCCCATCAGGTGGAGAAGCTGATCCGCAACCCCAGGCCGGTCTTCAACGCTCTTGGGAACACGTTCGTGGACACCTTCGGGAAGGACGATCTGGAGCTCTTCGCGGAGCGCTACGCCAAGGGGGCCGGACGCAGGGGGGAACTGCTGGCCAGCATGGAAGGATCACGGGAGCTGGTGGCCCTCGAAGGGGGCCGCTTCACGACCCAGGGACTGCTCGCGAAGCGGGCGAAGCGCGATCTGGAGGCCGTGCTGGGCGGTCTCGACGAAGTGCGGGACTGGAGGACTCTCGACGACCGGCTGGCGGAGAAGGGCTGGCGCATGGAGGCCGCCTGGCGGCGCCGGCGACTGGTGCACGATCTGGTCGGACTGGGGGACCCCGACCGCCGGGTATCGGCCTACCGCGTGGACGAGCGCCTGGGGCCGAAGGCGGCGCGGGAGAGGTTTGGGCGAACGCGGGTGGCCTACGAGCTTCGCCGCGTGGCGGCATCGCCCGCCGATTACTATCGGCACCTTCGCCAGAGAGTCTGGACGGAACTGAAGGAGGAACAACGGAGCGACCGGAAGGCGTTCCGCGAGGTCTACCGCCTGGCCCGCATCCGGGAGTGGCAGGAGGGCAGGGCCCGGGGCTGGGGACCGAGCGAGTTCGTCTCCTACCGGTTCTCCCGCGAGCTCTGGCAGCGTCACCACGAAAAGCGCCACGAGCGTCTTGAGGAGGCGAAGCGGCTCGACGCGAAGCTGCGGGCGAGGGAGCTTCGCGAAAGGAACCGCGAGACGCGGGAGCGCCTCGACAAGGCTGCGGAGCGCCCCCGGCGCTCCAAGGGTCCCGTCAGGGAACAGAAACCCTACACACCGCCCCCAGGGAGGATCGAACCGATGGAGAAACCGCCTCAGGGAAAGGACGAAGCCGCCGAAGCGAAGCGATCGGAGATCGAGAAGGCGGCAAGAGGAAGAGCGGACGGTCCCGACTTCGGGACGAAGTCCGCCGAGGTGGAGCGTCTCCTCAGGACCCTTGGGAACGCGGCGCGGCGCTACTCGATGGCGCGCGGGCGCAACGACGCCGAACTCATGCGGGACGCTGAGAGACGCATGGTGTTCCTGGTCGGGAGCATCCGGCGGAGCGGGGACTTCAAGGCCGACAGGGACCTCGCGTCCAGGGCGAACGCCCACATCGCCGCCATGACGAAGGCGGCGGGCGTTTCCCGCGAGGTGGAAAAGGCCGGCGAAAAGACGCGGAAGGGAATCGGCCGGCAGGAGCGCGTCAAGGACCTCCGGAAGATGGACATCGACCAGCTCTACCGGTTCCGCACGGAGGCGAACAACGTCATGCGGCTCGAAGCGAAGCGGGAGAAGGGGCTTTCCACGGACGCCTTCCGGAAGGCGAAGAGCGCCCGCGATCTGCACGACGAGGCGATCCACACCCACAAGGACTTCGCCGGGTGGAGTCAGAAGAACCGGAGCGGGGCGAAGGTCGTGAAGGACAACGTCCGCGCGATGAACCGGGAGAGGGACAAGGGCCTGGAAATCTAATCCCCGGTCTGCTATCATGGAACCTCGAACCCATGAGGTGACCATGACAGATGAAACGAACGACGACGGACTCTCCGAACTTCAGGTCTCCCTCGCGGACTTCATCGCCGATCCGGAAGGCATGGTCGGGAGCCTCACCCCCTCCAAAGACACGAAGATCGTCTTCGGCGACGACGGCAAGTGCGTCGCCGTGCTGGTGGAGCCCGCGCGCTGGGAGGCGGACGTGAAGGGCTCGCTTGCCGCGACGCGGCGCGAGATCGCGAAGCACGACGGGGGCTGGAACTGGGACGCGGATCTGGAGGAGAAGTACCGGGCGTGGATGGCCGCCGGTCAGGAGCCCGAGAGGTAGCGGCGCAGCTTGCCGAGCTTCGAGCGAAGTCCCCGCTTCGGTTCGGGAGAACTCTTCGGCAAAGGCCTTCCCAGGCGGTCCGGCAGGCCGCGTTCGGTCAGCAGTTCGTCCAGTTTCCCGAGAAGCGCGGCATCCCTCTCTCCCCGGTCCGCAGGGGGAGGCGCCTGTCGCCGGCGGGCGCGCGACAACCGTCCGGTCGCACGGCGTGCGCCGGTTCCTCCCGGCAGCGAAAACGGTCTCTGGCGTCGCATCGCCCTGGAAGATACACGGACCTGGCATGTCTGTCAAATCGCGCCCACTTGATCGGCGCGGCGACCTGTGATAGACTCCCCGAATGTCCGACGCCCTGCCAACGAAGGAAGACCGCCACATCCTGTTCGACGAGGGCAATCACGCCGAACTTCCCGCGCTGCTGGCCGGCGGATGGCCCCGGGGCACGCTGACCCGCGTCTTCGAGAAGACGACCGTTCGCGACGGCGAGCCCGCGACCATGAAGTGGGAGGTGATGGCGACGGAGAAGTACGGCCCGCCCACGGACCGCGACTCCGATGTCTACTACGCCCTCGTGCTGCTCTCGAAGGAGCGCGGCTGGCCGCGCCAGCTCTGGTTCTCTCTCTACGAGATCGTGGGGATTCTGGGCTGGAGCCACGGCGGCTCCTCCTATCTCAACGCGCGGGAGAGCATCGAGCGGCTCGCCACCCTGCGCGTGAAATCCACCAACTCCTTCTACGACATCGCGACGCGCTCCTACCGCGACGAGGTCTGGGGCTTCATCGAAACCGCCTCGGTTCCCACGAGAGAGCGCGTGAAGGAGCGTTCGAAGCCCGTCAACTACATCGTGTGGAACGAGCACTTCTTCCAGAGCTTCGCGGCCGGCTACCGGCTGCCCATGAACTGGTCGGTCTACCGCGAACTCGACCGCCCGGCCTCCAAGAGGCTCTATCCGATCCTCAACAAGCGCATCGGCAACTCGCGAAGGGTGTGGGCCGTCGATATCAGGGAGCTTGCCCATACCCATCTCGGCATCTCGAAGACGCGGGACACGCCCGCGAGAATCCGCGAGGTCCTCGACCCCGCCATCGCCGAGGTGAAGCGCAAGGACGGCGACGTGCTTCAGCGCAGCTGGTTCCGAAAGTCCGGGCGGGTCACGAAGGTGTTCTTCCAGCCCTCCAGGGAAAGGAAGCGACGGGCGGCACCGGAAAGCGCGGGAGCGGACCTGTTGAAGCAGTTGCAACGGCGCCTCTTCGGCTCCGAAGGCGGACGCCAGAGGCCGGAGCACGTCCGGGCCGCCGAATCCTTCGTCGCCGCGCACGGCGCGGACGCGTGGCCGGCGTTTCTGGACTGGGCGGAACGATACCGCGCGGAGCAGTGGCCCGACATGTCCTCGGCCGGCGGCGCACTGACGCTTCTCGGCCGCTTCGGGGAGGTGCTGGGCGAAACGGCGGCACGAGCCCGCAAGCGAAGACGAAAGGACTGGATCCGGTACATCCGGACGGAGGACGAACGAATGGAGGCCGGCCACCCGCAGGCGTACGAGACCTTCAGGAACCTTCTTCGGACGGACCGGCTCTACCAGGAGGCCGTCGCCTCCTACCGGAGCGCGG
Source organism: Candidatus Sumerlaeota bacterium (assembly GCA_021772755.1). GTDB lineage: Bacteria > Sumerlaeota > Sumerlaeia > SLMS01 > JAHLLQ01 > JAJFLJ01. The sequence goes on from JAJFLJ010000028.1 coordinate 20,132, forward strand.
AAAAGTCGACCACGGGAATCGCGGAGATTCGTCTCGATCTCGTGTGGGAGGCCCGAGGCGTCCGCCTTGCCGAGGTCTTCCGCGAGGAGGGCGTACAGGGGCCCGACGAATGGGCCGGGCACCCGGAAACCGGACCCGGGGCCTGAAGGCGCACCTTACTACCGTCGCCGGGATGAGGGTTTTTCGCAGGACCGGGCAGTTGTTTGCACTTCCATGCCACCGTCAGCGAGATGAGGAACATACCGTTAGGAAAATGAGAGGAACCGGCTGCGGTGCGCAGTGGACGGTGTTGTCCGTCCGTACCGTCGCCGGCATGACGGAGTGCCGTCAGCGCGATGACGAAGTCACCGTCAGCGGGATGATCACCTGCCGTCAGCGGGGTGAGAAAAATGGCGAATCGCGCAGCGATGTCAGTGGGTTGCGGGCACGGTAAGAGTACTAAACACCGTAAGGGTAACACACACGACGCGTGTCGGTTCTTCGAAGGCTGGTGAAGGGAGGTCGGCGCGGGCGCATCCCGACAAGGCCGGAACCGCGAAGGACTCGCATTGCGGGTGGTACCCAAAAGGGGTGAGATTCAAAGAGTGTGGAGCAAATTTCATAAATTGGGGGAGGTTGCGACCGCAAAAGCAACGTCTCCCAACTTATGGGATGGCTTCAAAAGCAATGAGGATTCCCCCCTAGTCACAAGGCGCGGTCAAATTTCTCCGCCTAATGACGATTGACCATCGCGCATCGCGCTTTGAACTACATCAAGGGTTTCCTACAGAAGATTATGCGATGTTTTTCTGTCGAACTCAGAATCACTCTACGAAACCATTGATACCTCATCCATGGAACTGCCGTCTTCCAAACCCCGGATTCTAGGGCCCATTTGGAAAGTAGCGAACCCTTCGTTGCCCTCTTCCTGAGGCTTATCGGTTCACGGCCCGGTGTCTTGAGTCGTGAAGATACGGACAAGGTCCCGTCCTCTACGGAATCCCAATCCGGATTCAAGAACTGGACACTGAATCCAGCGACCTTTAGCCACCGAATGTATTCGCGCTGATAGAACACCTGCTCGTTTACACCCGCACCTATGAACCGCATCACCTCTTCGTTGCCTTGAATGCACGATCTCTTTGACATCCACCAAGGACAAAATGCCTCGCAGAGAGCGACATAGTGCCCTTGTGGCTTTAGAACTCTAACTATTTCTTTGATAGCTTTTCCGGGGGTCGGCAGGTGATGAAGAAAAGAACTCGTCACAACAAAGTCAAACTGCTCATCGCAAAAAGGCAAGTCCTCCGCGTCCACCTGAAAGGCGGGAAGAGGAAACCGCGACCCAAATGTCTTCCTTGCGCGAGCCAATCCCGATGTCGGCGAACTGTTGTAGTCTGCCAAGACTGGCCTCGCGGCCAACGCGTTCAGGCGATAGGAGAGCCACCCGATTCCCCCTCCCAAATCCAAACCAACCAAACCGGAGACGTCTAGCAAGCCTCGAAAAACGAAATCAAACTGACTTGCTGCCAACCGGTAGAAGGGGTTGTCTATGTATGGAATACTCTCCCACTCGGTGATTTCTCCGCCCAGCCTATCCCATCCTTCCTTCTCTGTATCTTTAGTGTTCTTCGATCCAATTGTCTTGGGCAAAAAGCATAGAATGCCGTCGGCATTCATAAGAACAGAGCCGCAATTCGAACAAGCTTCTATCGAGTGGATCCAGTCCGAGGCCTCAGCCTCCACGACATGGGCACACACCGGACAAACCAGAGAAATGCTAAAAGGGACGGAGGACTTCATACGCAAAACAACCTGTTTAGGCACACTTGCCCATGGCATGGTTCCCTGTTCACAGAATTCGAGGTTTCGTTTCCAACGCAAGCAAGAGCCAGCCAGATGAAAGTAAGTACTTCGTATGGGGCGGCCGCAACAAGACTCTTGGCGGTCTCGACATTGAGAAGAACGGGTCGCAGAGTTATCGCTTCGAAGCCAATGGCAGGCACATTGAGCGTGATTCCGAGTACCGCAGGGACGTATCTTGTGCTGTATGGCCTGAAGTCGCCCATGGCTCGATGTACTGTCTGCCGCCGAAGCACCGGAGTTTGGCATCACTAGGGCCTGTCGTCAATTGATCTTGCTGCCGTAGGCCGTGCCGGAACTTTCTCTTCGACCCTTCTGGCGAAGAGAAAGTTCCTGCCCATGAGCACTCGCCGCTATGCCCTTCGCGATGACCAGTGGAACGCCCTTCGCGACCTCTTGCCCGGTCGCTAAGGCACCGTCGGCGTCACCGCCAGGAACAACCGTCTGTTTATCGAGGCCGTGCTCTACCGCTACCGCGCGGGCATTCCGTGGCGCGACCTGCCCGAGTGATTCGGCGACTGGAAGAACGTCCACCGCCGTCACTCGCGATGGGCGGAATCGGGCGTCTGGGAGCGGGTTTTCGAGAAGCTCTCCGCAGACCCCGACAACGAGTACGCCATGATTGACTCCACCATCGTTCGCGCCCACCAGCACGCTGCGGGGGCAAAAAGGGGGACCCCGCAACGGAGTGTCTCGGGCGAAGCCGGGGAGGACTGAGCGCGAAGATCCACGCGGCGTGCGACGCCCTGGGCAATCCGCTCTCCTTCCATCTGACCGGCGGACAGGCATCGGACCTCGAAGGGGCCGACGCGCTGCTGCCCGGTCTGCTCGAGAGCGCGGAGACGATCATCGCCGACACGGGCTATGACACCCTCGAAAGAGTGGTGGAGAGAATCCAGGCGGCGGGAAAGTCGGTCGTGATCCCCTCGCGATCGACCGCCACCGAACCCCGCAAGACGGACTGGCACCTCTACAAGAACCGCCACCTGATCGAAAACCTCTTCGCGCGGCTCAAACAGTACCGCGCCATCGCCACGCGCTACGACAAGAGAACGCGCAGCTTTCCCGGAGCCATCCACCTGGCGGCGAGCATCATCTGGCTCAATTGACGACAGGCCCTAGAACCCATCTCATAAACATCTGGACGCTGTTGTCGGTGCCTTGGGACCCTCTTCCATCTCCGGGAAGCGAGGGTCAACCGGCATGGATTTGTCCGACAAGCAGTGGGGGATCATCGAACCGTTGCTGCCTGAACTTCCCCGCCGTGCGGATGGCCGCGGCCGCCCGTGGCGTTCCAGCCGCGACGTGCTGAACGGGATTCTCTGGGTGTTGCGAACGGGGGCTCCGTGGAAGGATCTCCCCGACCGATATCCTCCGTACCAGACGTGCCACCGCCGGTTCCAGAGGTGGTCGGAGGAGGGAGCCCTCGACGCCGTCCTGCGTGCGCTGGCGCGAGACCTGGAGGAGCGGGGGAAGATCGACCTGGGCGAGGGGTTCATCGACGGTTCGTTCTCGTCGGCAAAAAAGGGGGCGATCGTATCGGCCCTACGAAACGCGG
>JAJFLJ010000271.1 GCA_021772755.1 Candidatus Sumerlaeota bacterium
ACGTCGATGTCGTCGAGCCCGTCGCCCTTGACGTCGCCGACGATGGAGAGGGCGATGCCGGTCCCGTCGTAGTCGCCGAGTCCCCGAACGGCGAAGCCGCCATCGCCGAGGTTTCCGAGATCGACGGGCGCGGTGCCGGCCGCGCCGAGGTTTCCGAGATCGACGGGCGCGGTGCCGGCCGCGCCGAAGAGAACGTAGCATTCGCCGGCGCTGGTGTTCGCGCCGCGCGCTCCGATCACGAGGTCGGGGAATTCGTCGCCGTCGATGTCGCCTCCGCCGGAGAGGCTGTAGCCGGAGAGATCGCCTGCCGCGGCGCCGTCGATCCGAAAGCCGCCGTCTCCCAAGCTGGAGAGTTCCACGGGGGCGCCGTCGCTCTTGCCGAAGACGACGTACGTCTCGCCCGCGTCGAGGGCGCCGCCGCCGTCGGCCCGGTTCGCTCCGATGACGACGTCGTCCAGCATGTCGCCGTTCAGGTCTCCGGCGCGGGCGACGCTGAATCCGCAGCGGTCGGTGGGGTCGATCCCGTAGATGGGAAAGCCTGCGTTTCCGAGAGCCGCGAGCGAGACGGGCGCGTTGTCCGCCTTGCCGAAGACGACGTATGCCTCGCCGGCCTCGCTTCGTCCGCCGGGATCGGCGCGATGGGCTCCGACGATGACGTCGTCGAGGGTGTCGCCGTTGACGTCGCCCGCGCTGGAAACGCTGTACCCGCACTGGTCGCCGACGTCGATTCCCTCGATCCGAAAGCCGTCCGTGCCGAGATTCGCGAGATCGACGACGCCCTGGTTCTCTCTGCCGAAGATCACGTAGGCGCCGCCGGCGATGGAGAGACTTCCGGGCGCGCCGACAATCACGTCGCCCATGCCGTCGCCGTTCACATCGCCGGCGTCGGAAACAGAAAAGCCGGTGTATTGCTGTGCGGCGGATCCGCGAATCTGGAAACCTGGAACGGAAATCCCGACCTGGGCGAGGTCGATGTTGGGCGGAGGACCGGCCGCTGCGGGCGACGGCGCGCCGAAGGCCGCCACGAGAAGGGCGAAGGCGCTGGTTTCGGCCCGGCTTCGTCTGTTCATTCGAGGGTCGCTCGCACCGGATGGCAGTCCTCCATGATCGGAGGAATCTCCGGTCGCGGGGGTCAAGCCGGTTCCGTCGCGGCGTGCCCGGTGCGGTTTAGTACCAGTCGATGGCCTTCTTGAAGATGCGGACGAGGCGCTGGAAGAGGTTGGTTTCGCCGAGGGTGGCGTCCTGGTCGGCCTGGAGGCCGTAGTAGACGAGGCCGACGCCGGTGGAGTAGATCGGCGAGCTGGCGACGCTGCTGAGGCCGGCGAGGCCGGAGGGGCGGCCGATCTTGCAGGGGCGGTCGAAAATGCGTTCGGCGAGTTTGGCGGCGCCTTCCTGCAGCGCTCCGCCGCCGGTGAGGACGACGCCGCCGAAGGCCTTGTCGAAGTGCGTGCTGCGTTCGCACTGGTCGCGCACCATGAGGAGAATCTCCTCGTAGCGGCTGGCGACGACTTCGCAGAGAAAGCGGCGTGGAACCTCCTGGGTCTCGCCGGTAAGGGCGACGGGGACCTCGACCTTTTCGTCGTCCCGTACGGTGTCGGGCAGGCAGGACCCGTAGCGCTTCTTGAGGTTCTCGGCGTCGAAGCAGCTGAGCTTCAGCCCGCGGCGCACGTCTTCGGTGATGGAGTCGCCGCCGTAGGGAACGACGCCGGTATACCGCACGGAGCCCTCGGCCCAGATGGCGATGTCGCTGGTGCCGCCGCCGATGTCGATGACGACGACGCCCAGGTCGCGTTCCTCGGGCGTAAGGACGGCGAGGGAGGAGGCGAGGGGTTCGAGGTAGATGCCGCCGACGCGGTAGTGGGCGCTGCGGACGGCGCGGATGATGTTCTGGGCGCTGGTGACGGCGGCGGTGACGGTGAGGACTTCGGCGGTGAGCTTGCGCGAGGAGAAGCCCTCGGGGTTGGCGACGGGGCCGTCGTCGATGACGAAGCGCTGGGGCAGGGTGTGGATGACCTCGCGCTCCATGGGAATCTGGTCGAGGGCTGTCTTTTCGACGGCGCGGCGGATGTCTGAGCGGGTGATGCCGCGCTCGGGGCTGGCGACATCGACGGTTCCGCTGCTGGCGAAGCACTGGATGTGGCCGCCGGCGATGCCGACGAGGACGTCGCGAACGCTGACCTGGGCGATTTCCTCGGCCTTGCGGACGGCGGTTTCGATGGAGGCGATGGTTTCCTCGATGTCGACGACGACGCCGCGGCGCAGCCCCTGGCTGGGGGTGCTGGCGATGCCGCGCACGGTCATCTTGCCGGCGGGATCGATCTCGGCGACGATGGCGCAGATCTTCGTGGTGCCGATGTCGAGTCCGGTGAAGGTGCAGGTGCGTCCCGGCGGCTTGATTCCCGCGCGTGGGGTTCGCGCCGCAGCGGGCTCGGGTTCGCGACCGAAGAGACCGCTGCCCGCCGCCGGGGAATTCCTGTGTCGAGCCGTCTCCTGTCGTGCCATGTCGCGCCTCGCGAAAACCTGTTGGGTCGTGCATCGAACGGGCTGTCTGAACGAGAGGTCCGAACAAGATCAAGAACAGAGTGGCGCACGATGCGCGCATTCCCGTCCGCGTCGCGCGGCGGGGAAGGAAATGCAAAACGCAGCGCGCGCGAAGTGTTCTACTGCGCCGCCGGCTTTTCCCACGCCGAGAGATCGCGGCCGAGGTGTTCGGCGAGACGTCGGTTCGGTTCGGCGAAGAGTTCGCGCAGCCACCGCTCGTCTTCGGGCGAGAGACGGTCGGAGGTCCTGCGCTCCATGAGGAGAGGTCCGGCGACGGCGCGGCCGGCGGCCTTCAGATTCTCCAGCGCGGACTGAAGCCGCGTGCCGCGTGTCATGCGGTGGAGATCGAGCCAGTGGCGCTGGAGAAAGACGTAGAGACCGATGTGGCGGGGGCTGGGCGTGACGTTGTGGCGGCGTTCGGTCTTCGGCTCGAAGGCGGGATCGACGCCGAGGAACTCGAAGATGCGGCGAACCGATCCCTTCGTGTCGGAACGCAGATCGTCGAAGAGGAGGACGAGACGCTGGTCGTCGGGGAATTCCCGCTCCCAGAGGGGAAGATACTCGATGTACCTCCCCCATTCGAGGACGCGCCTGGTTTCGGTGGCGAAGCGGCGAAAGCTCACGGAGGGCGAAACGGCGCCGACGACCCTGGAGTAGCGGTACTCCGACCAGGCGCGGTCGACGGGGTCGCGCAGAACGAAGACGAGCTTCGCTTCGGGAAGGGTCTTGCGAATCCGACCGGGCGCGCTATCGCTGGCGAAGTAGGTGGTGGAAGCCTCGCCGACGCGCTTCTCCCCCGCCGCCGCGGTGAAGACGGGTTCGTACCAGTCCAGTCCGCGGGGAAAGTAGTGGGAGAAGTAGAAGGGTTCCTTCTCGGCCGGCATGAAGATGTCGGGATGCTGGCCCAGGTAGTGGTACAGGGAGGTGGTTCCGCTCTTCGTCGGTCCGATCAGAAAGAAGTTTGGAAGGGTCATGGGCTATCGCGAAGCGACCGCCCGCTCTTCGGAGGCGGCGAGGGCGCGCCAGGGGACGTGGCTCTCGATCCGCAGGTCGGCATAGTCGATACCCTCGAAACCGCCGAACTTGCGGGCAAGGGCTTCGGCGCGGGGAAGAGCGTCTTCGGGGGGCTGGCGGCCGCAGACCAGGCGCGCACCGCCCCGCAGATAGAGGACGACGCCTTGCTCGGCGTCCCAGTGGATCTCCGAGATTTCGCGGGAGACGAATCCCGGGACGCTGTCGATCGTTTCGCTGTAGAGAAAGAGCGCGTCGCGGACGGGGGCGTCGAGGCGCATCCCGGCGGCGTACTCCCTGCCGTCGGAGACCGAGAGCGGAGGAAGGTCCTCGCGCAGAGTGTCGGCACCGGCGGGGGCGAAGAGAACGCCCTCGACATCGAGGAGCCACGATCCCGCCGGAGTGACGAGGATCGCGGCCTCCTCGCGCTCGCGGATGGAAACGACGAGCCGCGAGGGGAACTCGCGCGTGATGCGCACGGCGTGGACGGCGGGATGGCTTTCCACGGAGGCTTCCGCGTCGCGCAGGCGGTAGAGAAGAATGTGGGGGGGATCGCCGCCGGACCTGCCGGCGAGCCGGAGCGCATCGCTTTCCGAAACGCGGTGAGCGCCGCGCACGACCCAGTCGTTCACGCGATAGACGTCGGAGGAGAAGACGTAGCGGGCGAAGAGCGCGCCCAGCACGAGAACGGCCAGGACACCGGCCAGGGGGAGGCCGCGAAGCGCCGCGATGCGGCGGCCGGCCGCAGCCGTCCATCCGCGCAGACCGCGGGGAAGCGGCTGTCGGGGCGGGCGGGCCGCCACCAGGCGGGATGTGCGCTTGCCGGCCATGGGATCAGCTCAGCACGCAACTCGTCAGCGGTCCGCCGACGATGCGCGCTTCGACCTCCAGTTCGATGCCGCTGCGCTCGGCGATCAGGTCCTGGATCAGCGAGATCATGGCAAGGAAGTCGTCGCCGCTGGCCTCGCCGGTGTTCACGATGAAGTTCGCGTGCTGCTTACTGACCATCGCGGAGTTCATCTCGTAGCCCTTGAGGTCGGCCTGGTCGATGAGCATTCCGGCGCTGATCTTCTTGCCGGTGCGGGGATCGACGGGGTTCTTGAAGATGCAGCCGCTGCTGGGAATCCTGTAGGGCTGGCCCTTTTTCTTTTCGATGAACTCCTTGGAGCGGTCGCGTGAGACGTCGCGAACGAGCGGTTCGAGAAGGAGGTCGGCTTCGAGAACGATGCCCTGGCTGAGTTCGCTCTGGCGGTAGCGGAATTCGAAGTCGCCGCGGCGGAGCTCGACGAAGCGGCCGCTGCGCGTCATGATCAGCGCGCGCTCGACGAAGTCGCAGATGCCCCAGTTGCCGGCGCCGGCGTTGCCGGCCAGCGCGCCGCCCACGGTGCCGGGAATCATGGTGCAGAACTCCAGGCCCATGAGGCCGTTCTTGCGCGAGAAGTCCAGCAGGCGCCCCAGGTCGGCTGCGGCGCCCACGCGCACGACGTTCTCCTCGACGACCTCGACGGCGCCGAACATCGCGGCCGGCAGCACCGTCACGATGCCCTCGAAATGCGCGGTGGCGAAGATCGTGTTGGTTCCGCCGCCGAGGATCATCATCGGCCACTGGCGCGCGCGTACGAGCTTCACCAGTTCCCGCAGCGCCCGCACGTGCGTCGGAACGGCGAGGATCGACGCCGACGCGCGGGTCTTCATCGACGTCAGATCGGAGAGGTCCGCGTCGAGTTGCAGCGTGAGCCCGTCGATGTTCCAGAGATGGTGGTCGCGCGCGAATTCGGTGTGGGGCATGTCACCCGGCTCCGTTCCAGTTGGAGTTGATGCGAAGAAGGTCGAGGATCTCGTCCGCCGTCAGGTGGTTGTCGCCGGCGCCGAGAGTGAGAACGACGTCGCCGGACGCCAGGTCGTCGACGAGGCGGGGCGCGATGGCGGAGCGGTCCGCGATGTAGCGGGCGCCGGCGTGGCCGCCACGCTTCGTGCGGCGGTAGAGCAGGTCGCCACCGGCGCGCGGAAGGGGCTTCTCTCCGGCGGGATACACGCCGGTGAGCACCAGCACGTCGGCGTCGCCGAAGGACCGGGCGAACTCGTTCATGAAGTCGCGGGTCCGGGTGTAGCGGTGCGGCTGGAAGACGACGACGAGACGGCCGCGGGTGTGGCTGCGAAGCTCCGACGCGGCCTTCAGAGTCGCGGCGATCTCGGACGGATGATGCGCATAGTCGTCGATGACGGTGACGCCGGCCATGGTGCCCTTCACGTCGAAGCGGCGGCCGACGCCGTGGAACGCGGCGAGCGCCCCGCGCGCCATCGCGACGTCTCCACCGAGCTCGATGGCCATGGCCAGCGTGGCGACGGCGTTGCTGACGTTGTGCAGGCCGGGGACGCCGATCTCGAAGCGTCCCATGGACTCGCCGGCGATCGTGAAATCGAACTCCGTCGCGAAGGGATGGCGCGCGATGTTCTCGGCGCGATAGTTCGCGTCGCGGCCCTCGACGCTCCAGGTCAGGACGGGACGCCTGATCTTCGCGCGGAGTTCGCGCACGCCGGCGTCGTCCTCGCACATCAGCACGACGCCGCCGGCGTCGGTGGCCTCGACGACGCGGCGGTATGCGGCGGTCATGCGTTTGGGCGTCTTCCAGTAGTCCAGGTGGTCCGCCTCGATGTTGGTGACGACGAGATGGTTCGCGGGAAGGCGCTCGAAGGTGCCGTCGCTCTCGTCCGCTTCGGCGGCGGCGAACTGCATTCCGCCGACGCGGGTGTTGCCGCGAAAGGCGGGAACGTGGCCGCCGACGAACACCCAGGGGTCGAGCCCCGCCGCCGCGAGCGTGATGCCCATCAGCGCCGTCGTCGTCGTCTTGCCGTGGGTTCCGCTGACGAGGATCGACTTGCGGCTGGAGAGAAACATCGCCAGCGCGTCGCTGCGGTGGTGCACGGGAATGCCGCGCGAGACCGCCGCCTGAAGCTCCGGATTGGTTTTGGGAATCGCGGTGGAGACGACGACGGCCTCCACGTCGCCGAGGTTCGTCGCGCAATGGCCGATGTGGACCGCGATGCCGGCGTCGCGCAGCTGCTGCACGGCCTTGCCGGCCTTCGCGTCGGAGCCGCTGACCCGGACCCCGCAGGCGTGCATGGCGAGAGCGATGGCGCTCATGCCGCAGCCGCCGATGCCGAGCAGGTGCGCGCTGGCGAAGGGGAACGGCTGGTCGCCGCCGGCAAGTCCCGGAAGGGGGCGTGCCGCGTGAACGACGGGTTCGGAGAGAAGTCGGTCGAGGAGCGGGCTCTTGAAGGGTTTCATGCGCGTGACCTCAGGCGGCGGCCTTTCCGGGGGTTGTGGAGGCGTGCAGGCGCGCGCCGTTGAAATCCGTCATCAGGTGTTCGGCGATCACGTCCAGGCAGGCGGGCGATCCAAGGTCCGCGGAACGCTGCGCGAGGACTTCGCGGCGGTCCGCATCGACGAGCAGCGATTCGATCTCGTCGGCCAGCACCGCGCCGGTGAGCGTGCTCTCGGGCATCAGAACGGCGGCGCCGGCGTTCTCCAGCGCGCGCGCGTTCTCGTACTGGTGGTTGTCGGCCGCGTGGGGATAGGGCACCAGAATCGAGGGCAGACCGAGGGCGGTGATTTCGGCGAGCGTGCTGGCGCCGGCGCGGCTCACGACGATGTCGGCACACGCGTAGGCGTTGTGGATGTCGCCGATGTAGTCGAAGAGCCCGACCGTCACGCCGCGGCGGGTGGTCTTCGAGACGCGCGCGGTGACGGTGTTCAGATCGAGCGGGCCGCAGGCCCAGACGACGTTGAGGGTGGAAAGACTCTCGCGGTACGTCAGGTCCGCCAGCGCGTCGCACATGGCGTCGTTGAGGCCGCGCGCGCCCTGGCTGCCGCCGAGAACGAGAACCGTCGGCGCGGAGGGATCGATGCCGAACCGCGCGGCGCCCTCCCCGCGCCGGGTCTCATGCAGTTCGCGGCGAACGGGCGTTCCCGTCAGCGACGCGCGGCACCCTGCGGAGAGACCGTCCGCGGCGCATTCGTGGGCGACGAACACGCAGGCGGCGTTCTTCGCGAAGGCGCGCGTGACCTTGCCCGGAACGGCGTTCGATTCGTGCAAATAGTAGGGAATCCCCGCCATGCGCGCGGCGAGCAGCACCGGCGCGCAGACGTAGCCTCCCGTCGCGAGAATCGCGTCGGGCTGGAAGCGGCGAAGAATCGCGCGGGATTCGAGAACCGACCGGCCGTAGCGGATCGTGCGGAAGACGCCGGCCACCGAGAGCGACGGCGCGCGGTCGCAGGCGAGCACGTCGGGAAACTCCTCGGCCGCCTCGAAGACCTGCTTCTCGGTGGAGCGGCTGCCCGTCAGATAGCGGACGTGGACGCGGTCGCCGTGAACGCGGCGAAGATGGTCTCCGACGGCGAGCGCCGGTGCGATGTGGCCGCCGGTTCCTCCGGCGACGACGAGAACGCGGTGCGGGGTGGTCATGCCCTGGACGTCCTTTCCCCGCCGTCGGTGGCGGCCGTGTAGTTGGCCACGTTGACGAGAATACCGACGGCGATCAGCGACGCCATCATGGACGATCCGCCGTACGTGAAGAACGGCAGAGCGAGCCCCTTCGTCGGCGCCATGCCGAGGACGACGAAGAAGTTGATGAATGCGGCGCAAACGATGGTGAGGGTGAGTCCGGCGGCGGCAAGCCCGCCGAAGTAGTCGGGCGCGCGATAGGAGATGCGGAATCCCGTGAGCGCGAGGGCGAGAAACAGAATGACGACGGACGCCGCGCCGAAGAGGCCGAGCTCCTCGCACACGGTCGCGAAGATGAAGTCGGTGTGAGCTTCCGTGAGGAAGTGATACTTCTGCAGGCCGAGGCCCAGGCCTCGCCCCCAGAGGCCGCCGCTGCCGACGGCGATGAGGGACTGGCGGAGCTGGTAGCCCGTCGTGTTGGCGAAGGCGTCGGGGTTCATGAACGCCAGCAGCCGGTTGATCCGGTAGGAATGCTGGAAGACCAGAAAGACGAGAACGGGAATCGATGCGAGCACCAGCGTCGCCATGTGCGAGACGCGCATGCGCGCGAGGCACCACATGCCGAGCATGACGGTCCCCATCAGCACGATGGTGCCGAGATCGCGTTCGAGCACGATCAGCACGGCGAAGACGCCCCAGATGGCGACGCTCGGCAGGAAGCCGCGCTTCCAGTCGCGAATCTCGCCGCGCTTGCGGCTGAGAAAGCGCGCCATGTAGAGCACGAGGCCGATCTTCGCGAACTCCGACGGCTGGATCGAGAACGGACCGAGCCGCAGCCACCGCCGCGCGCCCTTGACCGTGACGCCGAGCGGCGTGACGAGCACCGCGATCAGCAGCGCCAGGCACGCCAGAAGAATCCAGGGCGCCCAGCGCTCGATCACGTCGACGGGCGTGCGCATCATGGCGATCATGAGAAGAACGCCGGCGGCCGTCCACATCACCTGTCGCTTCACGTACGCGGAGCTGTGGTGGAACTCGAAGCTCTCCTCGGGAAGCTGCTGCGTTTCCGCGTGGATGCGGCGAACCTCCAGGCCGGCGCGGGCGCCGCTGGAGCTGTAGACCATGACGAGGCCCAGCGAGACCAGAACCGTCGCGATGACGGCGAGCAGAAACGCGGGACTGTTGATCAGCAGAGGCTTCATGGTCTTCGCAAGGAGGGGTTCGCGGGCGCCGGGCCGCACCCGCGAACCGGTCGGGGGTTACGCTTCCAGGATGGCCTTGACGGAGCGCTTGAAGGCGCGTCCGCGGTCTTCGTAGTCCTTGAACATGTCCCAGCTCGCGCAGGCGGGGCTGAGGAGAACGACGTCGCCGTCGGCGGCGAGTTCCGTGGCGATCCGCACCGCGTCGTCCATGGTCTCGGCTTCGAGGGTTTCGACGAACGGGCCCCAGGCCTTCTTGATCTTGCTCTTGCACTGGCCCAGGACGACGAGGCTCTTGACGCGGTCGCGAACGAGCGAGTTGAGACGGTCGAACGCGGCGGAACGGTCCATGCCGCCGGCGACGAGCACGACGGGCTGCTTGAAGCTCGCCAGCGCCTTTTCGAGCGAATCGATGTTCGTGGCCTTCGAGTCGTTGAAGTACTCCACGCCGGTTCGCGACTTGGCGACGAACTCGATGCGGTGCTCGACGCCCTTGAACTTGCGGAGCGTCTTGGCGAGGCTCTCGACGCTCGCCCCGAGACGGCGTCCCAGGATCAGCGCCGCCAGGGTGTTTTCGACGTTGTGGGCGCCGGGAATCGGGATGTCGCCCAGGCCGCAGACGGCCGTCGTGGTTCCGTCCTCGACGAGATGGATGCCGCTCGCGTCGGCGTAGGCGCCCTGCTTGACCTTCTTCTTCATCGAGAACCACCAGATCTGCGCGTCCGAGTCTTCCGCCGCCTTGACGCAGATCGGGTCGTCCGCGTTGAGGATCAGGTGGTCGTCCTCCGTCTGGTTGTGGGTGATCTTGAGCTTCGCCTCGATGTAGTCGCGCATGTCGGGATAGCGGTCTTCGTGGGCGCGCGAGAAGTTGAGGATCGCGGCGACGTGGGGGTGGAAGTTCTCGACGAGTTCGAGCTGGAAGCTGGAGATCTCGGTGACGAGAACCGTGTCGCGGGTGGCGTCCTGGCTGGCGAGAACGCCGTCGGAGAACGCGCGTCCGATGTTGCCGCTGACGACCGCGTTCTTGCCGGCGTCCGTGACCATCTGGCCAACGAGGGTCGTGGTGGTCGTCTTGCCGTTGGTGCCGGTGATGGCGCAGACCGGCGCGGCCTCGCCGGCGAAGTAGGAGGCGAGCTCCACCTCCGACACGATCGGCATGTGGCGGTTGACGGCGGTCTGGTTCAGCCAGTGCTCCAGCGGAATGCCGGGGCTGACGACGAGGGCTTCGCACGTGTCGAGCACGCTCTCGTCGAAGTCCCCGAAGTAGGAGGTGACGTAGAGCCGCTTGAGGCGGCGGATGAGGGAGCGGAACTCCATTGCGGGCTTTTCGTCCACCAGGACGACTTCGACGCCGTGATGGCGGAGAAGCGCCATGGCGCCAACCCCCGATCGTGCGGCTCCGAAAACGCAGACGCGGCGATAGGGGAACTCGTGGTTTCGTACATCGGACATGGAACAGTACCTCCGGAACGGGTATCAGCGGGAAGGGGATGGGGTGCGGGGCCGCGGATGCGGTCCTTTCGAAATCGGTCGGGGGTTGTGGGTTTCGTGACGCATGGCGGTTCTCTCGGCGTTGCGAACGGATCGCGGTTTCATCTCATCTTCAGCGTGCTCAGCCCCGCCAGCGCCAGAAGCGCCGACACGATCCAGAAGCGCACGATGATGTGCGACTCCGGAACGCCCGCGCGCTCGAAGTGATGGTGAAGGGGGCTCATGAGGAAGATGCGCTTCTTGCGCAGTTTGTAGCTGCCGACCTGGAGTATGACGGAGAGGGTCTCGGCGACGAAGACGCCGCCGGCGATGAGCAGCAGGAACTCCTGCTTGAGCAGCAGGGCGACGCTGCCCAGCAGCCCGCCGATCATCATGGAGCCCGTGTCGCCCATGAACACGCGCGCGGGATAGCCGTTCCACCAGAGGAAGCCGAAGCACGCGCCGGCCAGGGCCGCCAGCAGCACGGCGAGCTCGCCCGCCCCCTGGACGTGCGGAATAATCAGATACGAGGAGAGCCCGGCGTGGCCGGCGAGATACGCCACGACGCCGAAGCAGAGCGTCGCCGTGATGGTCACCCCCGTGGCGAGCCCGTCGAGCCCGTCCGTCAGGTTGACGGCGTTGCTCGTCGCCGCCAGCACCAGCATCGCATAGGGAATGTAGAGAAGCCCCATCGAGACGACGACGTCCTTGAAGAACGGAAGAGCGATGAACGACGTGCCTCGAACGTCCGCGTGGGCGTAGGAGGTCGTGTGGGCGAGCATCGTGACGCAGGCGATTCCGAAGAAGAGGGCGAGCGCGTTCTGGCCGAGGAGTTTCGACTTCGCCGACAGGCCGTCGGAGTTCCCGCGCACGACCTTCAGGTAGTCGTCGGCGAAGCCGATTCCGCAGAAACCGATCATCATGATGGCGGCGACGGGCAGGACCGGCCGGGTCCAGTCGCCGAACAGGGCGATGGCGCCGAGAATCGAGGCGGCCATCAGCACTCCGCCCATCGTCGGCGTGCCGGCCTTCTCCGCGTGCATGTCCTTGAGACTGATGGCGTCGCCGCCCCGGTCGTCGCGGATGTGCTGGCCGAACTTCAGGCGCTGGAGAAAGGCGATGGTGCGTTCGCCCAGCAGGATGGAGATCAGGAACGCCGTCATCAGCGCGCAGGCGCCGCGCACCGTCGTGTAGCCGAGGAAATCGAGCGCGGTGCCGGAGCCGCCGAAGAGGGAGAGAAGCCACGTCGTCATTTCGCGGCGCCCTCCGTTCCCGCGAGTCTCGCCTGCAGCGACTCGATGGCCCGTTCCAGCCGCGCCACGCGCGAGCCCTTCACCAGCAGGCCGTCGCCCGGCTGCAGCTGCGAGACGAGATACTGCACGGCGTGGTCGATGTCCTCGAAGTGCTCGGCGGAAGCGTTCTCCGCGCATGCCTCCTCGGAAATCCAGCGGGCCTCTTCGCCCGTCGTCGCGACGAGATCGATGCCGGCCTTCGCCGCGGCGGCGCCAACGCGGCGGTGCTGGGCCTCGGCGAACCTGCCGAGCTCCGCCATGTCGCCGAGAAGCACGAAGCGGCGCTTGAGGTTCGGCGTCTTCGCGAAGGAGTCGATCGCCGCGACGGTGGCGCTGGGGCTGGCGTTGTAGCAGTCGGCGACGACCGTGATGCCGCGCCAGTCGTGAACGCGCGAGCGCATGCGCGGCGGATCGAACGTCGCCATGCGCAGTGCGATCGTTTCCGGCGGAATGCCCAGCAGAAGCGCGACGCTCGCCGCGGCGAGCGCGTTGGAAACCTGGTAGCGCCCGAAGACGGGAAGCCGAAGGTGCTGGTCCCAGAGGAAGAAGAGCGTCCGGAACTCCCAGCCGATGGGGTCGATGGGGCGAACGTCCGTCGCGCGGATCTTCGCGCCGGGGCTCTCGCCGAAGGTGACGATCTCCCAGGGAAGGATGCCGGAATCGCGGATCTTCCGCGTGTTGGGGCAGTCGGAGTTCACGATGGCCGTGGTGTTGCGCTTCATCGTGGCGAAGAGTTCGGCCTTGGCGTCGATCAGCCCGTCGTTGTCGCGGAAGTTGCCCAGATGGGCGTCGCCGACGTTGGTGAGCACGCCGATGGCGGGCTCGGCGATTTCCGTCAGCGTGCGGATTTCGCCGGCGTGGTTCATGCCGAGCTCGACGATGGCCGTCGTGTGCTCCTCCCGCAGGCCGAGCAGCGTGAGGGGAAGCCCGATGTGGTTGTTGCGGTTCCCCTCCGTCGCGAGAAGCTGCATGCTGTCGGTGCAGAGGTGGACGGCGAGATCCTTGACGGTGGTCTTGCCGCTGGAGCCCGTGACGGCGACGAGCATCGGGTTGACGATGCGGCGCCATGCGCGTGCCAGCGCGCCGAGGGCGCGCGTCGTGTCGGCCACGACGATGACGAAGGCCCCGCGCGGAACCGATTCCGGCGCGCTGTCGCAGACGACGCCCTTCGCGCCGGCTGCGAACGCGTCGGCCACGAACGCGTTGCCGTCGAAATTCTCCCCGCGAATCGCCACGAACAGGCAGCCGCGCGGAATCTCGCGGGAATCCGTGGAGACCCCCGTCGCGAGCGCCGACCCGTCGCCCGCGTGCAGGCGGCCTCCGGTGGCTTCGGCGATCCGTGCGGCGGTCATCTTCACGTCAGACGCCCCCCCCGACGGCGGATGCGCCGCGAATGCGCGACCAGTTGTCCTTCATCGTGGAGAGGATCGCCGTCGCCACCGCGCGGTCGTCGAACGCGTGGCGAACGCCGTCGATCTCCTGGTAGTCCTCGTGCCCCTTGCCGCAGATCATCACGCAGTCGCCGGGCCGGGCCAGGTGCAGCGCCTTCTCGATGGCGTGGGCGCGGTCGAGAATCATCTCGTAGCGCGAGCCGCGGTAGTTCATCTTCCGGATTCCGTCGACCGCCATGAGGGCGATGCGCTGCGGGTCCTCCGAGCGCGGGTTGTCGGAGGTCACGACGATGTAGTCGGAAAGACGCGCCGAGGCCTTGCCCATCAGGGGGCGCTTGGTCGTATCGCGGTCGCCCCCGCATCCGAAGACGGCGATCAGATTGCCGGCGGTCAGACGCCGCGCCGCGCGCAGAACCTTTTCGAGCGCGTCGGGCGTGTGGGCGTAGTCCACGATGACCAGGAACGGCTGGCCCGCGCGAACGCTCTCGAAGCGGCCGGCCACCGGCGTGGCGCGCGCGATTCCCCGCGCGATCGTCTCGGGGTCGATGCCCATCGCCGTCGCCATCGAGGCCGCCGCCAGCATGTTCGTGACACTGAAGCGGCCGATCATCCGAGAACGAACCGGCACGCTGCGGTCGCCGACGACCATTTCGAAGTCCGTTCCGTCCACGCCGCTGCGGATGCTGCGCGCCAGAACGTCCGCCTCGCCGCGCTCTTCCGGGGAAAAGCGCACGATCTCGCCCGGATAGCTGAAGCAGAGTTCCTCGCCCGTGTGGTCCGACACGTTCAGGCACGCGACCCCGCCGGGCGTCGGCAGGACATGGTCGAAGAACAGCCGCCGCTTGGTCGCGATGTACGACGGATAGGAACCGTGATAGTCCAGATGGTCCTGGGTGATTCCCGTCAGCGCGCCGGCGTGCACCGGCATGCCGCAAAGACGCCCCTGGTCGATGCCGTGGCTCGACGCCTCCATCGAGAGCGCCTCGACGCCTTCCGAGCGCATCCGCGCGAAGAGCCGCGCAAGGTCGAGCGCGTCGGGCGTCGTGATCGTTTCGCTCCGAAGCGCTCCGCCCCAATAGGCGCCGATCGTCCCGACGAAGGCCGCCTTCATGCCGGCCGCCTCCATCACGGACTGCATCAGCCAGGCTGTCGTCGTCTTGCCGTTGGTGCCGGTCACGGCGGAGGTGCGCAGACCGGCGGCCGCGCGGCCATGGAACGCGTGGGCCAGGGGGCCGAGGGCGCGGCGCGTGTTGTCCACCCGCAGAATCGTCGTGCCGGGGTAGGCCGGCACGTCGCGCTCCACGACCAGCACGGAGGCGCCGCGCTCGACGGCCTCCGACAGAAAGAGGTGTCCGTCCACCTGCGTTCCGCGGATCGCGACGAACATTCCGTTCCGCGACGCGCTCTGCGCGCGGGTCTGGATGTCGGCGACGATCGCGTTCGGCGAACCGGAGATGTCGAACTCCGGAATGCCGGCGCGCTCCACGAGGGCGCCAAGCGCCATGGGTTTCGGTTCGAAGGTCACGGTTCACTCTCCGCAACGGTCATATCGTCGGTTTCCAGCAGGGTGCGCGGCACGGCGTCGGAACGGAGGATCACCGTGACGTGCGTGTCGGGCTGAAGCGGCGTGCCGGGCAGCGGCGACTGGTCGGCGACGCGCCCGCTTCCGCGAAGATCGAGGTGGTCGGCGACGGGCCGGAGCGCGTCGCGCACTTCGGTCATCGTCAGACCCGAGAGGTCCGGCATGTAGCTGCCCTGGGTGAGAACGACGTCCGGCGCCCGGCGCAGCATCGCCAGCGCGATCTCCGCGTCCCCGGACTCGGGCATCGTCGGCGCGATTCCGTACTGGCGGACGGCTTCGCGCGCGATCTTCTGGAAGATGGGCGCGGCGACCTCGCCGCCGTAGTGCGTCTCGCGCGGGGGGTCGTCGACGTAGGCGTAGATCGCGAACCGGGGATCGTCGATCGGAATCACACCGACGAAGGACGCGATGTACTCGCGCCGGTCCAGGATGTGGCTCTTCTGCGTCGTGCCCGTCTTGCCGCCCACGCGGTATCCCGGCACCTGCGCGTTCTCGCCGCTGCCGTTGACGACGACGTCCTCCATGACCTCGCGCATGAGCAGACTGGTCGCGGGCCGGATCATCCGGCGGCGCACGGTGCGTTCGCGCCGGAGGATCGAGTTGCCGCGCGAGTCGCGCACTTCCTTCACGACGTACGGTTCGAGGAGTTCGCCGCCGTTCACCAGTCCCGCCACCGCCGTGACGATCTGGATCGGCGTCAGCGCGAGCTCGTAGCCCATGGGCAGCGACGTGCGGCTGTAGCTCGTCCACTTCTCCACGGGATAGAGAATCCCGGCGTCTTCGCCGGGAAGATCGATGCCCGTCTTCCCTCCCAGCCCGAAGCTGCGGAGATAGTCGTACCACTCGCGGTTTTCGAGAACCTGCGCGGCCTTGACCGTGCCGATGTTGCTGGAGTGGCGAATGACCTCCAGGAAGGGAA
>JAJFLJ010000272.1 GCA_021772755.1 Candidatus Sumerlaeota bacterium
GGCGGCAACGTGCGCCGAATGGTCGAAATAGACGTGATCGGGAAGACTCCAGACGCGCACCCACGGAACGGATTCGTCGTTCTCGTAGTATTCGGTCAGCTTCTGGATCTCGGGGCGGTCGAGACGAACGACGGAGTGGCAGCCCATGCAGGTTTCCATCGGGGGAACCGTGGCATGGCGGGACTTCTCCGCGTTGCTGTGGCAATAGAGACAGTCCATGCCGAGCTGGCCCTCTTCGAGACCCGCATGAAGGGCATGGCTGAACGCGATGGGCTGGGTCGGCTCATAGCCCTGGTTGTGCGTCAAAGTCCAGGCTTTGACGGCAACCATCAAAAGACACACGCCAGCGATGGCGAGAAGCCTCCAGCGGGCAAGAACGGCTTGGGTGGTGATGCTCAAGTTTCGATCTCCCGGCGACCGTCGAAGGGGGCGTCGGACTTGTAGGCGACTGAGGCTGTTGCGGTTTGCTGTCTCGCCGGAGCCGTGTCTGTGAAAAAAATCACAAAGTGAAACGAAGAATTCAACATAGCCGATCCGCAGAAATCCAAGTGCGCCAAAACCGCGCGGAGTGTTCGAAAGCCCCCGGGTCCAAGGCAAGGAGTTTATCCACGCGCCAGTCCGGGCAGAACCGGGTTGCGAATCGAAGTGAACCGCGCCTATACGTCTTACAAGTACGAACGACTTCTCGGAGGCGGTGTACCGATGGCTCGACCCGGATTTGGCACCAGACTTGGGAAAGCGGCACTCGCGCTCGCGGCGCTGGCTGCCGGGGCCTCCCCCGCCCAGACATTCGACCTGTCTAACATCAATGGAACCAATGGTCTAGTCCTCTATGGCGCCAACGCCTCGGATGCCGCCGGGGCGAGCGCCCGGGGCGCCGGCGACATCAACGGCGACGGACTTGGCGATCTGGCCGTGGGAGCCCCCTACGCCTACGGCGGCCCACTGGAAGCGGGGGCCGGGCGCGCGTATTTCGTCTTCGGACAGCAGGGCGGGCTGGCGAACGGGCAGACGCTGGATACCCCGGCGGATGGAACCAACGGCTTCGAGTTCGTCTCGGAAGACGCGGACGACTATGGCGGGCTTTCGATTTCGGGGGTCGGCGACATCGACGGAGACGGGTTCTCGGACGTCGTCGTGGCGGTGCCCTATGGAGACGGAGCGGCGAACGGACGGCTTAATTCCGGGGAGGCGTTCGTCCTGTTCGGCGGTTCTGGAGCCTTCACGACCCCGCTGGACGGCAGTGCCGTCGGCGCCGCGCAGGGCTTTCGCATTCTGGGTGGGGCGGCCGGAGACTACGCCGGCATCTCGGTTTCAGGGGTCGGCGACATCAACGGAGACGGGTTCGACGACCTCGCCGTCGGAGCCCCCTTCGCGGATTCCGATGCCGACTCGTATTTCGAAGGCGCGGTGTATGTGATCCTCGGGCGGAGCTCCGCCTTTCCCGCCTCGATCGACCTGGGATCGCTGGGGGCATCCGATGGCTTCACCCTCTTCGATTCCGACGACGATCTGACCGACGGCTTTCGGCTGGGGAGCGGTGTCGCAGGTGCGGGCGACGTCAACGGCGACGGCATCGACGATCTCCTCGTCGGAGCCGGCCACGCGGATCTCGTGATCGGTTCGGGCAACGACGAAGGCCGCGCGTATGTCCTGTTCGGCAACACCTCCGGTTTCGGCGCGTCGTTCGATCTGGCGGGGCTGACGGGAGCCAACGGGTTCGTTCTGACGGGAATCGATGCCGGGGACGAAGCGGGCTTCAGCGTCTCGACCGCCGGCGACATCGATGGCGACGGTCTCGCAGATATCGTGGTCGGCGCGCCCTACGCGGCGAGCGCCTCGAACGGGCGGCCCGGCGCCGGCGAAGCCTACGTCGTGTTCGGGTCGGAGAGCGCGTTTTCCTCGCCCATCGGGCTCGGCTCGCTCGGAGGAAGCGACGGCTTCGTGATTCATGGCGACGACACCGGGGACCAGGCGGGGTTCTCCGTCGGTGCGGCCGGGGACGTGAACGGCGATGGCTACGGGGACGTTCTGATTGGCGCGCGAAACGCGGACAGCGTCGCGGACGGACGGGCCAGCGCGGGCGAAAGCATCGTCGTCTTCGGTCGCGACACGGGCGTCTCGCCGTTCGGAGCGGCACTGGACCTTGCGTCGCTGGCGGGCAGCGACGGGCTGGTGCTTCATGGCGTCGCGAACAACGACTTCTCCGGTTCGAGCGTTTCGGGAACGGGCGACGTCAACGGCGACGGCCTGGACGACATCGCGATCGGGGCGCCTTCCGGCGACGGCGCCGGCGACGCGACGAACGGCAGCGGCGACAACTACTTGGTGTACGGTCCGCTGCCGGGCAGTTCCGTACCGACATCGGCAACGTGGCGGAGTTTCGCACGGACCGGCGACGCGCCGAACTCCGCAGTCGGCCGCACCGCCAACGGCACGCAGGCGGTTCCGCCCTCGCGGTGCTGGATCGATTTCGACGCGGGCGACGACGGTGCCGCGGGCGCGTCGCTTCAGACGGTGACGATGAAGCGGGACGACTCGGCGGTCGCGACGGGACTCTCGCCCGCCATCGTGGCCGACACGATCTGGGAGATTTCGACGGACCGCACGGGATGGACGACGGCGCGAGTGACGCTGCAATACCTCGATTCGGAAATCGGCGGGCTGACGGAGAGCGCGCTCGTGCTGTACAAAGGCGCTTCCGAATCCGGCCCCTGGGAGCAGGTGGTGACGAACTTCGCGCTGGACACGGCGACGAACCGCATCGCGGCAGACGTCGATTCGTTCTCGTGGTTCGCGATCTCGGACCAGCCGGGCCTTCCGGTGGAACTGGATGTCTTCGGCGTGGAGTGACGGGCTGCGCGGAAACGATTTCAACACGGAGGGCGGGCTTTGAGGGTGGCTTAGGCGTCCCGCCCAGGCATCGCGCGCATGAAGCGGCTGTCGTTCGCTTGGGCGAGACGCCCAAGCCACCATGCGTGTAACGGCCACCAGCGCGCGGGCGGTTTTTTCCATCGCGGCCCGGCGCGGGAGCCCGTCAAAGACACGCCGGTCCCGGCGGCCGGTCTTTTTCATGTCACGATCCGCATCCCGCTTCGCAACCAAGCACGGGCTTCCTCCGGAAACGCGCTGGCTTCTGGCGTTCCAGGCCTGCAACGCGGTGAACTTCACCATCGCGCTGGGGGCGCCGATGGTACTGACGGCGCGGTTTCTGGGGGCGACGGAGTGGCAGATCGGGCTGTTGACGGGGCTGGCGCCGTTCATGGCGGGGCTTCAGCTCTTCATGACCAACGCGGTCGACCGCATGGGGTACCGCCGCATCATGGTGCTGGGTTGGGCGACGCGGGCCTTCATGCTGCTGCCGATCATTCCGCTGACGCTGATGGCGGGGCGGCTTCCCGAACATCTGCTGGTGTTGGGGATG
Source organism: Candidatus Sumerlaeota bacterium (assembly GCA_021772755.1). Lineage (GTDB taxonomy): Bacteria > Sumerlaeota > Sumerlaeia > SLMS01 > JAHLLQ01 > JAJFLJ01. The sequence goes on from JAJFLJ010000272.1 coordinate 3,425, forward strand.
ATCGTTCCGATGCTGCTGTTCACGACGATTCGCGGGATGGCGGCGGGAGCGTGGCTGCCGTGGCTGAGGGCTCTGCTGCCGGAGGACCAGCGCGGCTATTTCCTGGGGGTGGAGCAGCGCGCCATCAACATCGCGGCATTCGCGGCGATGATCGCGAGCGGGCTGATCCTGGGGGCGGAGCAGCGCGCGTGGCAGTACGCGGTGCTGTTCGGCATCGCGTGGGCGGCGGGTGTGGCGAGCGCGTGGTTCCTCTCGAAGATGCCGGAGTGTCGGCCGGAGGAGGCGGCGCGCCAGCCGCGGCGGAGGCTCGCCGACCTGGCCAGGGCTGCGCGCTACGCGTTCGGCCACGCGCCGTTCCGCCGCGCGGCGCGGTTCATCGTGCTGTACACGCTGGCGGTTTCGGCGGTGCCGGCGTTCCTGGTGCTGTTTCTGAACGAGGACATGGGATGGACTCGGCGGGAGGTGCTGGTGATGCAGGCGCTGAGTCCGATCGGCATTCTGTTCACGGCGGTGGGTTTCGGGCGGCTCTCCGACCGCGCCGGGAGCCGGCCGGTGCTTCGCGTCGTCGATGCGGGGCAGCTGGGGTGCATCGCATACTGGATTCTCTGCGCGCTGCGGATGATCGTGCCCGGATACGCGGACATGGCGGCATCGTGGCTGGTCTGGGGCGTGTGCACGGCGGGCCATGCGATTTCGCAGACGCGACTGGTCCTGGCGAGCAGCCCGAAGCGCGACGTGACGGCGACGATGGCGATTCTTCAGGTGACGCTGGCGCTGAGTGCCGGGACGTCGCCGCTGCTGGTGGGCAAGGCGCTCGACGTGATGCGGTCGATGGAACCGGACCGGTTGCCGACGGGCGCGTCGTTCGCGATCGCGTTCGGCGCGGCGCTGGCGATGGGACTCGTCGCGCAGGTTCTGCTGGGGAGCGTGAAGGAAAAGCGCGCCGTGCCGGCGCAGGCGCTCCTCGTGCAGGCGCTGTACGCGTGGCCGGTCCGGGTGGTGTCGGGCTTTGCCATCGGCGCGGGGCAGGTGAAGCGACGGCTTGGGAAGAACGGACGGCGGGGAAGGTAGCGGTCTTGGATTGCGTCATCCAGTGAATCCTGCAACCAACTCAGCCATCCGGACAGGCTGAAGGAGTGCGGCATGGCGAAAAAAACGGGACCCCTATTCCTGAGATTCTACGTGCCACTCATCGAAGTGCTCAGGGAATTGGGCGGGTCCGCAAAGCCTGCCGAGGCGACCGACCTCGTTATCGAGAAGCTCGGCATCTCTGAAGCCGAACAGGCCGATCTGGTCAAAGGCGGGCAGTCCCGAGTACGCAATCAGGTCGGATGGGCACGATTCTATCTTGCCAAGACAGGTTATATCGATGGAGGAAAGCAGGGCGTTTGGCGCCTTACGGAAATGGGGCTCAAAACCCCCATCGCGGAGATCGATACGTACAGCGATTTTCGGGTCGTCCAGAAGCGATTCGCAAAATCCCGCGCTTCCGCAGCAGCCGAGGAAAACGAGGAAGAACTGGCGACGGTCGACGATGCGGTGCAAGGTCACGGAACGCAGCTGCTCTCCATCCTGAAGTCCCTGCCTCCGGATGGGTTCGAGAGGATTTGCCAGCGGCTCCTGCGCGAGTCCGGATTCGAACAAGTCATGGTAACCGGCAAGTCGGGCGACGGGGGAATCGATGGGCACGGGATCCTCGAACTGAATGCGTTCGTCAGCTTCAAGGTCCTGTTCCAATGCAAGCGATATGAGGGAAGCGTTCCCTGCTCCAAGGTACGCGATTTCCGCGGTGCGATGCAGGGTCGTGCCGACAAGGGCATCATCATCACTACGGGAACGTTTACAACCGAAGCGAGAAAGGAAGCGAGGCGGGATGGTGCACCGCCGATCGAATTGGTGGATGGAGAGAAGCTCGTCGATCTGTTCGAAAAGCTCGAACTCGGTCTCAAGCCGGTAACGGCCTATGAAATCGATGCCGGTTTCTTCGAGGGCTTCAGGTAGCCAGTTCGGGCGTTCTCCGGGTACAGCGTGGCCGCCCGCCACTCCCTCCTTGACAGGGACGGGTTCTGCGCGGACCCCTTGTCCGTACATACGGACGCGGCGCGAGCCGCCTCCGGCCCCGCGAAAGGCCGCGACGAGGAAGAGTAAGCGGACCGGACCGAGCAAGAGAGAGGAACCCCAAGGCTGGAAGGGTTCTGCCGTCCGCCCGCCGAACTGGCCTCCGAGCCGTCGGCGCGAAAGCCCCCGAAGGGGCGAGTAGTTCCGGCCGGGACGACCTCCCCCGTCAGAGGAGCAACGAAGAGCCTGCACACCGCAGGCGAATCGGGGTGGTACCGAGCGACGACCACGCGCCCCCGATGGACAACACGACGTCCATCGGGGGCGTTTTCATTTCCGCGAAAGACGGTGCTGCGATGACTGCGAAGAGGACACCACGGACGAACGAACGACGCCACGCGCCACGCGGCGCGGCGCTCCTTCGCGCGCTTCGACTTAGCATGCCGTGATCGTTCCGAACGGAACGGCCACGGCCCTGCCGCCCTCCCCCGCCCACGCACAACCTTCGACCCTTTCGCGGACCCTGCACGGAACAACCGACCGCACGGCCGCCCACTCCCCAAGGTGTATCCATCATGACGACCCCCAAGGAAAACCAGCAGAAGACCGACCGCGTTCTGATCTTCGACACGACGCTGCGCGACGGCGAACAGGCGCCGGGATGCAGCATGAACCTGCGCGAGAAGCTCGCTGTGGCCAACCAGCTGCACCGCCTGGGCGTGGACGTCGTCGAGGCGGGCTTCCCCATCAGCTCCGACGGCGACTTCGAGGCGGTCTCGGAGATCGCGCGCCAGATGGGCAACTACGAGAATCCGATGATCGTGGCGGGGCTCGCCCGCGCCCGCGAGGGCGACATCGTCCGCGCCGGCGAGGCGGTGAGGCAGGCGAAGCGCCCGCGCATCCACACGTTCATCGCGACGTCGCCGATCCATATGGAGTACAAGCTCCGCAAGACGCCGGCGGAGGTGATCGCGATCGCGACGGACATGGTGCGCGTGGCGCGCTCGATCGTGGAGGACGTGGAATTCTCGCTGGAGGACGCCGGGCGGACGGACTACGCGTTCATGTGCGAGGTGACGGCGGCCGTCATCGAGGC
>JAJFLJ010000273.1 GCA_021772755.1 Candidatus Sumerlaeota bacterium
CGCCGGATGCGCTGGAAGCGGGGTTCAGGCGGCGCTTCACGGAACTGTTCGGCTACTATCCCGAGGGCAAGACGATCGAAGTGGAATCGCTGCGCGTCGTCGCGTCGGAGATTCGCGATGCGGAAGCGCCGTCGGACGCCGTTCCGCGCGGGAAGACCGCAAGGCCGTCGACGGCGCATTCGGTCGTCGCCGATGGTGTCGAAGCGCGGTTGCCGGTGTATCTGCGTCGCGATCTGGAGCCCGGCGATTCGTCGAGCGGACCCTGCCTGTACGCGGACCGCCATACGTCCGTCATGGTGGAGGCGTCGTGGACGTTCGCGCTGGATGCCCACGGGACGCTGATTCTCTCCAGAACGGAGCCCGCCGAATGACGCGCGTCGATCCGGTCGCCCTCGAGCTGTTTACGAACCGCTTTCGCGCCATCGCCGGCGAGATGGGGGAGATGCTGCGGCGCACGGCGATTTCGACGAACATCCGCGAGAGGCTCGACTACTCCTGCGCGCTCCTCGATCCCGAGGGCGAGCTGGTCGTGAACGCCCCGCACATTCCGGTGCACCTGGGCGCGATGGCGCTTTGCGTTCAGAAGGCCGGAGAGGTTCTGGAGTACCGGCCCGGAGACGTCGTCGTGACGAATCACCCTGCGTACGGGGGATCGCATCTGCCGGACGTGACGGTCATCACGCCGGTCTTCTTCGGCGAACGGCTGCTCGGCTTCGCGGCGAGTCGCGCCCACCACGCGGAGATCGGCGGTGCGCGCCCCGGTTCGATGCCGCCGGACGCGACGTGCCTGAGCGAGGAGGGTGTCATTATCCGCCCGATGTATCTCGCCGACCGGGGAACGGGCCGGTGGGAGGAACTTCGGGAACTGCTGTCGGCGGGCGCGTGGCCTTCGCGCGCGACGGAGGACAACATCGCGGACGTGCGCGCCGCCGTGGCCGCCAACCGCCAGGGGGCCGATGCGCTGCTTCGACTGGCGAAAGCGCATTCGCCCGCGACGGTCCGCGCGATGATGGAACGGCTGAAGGAGCGCGCCGAAGAGCGCATGCGCGCCGTCCTGCGCGGGCTCGGCGATCTCGACGCGGAAGCCGAAGAGGCGATGGACGACGGTACGCCGATCCGCGTTCGCATTCGGATTCGCGACGGCTCGGCGCGTATCGACTTCACCGGTTCGGGCAGCGTTCACCCCGGAAACCTCAACGCGGGACCGGCGATCGTGAACGCGGCGGTGCTGTATGTGCTTCGCATGCTGGCGGACGGGGAGCGGCCTCCGCTGCCGCTCAATTCCGGTCTGCTGCGGCCCGTCGAACTGGTCGTCCCGGAGGGGACGTTCCTGAATCCCGCGCGGCCGGCGGAGGACTATCCCGCGGTCGTGGGCGGTAATATCGAGACGAGCCAGCGGGTGACGGGCGCGCTGATCAAGGCGCTCGGGATCGCCGCGTCGAGCGCCGGCACGATGAACAACGTGCTCTTCGGGAACGAGCGGTTCGGGTACTACGAGACGGTGTGTGGCGGTTCCGGCGCGACGGCCGCTGCCGACGGCGCAAGCGCCGTTCACACGCACATGACGAACACGCGCATCACCGATCCGGAAATCATGGAACACCGCTATCCGGTTCGCGTGGAGGAGTTCTCGATCCGCCGCGGTTCGGGCGGTGCGGGTGCGCACGCGGGCGGCGATGGAATCGTACGGAAGCTGCGGTTCATGGAGCCGATGTCGCTGTCGGTTCTGACCCAGCACCGTGTGCGCGGACCGTTCGGAATGAATGGCGGCGAACCGGGCCAACCCGGTTCGCAGCGCGTCGAGCGGGCGGGGGGCGAAGTCGTCGTGTTGGAACCGATCGACGGGTGCGACGTGGAAGCCGGCGACATGTTCGTTCTGGAGACTCCGGGCGGGGGCGGCTTCGGTTCAGACGACCCCCGGGAGTGAAGCCGTTGCGGCGATCAAATCGTCGATTTCCCCGATCACGCGCCCTACGGCAATCCGCGCGACCCTCTCGTTTCGCGGATGGCGCGCTTTTTCCTCTTCCGTCCAGTCGGCGGGGGCGTCGTCCGCGCGCACGGCTCGGAATGGCAGCGGGCGTCTGCCGTCGGACCGTACGCGCGGCATGGGGCCCCACTGGGCTTCGGAAGCGTGGCTGAAGAGCGCGACGGTGGGCGTGCGGACGGCCTGGGAAAGGTGCATCGGCCCCGAATCGACGCCGATGGCGATGCGGGCCATCGAGAGCAGCGCGCCGAGTTCCGCGACATCGACAACGCCGTGCAGCGAAACGCATGACTCCGGCAGGTCGTTCAGCGCTTCGAAGGACCCCTTTCCGCTTCGCGTTCCGACAAAGACGCACGGCAGCGCATGTCGTTCCGACAGATGGCGAGCGACGTCCGCGTAGCGCTCCACCGGCCACGCCTTGGGAGAATCGCCGGGCGTGTCGAGAGGAACGCAGGCGAAGCGGCCCGGTTCGATGCCGCGGGGTTCGAGAATGCGCTTCACGCGCGAGACCGCCGCGTCCGGAGGGGTCCAGCGAACGCGCTGCGGTTCCGCCGCGATGCCGAGGGGGGCGAGCAGATTGAGGAGCGAAACGGGCTCGGGCTGCCGAAGGTCCTTTCGCACGTGGATCGCCGCGAGATCCTTCCAGAGTTCGCGCCGGATGCCGTTGTCGTGGTCCCAACAGAATATGGGCGCGTCCGTTGCCGTGAAGATTCCCAGCGGCGGCGCGTTGTGCCAGTACGCGAGGAGGATCGCGTCGGGGTCGTTCTCGCGAATCGCGTTTCGGATCGTCCGCGTCGAGCGGGGGTCGGCAGGCGGCAGACTGTCGGGGAGAGCGGCGAAGCGGTCGATGCAATCGAGGCCCTCGAAGAGGGGCCGAAGATACTCGGCGGAGATCAGCGTGATTCGACAGTCGGGCGCGGCCGCGCGGATGGCCTTCATCATGGGAATCAGCAGGATGCTGTCGCCCAGGAAATTATAGCTGAGGATGGCGATCCGGCGAAGGGCGGAGGGGTCTGCGGGCAGGGGACGCGTCGTGCGAAACGCGTGGTGCGCGCGAACGGCTCCCAGACGAACCAGTGGCCGCACCAGGTGCGACGCGAGACGGCCGCCCTGCTTCGCGAATTCCAGCGCGCGGCGCTGCGGCGAAATGCCGCCCTCGAAGTCGTGCACCGCTTCGTCGAGAAGCGCGGCCTGGCGCTTCGCCCAGGTCCGGTGGAGACGGCGCGACTCGGCGAACGTGACGTCCTCGTTCAGCAGCGTCTCGGCGGCGATGGCCGGTGCGGTGGAGAGAATGTCGCGGGCGGCGGAGGCGGTCTCACGCCGGGGCTGCTCGCGTCTCCAGTGGGCGCGTCCGTCGGACTCCGCGCGGCTGGCTATGGCTTCGGCGGAATACCGCTCCGGCGGAATGTCGTGCCATACGATGGCGTTCGTCTCGACGAATGTATCGATCCCGGCATCGCGAAGGCGACGCCACCACTGCGCGTCCTCCCGGCCCAGAAGGTAGTCGTCGCCTTCTCCCCCGCCCGAGAGCGTTCCGCCCATTTCCTGGAAGGGATGACGCTCCCAGACGTTCCTGCGAAGAGCGACGTTCGAGGTGCTGGGCAGATCGACGCGTCCCGTGACTTCGTCGAAATACCCCGGCGGAGACAGACCGACAAGCCAGTTCAGCTGCGGGGAGAAGTCGGGCGGAACCTTGTGTCGTCGCGCGGGCAGGACAAGCCCCCCCACCGCCTCGTGAAGTTCGAGAGCATCCTCCATGCGGCGAAGCCACCAGCGGTCGGCGTAGCAGTCGTCGTCGAGAATGGCGACGCGGTCGTACGAGGTCGCGCGCATGCCGGCGTTGCGGGATTCCGCATAGCCGCCACCGGGACCGCGCACCGGCACGACGGGAAACGGAATCTCGACGGTGTCGAGGAATTCGAGCGTTTCGTCTCCCTCTTCGTTGACGACGAGCACGACTTCGTCCGGAACGCGCACGCCTTCGGCCAGCGCCTGAAGACAGCGGGCGAGCCTGGGAACGCGATTGGCCGTTAGAATCAGGACGGATATTCCGGAGCCCGGCATCAGAAGCGGTCGAGATTCCCGCGCAGGATGGTCTTTCCGATCTTCCATGCAAAAAAGAAGACAAGCACGAAAAGCGCGGCGGGCACCCGGAACGGCTCGTACAGGAGAGTCGTCGCGAGCGCGACGGCGAAGCCGGCAAGTCCGCCGAAGGCCAGGACCTGACCGACTTTTCTGCGGCGGGGGTCGAGCGATGCGGCGCCGATCGCGTCGGGAATGGCTTCCTCCGGCATGGGTGTCTCGTCTTTCATGGGTTGGAGATGACGGCGAAGGGTTTGGGGCCGTCCTTGGCGTTGAGTATGGAGATTCGCTGGGCGACTTTCGACGCGATTCCGGCGTAGATGCGGCCGAACTCCGATTCGGTATCCAGTGCGACGGGCCGCCCCGAATCCATCGCCTCGCGCAGGAGGGAGTTCAGCGGCACCTCGCCGATCACCTCGATGCCGAGCTCGGCGGCCATGGCGGTTCCCCCGCCGGTGGAAAAGACGTCGTCGCGGTTGCCGCACTTCGGACAGGAATACCACGACATGTTTTCGACGACGCCGATGACGGGGACTCCCACCTGGCGAAACATCGCGATTCCCTTGCGAACGTCCTGAAGCGCGACGTTCTGGGGTGTCGTGACGATCACGGCGCCGGTGACGGGAACGGTCTGCGCGAGGGAAAGCTGGACGTCGCCGGTGCCCGGCGGCATGTCGATGACGAGATAGTCGCAGTCCCCCCAGGCGACATCGAAGAGCAGCTGGCGCAGCGCGCCGTGCAGCATCGGCCCGCGCCAGACGAGAGGCTGGTCCGCACTGACGAGAAGTCCCATGGAGATCACGCGGATTCCACAGGCTTCGAGAGGCAGGATGCGCTTGTCGACGACCCGTGGGCGGCCCTCAACGCCAAGCATCGAAGGCACGTTGGGCCCGTAGATGTCCGCGTCCAGCAGCGCGACCCGGGCGCCGAGCTTCGAAAGCGCGACGGCGAGATTCACGGCGGTGGTCGTCTTGCCGACGCCTCCCTTGCCCGACCCCACGGCGAGGATGTTCTTCACGCCGGGAATGGGCGTCTTGCCTTCGGGAACGGTTCCGTTGCTGACCCTGGCGGTCATCTCGATGGCGACGGAGGTGACGCCTTCGACCCTTTCGACGGCCTGGCGGCAGTCATCCTCGATCTTCTTCTTGAGAGGACAGGCCGGGGTCGTCAGCTCGACGGTGATTGAGACGGCGCCCGATTCGCCGGTCACGACGTTCTTGATCATGTTCAGACTGACGAGGTCCTTCTTCAGGTCCGGGTCGTCGACGGTCCGTAGCGCATCGATCACCGATTCTTTCAGCGAAGCCATGGGTTCTCCAGAGAATTCGTCTGCGGACATCTCCGCGTTCCGGCGCGAACGCGCCTACCTTCTTTGACCGCCCGGAAGATACGCGCTTCGCAGCCCCGGGGGAAGCGAGCCTGCGAAGCCTTCGATGGAGATGCGCGGAAGCATCGCGGTAAAGACGCGCACGCGCTCGGCCTTCTCGTCGTGTCCCAGCACGAAGATGCGGTGATCCACACCTCCGTCGAGCGTGAAGCTCTCCAGCTCGCTGGTCACTTCCGACGTCGCGCCGATGTATTTCGCCGCGAGCCTGGTCGGACCGCCGACCGCCGCGGTCACGAGCGCCGTTTCGCCGGGCTCCAGAAGGACGCGCCACGCCTCGGCGATACCGCTGTCCGCTTCGGCCTTGCCGCCGAAGACCTCGACGGGTGTTCCGGTTTCGTTGACGACCTGGAAGCGGTTCCACTGGGCATGGTACTGCCCGGGATAGACCTGCGTCGCCTCGACTTCGGTGCCGGACTCGATCGTCTCGCCCTCGGGGGTGACGACGCGGCCGAACGTGTGGGGCTGCATCACGAGGAGAGGATTGCTGGCGGAAAAGGCCTGGCCGATGAAGACGGGGGAGGCACCCTCGACATCGACGGGGTATGCGAAGAGGGCGACGAGCTTTTCCTTCGGAATGGCCACCGTCGCGATGGAGCACTTCTGGACGGTCCTGTCGTGGACGCTGTAGATCTCTCCGGTGGCGATGTCGGCCACGCCGAGCCGGATGGCGCGACCCGTCTGGTTGAACACGTGCACGGACGACTTGTCCGTCACGTATCCGAGTATCTCGCTCGGGATCACTGCGTCGGAGTCGGCGAGCAGGGGGGCGATGGTCTGGCGCACCTGCTCGATCCGAACGTTGGCGGAGGGCGTCGGCGTGGGCGTCGGGGGCGCCGGCGTCGGCGTGGGCGTCGGTTCGGGCGGCTTCTGAAGGCGGAAGACCGTTCGAAAGCCGAGCTCCTCGCGACCGGAATTGGTCGCCTGCGGATGGCGCACGGTCATGCGCCCGCCGGTGGAAAGGTAGTAGTTCCCGCCGCGAACGGTGCGCGATTCCCTGTTCGTATCGAGCCAGGGGTTCACCATTCCCTCGATCTTCCGGTAGTAGTCCCGGACATAGCCGTCCTTCGTCCATTCGGAAACGTTTCCCGCCATGTCGTGGACGCCGAACTCCGAAACGTCGAGTTCGGTCGAGCCGCCGTGCCTGGGATCGGCGACCGCGCCGAGACCGATGACGGCGCCCTCGGCGAACTCGTTGCCCCAGGGATAGAGATTCATCGCGGCTCCCCGGCCGGCGATCTCCCATTCCGCTTCCGTCGGGAGGTCCTTCCGCACGGAGATCGCATACTGGCGGGCGCCGTTCCAGGAGATTCCGCGGGCGGGCTGATCCTTCAATTGCGAGATGTCGCGCGCTCCCAACCGCGGAGGCTCGAAACCGATCTTTCTCGCCTGAGCCGTGTAGTGGGTGATTTCCACTTCGTACTTGTCGATGTAGTAGCTGCCGACGGTGACCTCGACGACAGGGCCCTCTCTTTCCAGGTAATCGGGAAGCGTCGAGTCCTCGGTCCCGATGCGGTAGGTCCCGCCCGGGACGAGAACCATGGCGGCGCCGTCGTCGCCCCACACGACCTCGCGCCACTGCTCTCCGAAATCGGGGGTCTGGACCTTCCCGCTCTCCGTGACGGGAGTCATCGTGGGAGCGGCGAACAACAGAGCCGGCGCAAGGAGCGCGGCGGCGATCATCGGTGACAGGCAGGTCAAACGCATGGCGGCCTCTGGGACGTGCATCTCGTCGTCAGATCGACGGTAGGCCGAAGTTGTTCCCGGGAAAAGCGAAAACCCGCCGAAACGGGGGCGGTTAAACGTCTGAGGCACCGGGACGAGCCCGGTGCCTCAGACGTTCCTCGTCAGGGGGTCCCTCCCCGGAACCTCTCCCAACCCTCCCGATCCTCCGATTCCGCCAAGGCCCTCCCAGACCCTTTTGGAAATTTTCCTCCACCCCTCCTCCGTCTCACCCAAGTTTCTGAGAGTGTTGCGGCGCTGCATCGCAAGGTGTTGTGGGTTTGCATCGCCGCGAAAAGTTCCGAATTCCGTACTCTCTTGACTCTATTGGACTTGGATGTCTTTCAAAAGCCCCCCTCCCCTCCTCTGGAATCTATAAAGGGCCTGATCTGTGCCAGGTTCCGGAGAGCCGGGGATTATGGGACGATTCGCTTGCCGAAGCAAAAGCCGCGATCACGGGCTTCGCGGTAGAGATCGCTTTCCGGGTCGAAGCTGGAGAGCCGTACCGTTCCGCCGGAGGCCTCGATGAGAATATCGTTTCCGAGGTACATGGCGGTATGGGTGATCTTTCCGCCGCGCCCGAGGAAATAGAGGGTGTCGCCTCCGCGAAGGTGCTCGCGGTACCAGCGGGTCGCGACGATCTCGCCGCCGTAGGCCTGCTGATAGGCGTCGCGGGCGAGGTTGATGCCGGCGGCGCGGTAGGAGCTCTGGACCAGACCGGAACAGTCGACGCCGTCGCTGGTCTTGCCGCCCCAGACGTACTTGGAGCCGAGGAGGCTCTGCGCGGTCCGCATCGCGATGGAGGCCTGCTCGCCGGGTCCTGCGGGGACCATGGCGGCGATTTCCGTCGGAATGTTCCGCACGGAGCCATCGGGCATGCGAACGGCGAACTCGCCCTCGTCCGACATTCCGGCGAAGGGGAGGCGGGCGCCTGCGGGAACGCGGTTCTCGCCCTCTTCCGAGTCGAGGCGAACGACGACTTTGGGAGCGTCCATCCAGGCGCTGAACTCGTCGGCGTCCACGGCGCGAACGGCGGAGGCGGCGACGTAGCTGACGTAGCCTTCCGAAGTCTGGCAGAGATAGGTGTCGTTGGGTGCGCTCTTCAGAAGAAAGACGTGATCGCCAAGAAGGGCGTTGGTCATCTTCTCGCCGGTCAGCTCAGGCCTGTCGTAGGTGATGACGTGGGTCGCGGTGACGATTCCGTACTTCTTCTCCCCCAGCGATGCGGAGGGGAGTTCCTCGATGCGGTTATCGATGTTCTCGAAACCCATGTGGGTGAGGAGCTTGACGAGAGCGGCACCGGTTTCCGGAAAGGCGTTGTAGCCGGTAAGAACGATGGTGCCATCCTCTTCCACTTCGGCTTCCGCGTCGAAGGGAATGATCCTCAGGTCGTTGACGAGAGCGATCTTGAAGTATTCGATGTAGACCGGGAGGCGGTCGGCGTCGCCGACGAGATCGGGTTCGACCCGCGAGATGACCTGCTCGTAGTAGAGTTGGTCGCGGGACTTGCCGGACTCGCCGCCCATCCGCATTCCGCGACGGATTTCGGTGGGGTCGAACTGGAAGGGCGCGTCGGAATTGCCCTCCTCGTCCTGGGCGGCGGCGGAGAGCGGGATCGCCGCGAAGAGCGCGGCGGCAAGGGTGCATCGTACGACGGACTGAATCATGGCGAACCTCGTGATAGTGTCTAAAGCGAACGAGCGGCCCACTCGTCGGGGGCCGCTCGCGTCGCCGTCAATTCGTTCTGGAGGTGCGGGCGGGATTCGAACCCGCGAATAA